>NZ_PUFI01000014.1:5000-480020 GCF_004354645.1 Leuconostoc fallax | reverse complement strand
ATTAAGAAAGTATTAACATTAAAAATCAGCACAAAAAAACACAACTAGATTTACTAGCTGTGTTTCAGTACATTGAAAACTAAATATACTCTTGATTGATAAAATAATGCCTTCGACAACGTTATTAATAAGAATCAAAATTTAAAGTTATTTTCAATAACCTAATTTTATATGATTATCAACGATCAATCAAGCGCAGGTACAGAGAGAAAAGTCTGGTACTGTGTTGAAGAAAATCATAAGACCGATGAGATGAGCACTTATAGTGGCATATAAGTTGCGCCTAAGGCTTATGTCATTTTATCTAGAATAAATTGTGAAATGCTGACCTAACTAGCTGAAAGAGATGGTGAGTTTTAAATAGTCTAAATAATATGAGCTATCTACTTTTAGAAGATGCATTAAGAACAGGAACTTCTCCTATTTCTTTTAAAAAGAATTCAGGTGTTAAGTTATACTGAACTAGATTTGATTGAATGAATGACTCATCTATAGACTTGAGATTTATTTTACTGAATTCATTAATAAATTGAGTCAATGATTTTCTAATTTTTTTAAGACCTTGTTTTCTTATAATTAAAACAGGATTTGCAAATCCTGCACCAGATTGTAAATATTTCACTGGTATTACCATAAAATAGTGTATTTCTGTATTTTTATAATTTTCGTTCATCCATGCTTGAGAGTTATTCATCTGACCAGTTTCCGATTTGTATATTTCATTTCTAGTAGTAGACACTTCACTTTTGTCCTCAATTGCAAAGTATTTACCTTTATCAATTGCCCACACATGATCTGGACCTTTTTTCTGATATTCATCAGGCCTATCAGTAACAAACCCTAATAACTTTCCTAAATCATCGACAGCGGTTTCAAAATCATCCTTCTTCACACCAAACTGCAAGTTATTGATGACATCGTCTGTATAGTTTCTCAATTTTTCAAACGTGTCAAACTGAGCTAAAGTAATAGAGATATTTTTTAAACGTTGTTGACGGATTGGACCTTCAATTAGTTTACTTTGTTGGTTGACAGGGGGAAGTAAAAGTTTTTTGTTTAAGTTATATGCTTGTAATTGGAATTCGAAAGATTTTTGAGTAGAAAACTGATAGTTTACTGTTGCTAAAAACTGTAGGTACCATGCTTGTTCTTCATCAGTAATTTCATGATTATCTGAAACAAATTTCAAAAATTGTTGATTGTATTCCTGAATATCAATTGTAGGATTTATTCCTCTTTTGAAAAGATTATTTTCCTGTTGAAGTCGTTCGAGATTGGTGAATTGTGGCTTTGAATAATCTATATTATCCATTTCCATTCTATAGTATGTTTTCCAACTTTCATTTCGGTTGTAGCTGTTACTAATAAGATCAACTAGTGCTTTTTTTGCGGTTATTTCAGTATCATTATTGTAAATTTCATCTTGTGTTTCGCTAGATACTTCCATACCAATTTGAATTTGTTTTCTAGCCTGTGCGCTTAATACTTGTTCAGCATCATTACGTATAAATTTTATTAAATCCGAACCTATAAGAAGAATGACGGAGTAATCTGTGTCTGCTCTAACACTTCTTCCCATAGCCTGTTCAATTTTTTGTGTAATACGAATTTTATATTCAGTACTATTTTTCGTAATTTTATCAATATATTTATCATAAAGTGTTTGTGCACGTGGTAACCCATCAATAATTAAAATTCTACATCTATCATCAGGAAGATCAATTCCGTCGTAACGATTAACTAAAACGAGCGGATCAGTCTTAATCGGAGCATTTAACATTTGTAAATCTTTCTCCAAGCTGTCTTTAGTTGCAATTTTAGCTCCATAAGCCTTCCAATCTTCTGTATTGAAATAAGAAGGGGATATTGCAACAATGCCAAACCTTGAATTTTTTTTGGAACCAAAATACTGAACTATATTAAATCTTTGTAGATTATTTGGTGAAATTAAGGAAGGAATTACGACTAATTTTTCTCCTGACCATCTCTCATTTTTATATATAAGCGGGTTTTTAATAGCACTTTTCTTAACTTGTAGATCTTTTATAAGAGTGGTGTCAGTAGAAGTTGTTGCAGACATAAATATTCTTTGATTCGCTGTATAATAGGATTCAAACATTTCAATGGGATAAACAAATGGGACAATTTCAATTCCAGTAGGTGATATTACACATGTACAAAATTTTAAGGTATCACGTAAAATCGGCCATACAAATGTTATTTCATTTGTATTTGATGCATATTTGGATAAAATAGATGTAATGCTATCCAATTTTTTTTGCCAATCCCAATAAGGTACAGGTAAAAATGGTTCAGGTGACTTTTGTTTGATGTCATAGTTTATAATATCAAAGTAAGTCCCATTTCCTTGGCTTTGTATACTTTCATCAAACAATTCGAATATTTCATTATAAAGTTGTTGATGCTTGGATCGAGTAATATGTATTTGCATATTGCTTTTTATTATTTCGGTACTTGTGTGTGCATCGTCAAGCACAAGACCGTCAATTTTAATAGACTTGTTTTCAATTCCAAATATAGATTTACCGTTAAATAACTTATTTACAGTGGTAATTAAAATTTTTCTTCCTAGGCTTGCATCAGATGGTATTACGTTCGATGGACTTTCTATTACACAATATTTGATACCAAACTCCTCGGCCTGCCGAATTGTTTGTAAAACGAGATTTACAGTATTACACAAGTACACTTGCATTTTATTATTTTTTAGACGCCTCGACTCTAGCATGAGTAATCCAGTAATAGTTTTTCCGGATCCAGTATTCATTTTAAGAATAACGTCAGAATCGTTTTGCCTGCTATCAAACCAATCTTTTAAGACTGACTCTTGAGCCGGTCGAAGATTTCCGCTTTTTTCCGATTTTCTATCTAGCTTATCATAAATGCTAATAGGATTAGTGTCTACTGGTGCATTAATAGAATCAATTTTATTTTTAAAATTCACCATATATTCTCATTCTTTCTTTATATTTGTAACTTTAATATACACCTCATATTTTAATAAATATAGTATTAGTTATTTATATGGAAATACCAAGTAATATGTGCCTGAATTTTCAGTATACGAGTAAAATACAATATTACCGACTTGCATATTATTGATTCATTTTCAAACTAATTGTTTTTATAATTAATTGGTATTTTAATATGTATTGGGAAGTTAAAAGTAATGGGTCTAGTTAACCTCTTATGATAAAGTAATACACGGTGTACAATGAGTTTATTAATTAAACTCAAAGGAGAAACTATCAATGGCTCAAAGTGGAGACGTTTACAACATTGAAATCAAAGAAGTTCATATGAATTGGGGGACGAAACGTCAGACTCAAAATAGAGAATCCGTAGCAGGTGAAGGTTACATACCTATACCGGCACAAAAAGCAAAGTTATTCGACATTTTTAACTCCAATGCTCTTAAAAGTACTAATCCTAAAACCAGTGAGAAGCTTGGTGTTAATTTATTTGATTGTTATGACCAAAATGGTTTTGTAGGAAAAGTAAAAGCAACCGGGACATCACAAGCTGGCGATGTTTATGCTAAACAATTTAGCGGGTCTGGAAATCTCAAACTAATTGGTACTTGGTTCCAAAAAAATAATATTTCTGCTGGTGACTGGATAGAAGTGAGCTGGATTAATGCAACTCAAATATTCATCAAAAAAATTTGATAAATATTTTTCTCGGTGTTTCTTTTGATTAAAATGTGTATTCAAATTTTTCTACAATCTCTTTCATTTTGACAAAGCAGTGAGACTTGTTATAACTCAATATATATTATTAAATGCACGACAATCAAAGTAGCAAGCTTTGCTACTTTTTTTTGTGAAATGTAGTAAAATTAATACTTGTTGTAAAACAAAAAAAATTAAAAAAGGAGGATTTGGCATGAAAAATGACATCGTTAGCTTTTTCGCCGGAGTCGGTGGAATTGATTTAGGGTTTGAAGATGCAGGCGAGTATCGTACAGTCTATGCAAATGAGTTTGATAAAAATGCGCAACATACTTTTGAGACAAACTTCAAAAGCCGTGGAACATATCTTGATCGACGAGATATTAAGCAAGTTGATGCAAAAGAAGTCAAAGCAAAAGCACCAAATGCTAGTGTACTACTCGCTGGTTTCCCTTGCCAGCCGTTCAGTATTGCAGGTTATCGTCATGGATTTGAGGATAATCGTGGAGATTTATTTTTTGAAACACATCGTATCATAAGATTTTTACAACCTAAGGTTATCTTTTTAGAAAACGTAAAAAATCTTGTGACACATGATCATGGTAATACGTTTAAAGTTATTCGTGAATTTCTGGTTCATTCGGGTTACTATATTAAATGGAAAGTTCTTAATGCTAAAGAATACGGTAATATTCCACAGAATAGAGAACGTATTTATGTTGTTGGCTTTAAAGACAAAAAGGCATTTGATAATTTTAGTTTTCCAGAAAAAATTGATTTAACAACTAAGCTATCAGATATTATTGATTTTGATGCAAAAATTGGTGAAATCACAAAATTTGGAGATTTTTTGGAAGACAGGTTCTTCTATAAAGAAGATAAGCAAACTTTTTATCCTCAATTAGTAGAGGCTATGAAGAGTTCAGAGACTGTTTATCAATGGCGACGTCAGTATGTTCGTGAAAATAAATCAGGTGTTATTCCTACATTAACAGCTAATATGGGTACTGGTGGCCATAATGTGCCATTAATTCGTACTCACAATGGTGATATTAGAAAGCTCACTCCTAGAGAAGCCTTTAATGCACAAGGTTATCCTGAAAATTATCAGTTGCCAGTTGATGAATCAATGGGAGCATTGTATAAGCAAGCCGGAAACTCTGTTGTTGTTCCTGTGATTACTCGTTTAGCTAAGAGTATCAATAGAGCTATAGAATCACTGACAACAGATGTTAAATTGCCAAAAACTGATGACAAAGTAGCTTTAGTTTACACTAAGATGGATGGCCGTATGGCGGGTGAATCATTCACCGTTGATTGGTATGACGATCAGGCGACTGCCATTGAAGATGATGGTCACCTAAATAGACAAAAAGAGTTACCAATATTTGAAAATGACGACTTCTTCAATGCCATAAAGCGTGGTGGAAATTATGAGTTTTATTCGGTAGTTGGTTAATATATATCAGTAAGCACTTTTCATTAGAATTGTGCTTTTTTGTATATTCAGATATATTATAAAAAAGCTAAAAAAGAATCATTGTAATTTGTAAAAATATTTTATGATTTGTTTGCCTATGTAATTTTTGAATAGTAATATGATAAAATTACTTATATTTAGTTTTAATAGATAAATATAGATAAATAACATTCAAAATGTTAAATAAAATACGGATAGCAATTAATAATGAACAAAGAACCAGAAATAATTGAAATCAAAAATCAATTGGGAGATACAATAGAGCTAAGACAGCCAACAGATTTGTCTCAAGCAACAATTAAAAAATATAAAGAAGTATTTATTACTAATGCTTCCTTAGTTGCGGGAAATATCACTCAGATAGGAGCTCAAGTAGCTAACTCTAAATTAACATTAGCGCAACTTTTATCTCAAGCACCTAATGGTTTATTTTCTGCCACTACTAATCCAAGTAACCTTTCTAAATTTGCAAATGGGACCACAAGCACTATGTTAAAAACTCTTCAGGGCAAATTATGGAACATGCTGGATTTACTAACGTAAGTTTAAATAGCGCATTAAACCCAGCTATGGTATTGCAAGGTGGTATGCAAGTTATGTCAATGGTATCAGGCACTTACTATTTGCATCAATTAAATAACCAAATAAAGGAGATAGATCAAAAATTAGAAGAACTTATTAATATACATCATGATAGCAACATTGGAAAATTGATAGCTTCGGGAAAAGGCTTATCAGAAATTTCGAATCGCAAACATGTGGATTTAGCAGATATCTCAGCAATCAGAGAGTTTAAAAAAACAGCTAGAGAAATATTTGAAGAATATAAGTTTAGCTACAAAAGAAAGAGTAGTGACCTAATTAATGAGGAAAACAAAAAAAAGGAAGAAGAACTTTTAAATGACATCAATTTTAATACGTCAATAGCATTTGAAGCTAGTAAACTTTTTTTGTTTGCTGAAACAATTGAAATTGGATCTAGAATGAAACTTAATAATCAAATTGAGATCATTCGAGAACTAACTGCACAATTACAAAAGAATTATGAAGATAGTTTTTATTCTAACTTTGAATATGAAATTTCTAGTTTGTACGCGACTAAGCAAAAACAAACTCAAGCGGAAATAATTGAAAACCAACATCGTTTTGACTCTGCAGTAGAGAGCTTATTTAAACCCAAAATTATACACCCTTGGGGAATACTTGGAGAATATATATACAAAACAACCAAAACAGCAAAAAATTATCATGATGTTCAAAAATCTAAAAAAAGATTTTCAATTGAAAACCTGAGAATGGAACAAATTATTGATCAAATATCCCAAAAGAAACAGTTAAATAGCTTAGATGAAGTGGTTATGCAAATTGTAGAGGTACCAAATATTCAAGCCGAGCTGATTTATTTGCCAGCAGACAATCAAGCAGATCAAAGAGTATTTATTCCGGCCGTTTCTTAAACTTAAGATTTTTATCAATATATATTGAAAGCACTTTTCATTAGAATTGTGCTTTTTTAATACACATAGGTATAATAGACATAACTTGTAAATATGTTATGGAGTTTTCTATGTGGAAATTACTAGATGAGAGTAATAAAAATCAATACAAACTATTAATCACTAATTTTGCTTCTTTAAGCGAAGCTTTTGCTCAGAAAAGTAGTGATGATAACATCATTATAGCGCCGATTATCAACTCAAAGTTTCAAGAGGCATCTTTTAAAAAATCATTTAATGCAACTATTGAAGACATTGGTAACTCATCATATGATGCTTCTGTTAAATTAGCAAACGGATCAAAATATATTATTGGTATTAAATCATTTGGTGTTAAATCAGGATTTCAAAAAATAGCTCAATTCAAGAAAGATAGCCAACAAGATGAATGGGGATCTATTATTGAAAGAATTAAAAAAAGGCAACAAGATGGTTCAAACGATGAAGACTTTGATGACTATTTAGAATTAGCAAAGAAAATAGCTGTTTTAAGAAACAAACGAATTTCATCATCTAAAAGCCAGTTGCAGGGATTTGATTTTGATAGCCAAGTTGAAGCTGTTTATCATGTCTTAATGCCATCAGGTTCGGTTAACAAAAATAAGCATAATGATGAGCCATATATATTAGTTGGTGAAACTTCGTACAGCAGTATTGATCTTAAACATTTGCAAATAATTGGTCCTACCAAGTCCAATATGTTGCAAAATTTTCAATTTACAGATGGTCAACATCTTTATCAATATAATTCGGCAGATAGTCAATTATTAATGTCATTTAAGGGTCATAATGGAAATGGCATGAGCAATGAAGATATTGGTGTTGAAAAATGGCCAGTAACTTATATTGAAGATCCTTTTAAATTGTTTGCTAATTTAAATTCTGAAACCACCAAGCCGGTAGATGATCACATCAGTCAGTCCGTGACATTCATGATAAAAATTGAGCGTAGATCAGGATTTAATGCATGGTATGGTTCTCCTAAAACCAAACTAGATAAAAATGATTCACGATATCACAGAATAGTGAGTTTATCACAACAGGATACAAGTTTGCCTAGCGACTGGCTTAGTAAATTTAATAGAGTTGCGTTTGATGTTTTTTCATCAAATAAAGAAAAGATAGAGCGGGAGAAGTTGCGTTTTGAATTAACAAATTGTTTATCCAATGGCACTGAATTATTTGACCTCACCACAACTGTTTTATGGCGCAATTACAAAAATCCTTATGAAGTTTATATTCCACTTCCTAATTCAAAGAAATTTCATACAAAATATCCAGATTTTTTTGTAAAAAATGGGGGACTGTTGCGTGGTAATAAATTAGTTAGTGACAGGCCAAACCGAAGCTTTGAACTGGAACTTTTGCCGTCTGAGGAAAAAATGACGATGTTTATTAATCAAGATAACGGCAAAGGCATACAAAGTTTGTCCTCACAATTTATTTTTGGAGAATGGGTTTTGAAAAACATTTTCCAGCTCAAAGATCGTGAGTTGCTCACAACAGATACTCTCGAAGATGTAGGTATTAATGCTATTACATTTACAAAGTACGATGACAATCGTCCAGTATCAATGAATTTTACTTATGTAGATTCAGAAAATCCACCCGAAGATTTGTGGAATTAAATATTATTGCAAAGAATGTCTTTTTTAGGCGTTCTTTTATTTTGTATAAAAATATCAAAGGAGAAAAATTATGGTTAACAAATTTAATAAATTATCACTACAAGGCAAGAGCCTAGGAAAATTGACCTATGTAGGTCGTAATAAAGTTGGGACAAATGGCGACATTTCAGTCGCTGTGTTAAATATCAATGACACTCTAAATACCGAGAACATTACACCGCAAGCCGGATTTGATTTTGCTAAACCTTTTGGTACTGAATTGAAGTTAATCAATGCTTCAATAATTGGCGGTGAAGCACGTAGCAATCGACGTGGTGGGGCAAGAGTTGCCACAAAGTCTGGCATATTATTGCCAATGTCTGATTCACAAACCGATGACATACCAGAGGCAGAATATGATGCTGTATTTGTTTCTGGAAAAGATAAAACACCAGTTGGACGAGTTCGTTCTGCTGATGCTTTTGATAGTCATGATTTAATTTTATTTAGTGTGTCCCCAAACTATCAAACTGATAATCAAAACAATCCAGCTCGTGATGATAATGGTGAACCAATCATTTCAAATTATCAATTCAATTTTATGCAACAAAGCAAGTCGGGAGAAATTGACGATGATGATACGTTTATTCGTATTTTAATTGATCCAACCGAAAGTGAGAGATTACAAGTTGATTTGAAGCCTGGTGCAAAGTTAGTACCACAAGGATTGAAGTTTGCCTTTGTTGGTAATAATGCTACTGATTGGACAGTGTATGCTGATACACTAGTACCATTAACACCAAAAGAACCAAAATCTACGGAGAAAGTAAACACAGGTAAACCTGAGACTAAATAATGATTAATCATGAGATTAAGAAAGGAGTATGAATGGTCAATATTCCAAAACTCAAAATTAACTTTGAGTACGAAAAAAAGAAAAAAGAAAAATCCATCAAAATTCCTAAAGCACATACGTTAAACTTAGGCCGGGTTCGTTCGATTGTCCTATTAATTCTAATAGGGCTTTTTATTTACTTTAGTTATGTGCTGGTTTTAGCCAATGCGACTGCGCATAAGAATAAAAGATTACAACAAACAGTCGCTACTTTGAATCATCGTATTAATCAAGAAAATGCAGGCACAATAAGTTACAATCCATTAGTTGATCAGTACATGACTCAGTTTTTAAAAGTTTATTATTCACCAGCAAGTGATGATTCAGATGGTCGAACAAAACAGCTTACCCAATATTTGGCAAGCAATTTAACTTTGCCGAGTACCGATAAAAATACTGATTTAAAGCTGGTTTCATCAACATTGAATGGTATTTTCACCGTAGACACAGTCAAGACAGCGCAATACAGTTTAACGGTCGAAGCCAGTAACAAACAAAGTCATTTAACAGTCGATATTCCTTACCAACAGGATAACGAAAAGCTAACTATTACTGGCTTGCCGTACGTTGCCAATTCCATTAATAGTATCAGTCATGTGGGACAAGCTCGATTAACCAACACTGGGAAAACACTGAATAGTGAGCAAACCACAACAAAAGTTGACAAGTTTACCAAACAATTTGCCCAAAAATATGTCTCTTCATCAACGAAAGATATGGCTTTTTTGATGGCGGATCCTGTTGGCTTAGATGGCGCAGTTGATTTTGTTTCCCTTGATGACAGTACCATTAAGGTAGCTGGAACAATTAAACACCCAATAGTAACAGCGACTATGACCGTCAAAATTCATGATTCAGATATTACTCAAGTACAAACGATTCGCCTGTATTTGAAACAACAAGCTTCAACTTATTTCGTCACTAAATTTATCCAAGCATAGAGAGGAGAACTAATGGATATTTATAATGCTTTAAAACCTGTGTTACTAGGACTAGTTGTTATCATAGCAGGTGGTCGCGCTATTCAGCACTATGGTAAAAATGAAAACAAAGATATGTGGGTCACCATTTTAATTGGTGGTTTAATTTATTTCTTTGTCAATGGGCCAGCCAACACTTTAAATGCCTTTTCAGGATTAATGAATTCCGTCTTGAACTTTATTCAAGGATTAGGAGGGTAAAAATGTATAACTATCGTCGGGTGTATACGAACTCCGCCAAGTTTCGCACGATTTATGGCGATTTGAAATTGCCAGTCTTTATTGATTCAAGAGTGGCTGGGTTATTAACGATTACCACAGTAATTGATGTAGCAATTATCTTTATTTTTCAATTGTATCAAATTCAAAATGGCCGACTAACCTTTGGCTTTGCCTTACTCATTGTCTCATTATTTACCGTTTATAAACTCGATAAGGTTTTAAAAATTGATGATTTGCCCTTTGAAACAACCCTTAAATATGCGGTCTTACATTATTGGCGTTATTGGTTTCAGAAGAAACAACTTTATCAAGATCAACATTTAAACAGCAATCAGAAAAAGTATCAAATAATGTAATCGAAGAGCATGTGTAAGCATGCTTTTTATCTTGTCATCGTCAATTCTTAGAATAGGACAGGTTGGGGCAGTTCCAACCAGATGACACCGTTAATTAAAAAAATTACTCTCGAAAGGAGTATCACGATGAAAAAAGTTCAATTTGAACGAAAATTAAAAAACTTAACCAAACAGTTGACCAGAAAAAAGTTCATCTTATTTATTGCTGGTTTCTTAATGATTGTTTTGATATGTCTACTGCTATTTGTATTTCACAATAAACAATCATCAGTATCGCATTCAGAAATTAGTCAATCTTCATCACAAGTCACTAATCAACCTAAGGAGGGAAAAGATTACACAGTTCAATATAGCAATTTATCGTTAATTAAACGAACAACTTTAAATTCAGCACTAAAAAAAGCTAGTTTGTTTGATTTCAAGTATTTATTAAATACTAGTGACGATGGTGGAAACGATGCTAAAATTTTAGTTTACTACAATCAAGCCAACCAACAATTGGTTTTTAAGTTCTATCAAAATGGCTATCAATCAGAGAATGATTATCAAATTGGTGGTTATGATCTCCAAAAGCAAACAGCTATTCACGGCTTACAAGCGTCAGCTTTTAATGGGCTACCACTAGTTTATACTTGGGAGAATTTACAAACTAAATAATGGAAAGGAGGAAAACATGAAAAGAATATTATTAACCTTAGCGGTGTTATTAGGCACGGCTTTTTTTGTACCACAAAGTTTAGTGTTTGCAGATGGCACAATTGGTTCAGCCAATGCGAATAGCAGTGTCATTGGCAAGAGTAACAAAAGTAGTTTGAAAACCGATACCACTAAACAAACTAATAGTCTCAGTAATGATGGCTCGCCAGCGAATCAAAGTGAAAGTACCATCAGAGACAAACTCGGTGAAACTACTGGTTCACCGGATATGAATTGGGTAACGAGCAACATCTTAGCCAATTACAAACTGTATCACGAAGATGGATCAATCACTGATTTTGCCTTAGGGGCTTCGCATATTGTCACTGATTTATTTACGGCGATTAATTTAAATATTGTTTATCCCTTGTTTGACCAATCTTTAACCACGATGTTTGATCTCACTAACATTACCAATGGCGTAAACAATATCTTAACCGATGTCGGGCAATACACGAAAAATTCTTGGCAGAGTCAAGCTTTTAAAGGCTTACTTTATTTAGCCTTTGGCGTTGGTCTTGTTTGGGTGTTTGCCAAAACCTTTAATCATGGTGGTGGGTTGAAATCCATCTTAACTGTTTTAGTGATTGCCATTATTGGTACCGCTTGGGTTGGCTCAGGCAGTAAAGTTTTACAAACCATTAATACCTTAACTTCGCAAGCGCAAACACAAGTCTTTACGGCTACGAGTAATATCAACCAGACAAGTTTTTCTGACACCGGTGATAGTTTTCAAAATGCTTTACGCTATGTCTACTTTCAAAAAGCGGTGGCACGACCGTTTGCTTTAGGTAACTTTGGTCAAGCTGATGTCGCTAGTGCTTATCAAAATAAGGAGAAACAGGGGAATCCCTATCGTTTAATTGGGGGCAATGTCGATGATAAAGTGATTGCGAGTTTTGCTAGTAAAAATCATTACATCTCTAAAGATGGTGGCCTTGAATGGTATCAGTCAGCGATTGCCTTTATGTCACCCGTGATGTCCGTTGCTTATGGTGTGCCTTTACTAATGATTGGGTTAGCGAATTTACTAGTACAGTTAGGTGCTGTCTTGTTGTATTACTTAGCGCCATTTACAATTTTGATTTCACTGTTACCAAAATTTGCCAATAGTGCCTTAAAAACAGCCATGGGGGCACTGGGCTTACTCTTTGCAAAAGTTGGCTTGTTATTTGGTATTATGTTTGTTTCTTGGGTAGGTAATGTGACTGATGTGGTTGTGCCGGTTAAAGGCAGTGCCAGTGCGATGTTAAACTCGATTGTCTACATTACTTTAATGATTTTACTGTGGAAGAATAAAAGTTGGTTAGTACAAACGATTACTGGTTCGAGTGTTGCGAATAATGCCATGAATAAAATCAGTATGACCAAAGCTGGTCGTAAGGCCTTAAATGCCACTGGTGAAATGAAGAATCGGGCGAATCAACTATACAGTGGGGCTAGAAGTGGGTTAAATCAAGGCAAACAATGGCGTGATAACTATCAAACGAAACATAATTCAGAATTTGATGACAACGCTTTACGTGATGAATTGCGATCCGAACAACAAGCCCAACGCAAAAAAGATCGCAAAGAATACTTGGCCAAAGATATGCAAAAGCACGCTCGGAAGATTCGTAAACAACGTGCTGAACGTTTAAACAAAATGAAACAGCAAAAACATCAAACAAATGAGCCAAAACATGAACCTGATAATACACCGCGTTATCAACGGTCTAAAAAGCTTAAAGCAGACCAGGTACCTGTACAAGAATATGTGGCTCAAGAGGGTAGTCCAGAAAAGAATACTGCACCAAGAACTAGGTCACGTTATATTGTCAGAAGTACCTCAAATTCCATCACTCATCAACCATACTTACGTGCCAAAAGATTGAAAAAGCGATCACCCAACGATTTCAATCAGAAATTACAACAAAATATTGACCAACGCCAACAAAGAAAAGAACGACTTGAGCAGGAATTAAAATGAAAAAACTGCTTAAAGGTTATTTAATAGCAATTCTTGGTTTGGTGTTTTTAATTGTTTTAATCTTAGGTATGTTTGCGGGCAACAGTAACCAATGTCAATCAACAGATACGTCTGTGACTGTGACAACTAGTGCCGACAAGGAGGCAGTAGCGCAATCTATTCACGATAATCTGAAAAAAGTTTCTGGTGTCACTGAAGCTGGCATTGCTGGTTATTTGGGAAATATGGAAGTTGAAAGTGGGTTCAACCCGAAAAGTATTGAATCCAGTGCCACTTATGATGAAAGCAAAGCCATGAATCAAAGTTTAAGTGGTTACGCTTTTGGTCTCAATCAATGGGATAGTGCGAGGCGGGTTGCTTTATTAACTTATGCCAAAAGCCAAAATAAGCAGTGGTCAGATCCTAGTTTACAATTAGATTTTGCTTTAAATCATGACGGTACTAATTCTGATTTGTTAAAACAAGGGTTGAAAATGACTGATGTCAATCAAGCCACTGAATTTTTAAGAGCCAAATGGGAACGCGGGGGTCAAGGCACAACCACTAAACGGCAAGCTTTTGCCTGTAATTGGTATGCGGAATTTTCAAATGGCACCTCAAATACAGCCATTGATACCGCAACTGATGGTACCGAAACGACACAAAATACGGATAACACAACCAATAATTCTAGTGGTTGTGCAACCAATATTACACAGGGTATGGGCACGAGTGGGGCACCGGTAAAAGAAATACCTAGTGCTTATAAAAATAAAATCAAGGATACGAACTTTACCACTACATCGTCCACGAACACCTATACTTTTGGCCAATGTACTTGGTATGTCTATAACCGTATGCAAGAGTTAGGAACACCAGTTGAGAATGGTTTAGGAAATGGCGCTGATTGGGGCAAAAATGCCAAAGCAAAAGGGTACAAAACAGATAGTCAGCCACATGTGGGTTGGGCGGTTAGTTTCTCACAAGGTGCAGACGGAGCAGATGCCACTTATGGTCACGTAGCCGTTGTTGAAGCAATCAGTGATGATAAAAAACATTTCTTAGTCAGTGAGTGCAATGTCGTTAGTAGTGGGTCTGGTACAGTGAGTTTTCGTGAGTTAACGGCTGGAACAGGAGTCACTTTTATTCAAGGTAAATAAGAGAAAGGGGTAAGCATGAAAAATAGTCGTTTAATCATTTTTGCTAGTCTAGTGCTAGTTGGTATTTTAATCACGCAGTTGAATCAAATACCGAATCTGAATAAACAATTACTGCAAGCTAAAGCAACTTTAAAACAAGTAAAAACTAATCAAAAGCAATCGAAAACCATTATCTCTAGCCCACAAGCACAACAAGACAATGTATCCGGCAGTACAAAAAAAGTTACTTCGTTTGTAAAAACCTTTAGCAATCAACCGACTTCAAGTTATTCCGATACTTTGAAAGGCATGGCATCACAAAAAGTAATTAATGAACTAACCCAGACCTTTGCGCCTAGTGTGAATTTTAGTGATAAGGCACATTATGAAGTGCCAGTAATCGCTATTAAAAATGCTTGGGGGTCTGATTTAGAATATTTAGTTATTGCTAAGAGTGATGCACAAAATGTGGCATACACAATCACTTATAATACTGATGATAAATTAGTCACTGATATGTCACGACTAAACTTGAAAGGGGCATTCGATAATGAAAAATAAAGTTCTGTTTAGCGTTATGGGTTTGCTTTTGGTTGGTCTTGGTATCATGATGTCAATTACAAATGGCAAAAGAGCAGAAATACAGCAAATTAGAAAGGAAGTGTCGCAAGTGAATAAACAACAAAAACAGGTCACGACACAAATTAAATGTTTACAGACCACTTATAATGGCAACGATGAGCAAGCGAAAAATGCCTTACTAGTCTTTGCAAAAACCTATTATACTTTTAGTAATCAATCAGATTATGACAAACGTTTTAGTAAAGTGTCCAGCATTTTAGCACTATCTAAAGACCAGCAAAACAACTTATTTGATAGCGGACTAGATGCCACTGGTGGCTCACGTATTGATAATTTGGGTCTAACTAGTCAATATCAAACAGCGACTAGTTATACTAGTGATTTAGATAATCAAACAATTGAAGCCCTAGCAACCGTTGTTGTCAAAACGAGTGGTACTGGTCAGAAAGCAATTAACCAAACAATTCTATTACATGGCTGGTTTGATACTCAAACACAGAAACTAACGTCCATTAAAATTAATCAGATTCAGTAAATGATTTTCGAACAGATAGTGGTAGTTTATTGAAAACTAGTTGATAAGAATTTTCAATCATTTTATCAATTTCCTGATCAGAAATTTCAGAAGTTATGAGTTTAATTGAATTCCAATGACGTTTATTCACATGGTAGCCAAACGTTACATCAGAGTACATTTCACGTAATGAAATATTTGATTCTGGTTCACCTTTTAAGGTAATAATTGAATTTTCCGAAATAGTTGATGACATAAGCCCAAACATTTTACCTTGTAAGTCAAAATAGTACACATCCCAATCGTTTCTATAATATACTTTCGCATGCGGTAAACTGTTTCCAAACTGCTGAAAGTGTTTTATTCTGGCTTTAATTTGTGGCTCAAACATAGTTCATCATCTTTCTAAACAAATATAGTTACTTGTATTATATCAATCAAACAAAGTAAAGGAGAAAATCTATGAAAAAGCGTCTTAGAGATCTTGATAAAAATAAACCATCAAGATCGCTGACAAAAATAGTCATCATCAAAGTATTACCAGTCATTGCATTTCTAGTGGCTGGTTTTTTGTTGGTTCCGTATGGGTCGATGTATTTTCAAAACAATAAAGTGGCTAATGTTAACACAAAAGCAGAAGCAATACTTTTCTACAATGCCAATTGTCCACATTGTCAAAAGGTCTATCCTAAAATATTTTGGCATAATGTTTTGAACTTTAACAATGAATCGAAGCAGATCCAAACGATTAATGTACAAAATACCAATAACAAGCATTATCTTGCTGACTTTGCTATTCAAGCCACACCAACTTTTATGAAGACAACCAATATCAATCAACGGTTAGTTTCTACTAACAGCCAACAAATTAAACAATTCATTCAAACGAGAGGTCATTAATTTATGGGTAAAAAAGTAAACATCAAATATGAAAATCCAGTTGTGCAGTATCAAGATAACTTGCTATTAACTACGGTCGGTGATGTGTGGGCTTATTATCAATTGAAGCCATTTCAAATCAATGTTGCCAACGCCCAAGACAAACAAAGCTTTAAGGAGAGTTTTATAGATGTCTTTGAACGCTTGCAAAAATATGATGATGTTGATTTAAAACTCATTCCCGCTGACATGGATTTAGCCGGACGTATTCAAGGCACTAGTCCTGATTGGGCTAAAGATATTGCCGAAGTTGCGCAATATTACATGGGACAAGAAGAAGTCAATATTTTAGAAAGTGAGTTTCAACCAGCTATTCGTGATGAATTTTATATTGGCGTGAAACTCAAAAATACTAATGTGGGAGATGATTTAAAAGATAAGTTTCAATTTGCCACGGATCTTATTTTAAGACGACTAGCTGAAACCATGCGCTACCAAGTAAAGTTTGATACGCAATTCTTTGAACGATTTACGACCATGAATGATGATGTACTCGGTATTTTAAGACCATTAGATGCCACTAAAATGAATGAAACCAAACTAATCAATTTACTAGGCACAAGTTACCATCATCAAAACACAAAAGACTTTGCCAACATGTGGGACACGACTTTTGATTTAGCCAAAATGGGCATTATAAAACGAGAAACCAAAGAAACAACCGATTATATGAGTCATTTGGTACTCAATTTACCAGACCGTTTGGATAATCTAGCTCTGATTCCGGAAATACAATCCTTTAAGTTTCCTGTTGAAGTTCATATCAAAGTCAACTTCCCCCAACGTGATGGCTTTAAAGGTATGAAACAAGAAACTAGGAGTTCAAAAGGAAAGTACAAAGATGAACTGCGTGATGCCTTAATTAGTGATGATGACAGTTCGCAACGGTCTAAAACTAATTATGCTTTGGCACAAGAATTAGCTGATGTAATGGATCGTAAAGATGCCTTTATGCAGTGGTTATTAGTATTAGTCATTCGTGATGATGATTTAAAACAATTAAAGCAAAAAATTCGTATGGTCAAAACGAGACTTTCGACTTTTAATCGTGCTATTGAGGTGTTTCAACCAAGTTTTAATCAAGAAATGTTGTTATATCAAAATCTACCCGCAACGAATTTAGGCGTGTTTAAACGTTGGCGACAATTCACGACTGCGCCTGCTTTAGCACAACTCATGTTTGGCACCAGTCATGAATTAGGTTCAAGGACTGGTTTTTATATTGGCCGAGTATTAGACACTAACCGTTATTTTAGTATTGATAGTGCAGTTGCCTCTTCAAGAACGCTACTGCTAATCAACCCAGTGATTGCTAATAAAGGAATTATTGGAGCTAAAACCGATAGTCCTCACATTGCCATTACTGGTGATACGGGACAAGGAAAATCGTTCTTGGTTAAAATTTTGTTGCTTTACTTAGCCATGTTTGATGTAAAGTTACTTTACGTGGATCCAAAACAAGAAGTTAGGCGTTGGTTTAAGGCATCACTTGAAAATAACGATAATCCGTTCTTTACCGAGCTGATGAATGCTTTTCATTATGTAACACTCAATGCTAATGATAACTCAAACGTGGGCGTGTTAGATCCGATGTTAACACTCAATAGTCAAAGTACGATTGATGAAATTCCGAGTGTCTTGACTTTGGTTAAAGAGATGTTAGTCCAGGTACGTGCTATCTCACAAGATATGGAGTTAGATACAGCGCTAACTAATGCCATTAAGCAAGTTTGTAATCAACGGTTGGCAGGTGAACAAGTCGGCACCATGGCGATTATTGATATTTTGAAACACGGTTCTGAAAAATCTAAACAATTGGCCAATTACTATGAGAGTGTCATTCCCGACAGTATGTTAAAACTAGCCTTTAGTGATGGTCATACCGATAGCATTGAGTTCAATAAGCAACGGACAATTTTAGAAGTTACTGGTTTAGATTTACCACATGCCGACCAGAAGTCAAGCAGTTATACGGAAACACAAAAATATTCGGTCTCGATTATGTTGGCGTTAGGTAAGTATTTGGAAAAATTTGGCCGGGAAGATACAACGCATTTTAGTGCCGAAATTATTGATGAAGCGTGGATATTTAATGCTTCACCAGCCGGACGGAAAGTGCTAGATGGCATTAAACGATTGGGGCGTTCGGAAAATAATATGTTGATTTATTCCACGCAAAGAGTTGGTGATGTCAATGATGAAAAGAGTAATGGGCAGTATGGCCAGATATTTGCCTTTGATAGTGCCGATGAAAGAGAGCGAGAAAACATTCTCAATCATTTTGGTTTACCAGTTACCAAAGCCAATCTAGAAATGCTCAAAGATTTGAAAAAGGGGCAATGCCTGTTTCGTGATATTTATGGACGTGTGGGTAAGGTGGTGATTCATTCGTTATTTGAAGAATGGACTAAAGCCTTTAAGACCGTTGATAAAAATGCTGGTGCGGAATTAGAAGCCAAGTATGGCTCGTAATCTTTCATCAATGACCTCTATGTTTTTCTGATTTCTTTTTTTGCGATAGTAAGTAACGTTGCTCTTTTATCTCTTGATTTCTTAATGATTTATGTTTCCTTTTTTCAAGTTTTTTGGCAGTTTGTGCTAGTTTAACAGCTTCTTGTGCTTTAGTACTAAGACCTGATTTCAAAGCCTTTTTGGCTAGGCGTTGCATTCTTTTCGGGTTGACCTTTTTTTGAATTTGCTCATTATTCGCTATATTCACTGTGTTGAAGCGAACATGATGCCAGTTTTCAATTAATAGTTCATAAATCAAACTGTCACGAGGTTCTGAAGTACCCAAATTTATTTTTGAAACCTCATAAACATCACCAGTTTTGCGTTCAAAAATTCCAACATAAAAAGGTTGATCAAAAATAATGGTCAACGACAAAGAGTTATTATTTTGGTGCATATCTTTTCTCCTTAAATTACCGATAGAAAGATGGACAACCAAGGAGGAGGTTTACTGAAAACTATTACATTTATGTCCGGACTACCAACCGCACAGTGTTTTTACTTTCTGGTTGTTATTATAACACCAAGGATAGTTCCGTTTTATGTTCTTATTAAAAAAAAAAAACTATTGTTCAACAGACAAGGAGATTAATAATGACACAAAAATTTACAATACAAAACTTATTACAGTATTACCCAAAATATGAGGAGGGCATGGATTTAAACAAAGATATTGTGCGAAATATCCAAAAATGCTCTGATGACTTTCATGCTTTGCTGATGGAAAATAAAACGTTACATCAAATGACGTGTTTACGTGACTTAGATATTAGCTTACAGTGTTTTTATGAAAATGCTCAGGGATTACTGCAAGAAGGACGAACTGATAGTTTAGATATCTTTGGTTGGTATTTGACTATCAATGATGACTTTCGTTATGCCAAGGACAAATTACGAGGCAAAACAATTTATGTTTAGAAAAATTAAATATAGTGATCAATATCTAGCAAAGACTTTGTTTAAAAGGTTTTTGCTTTTTGTTTTTTTGTTAGTATCGGTTTGTTTTGGATTTTGGTACTGGAATATTTTTCAAGCAATGATGCATGGGCAATTTAATTGGTGGGATATGTTACCAATTGGATTAAGTATTCTTGTGACCGTAGTTTTCGGTTGGAGTTTATATTGGTTTTATAAACATTATGCACCAAAACATACTGATATTTTTTCTCGCTACTTAAAGCGGATTGAACTTCGGCAGATGATTAGTCTACTAGTTGTTTCTAAAGGATTTTTTGATATAGAAACGACTGACAATAATACTTATTTAACCTACTATCCAAAACTAAAAATTAAAGTAAAGCATACCACTGGTCAACTATTGATTGAAGAGCCGATTGATGGTGAAAAGTATATGGCTCAATTTGCAGGTGGAGACTTTGATCAAAGTGTTGAAACAGCTTTATTAGCTGACCGACAAACAACTGAATTTATGAAAAATAAAATGATTAGTACATTTGCGTTTGAACCGATTAAGTTTAGACGGCAGTTATTGGCATTACAGCCACAAAAAGGTCGCTTACAACTTGCTAAAGGGATTGATTGGAAATATGACACATTTTACAATGCGTTGATTTCTGGAAATGTGGGTACTGGTAAATCATATACAATTTTTGCTATCTTAGGGCAATTACTGCAATTAACAAAGTACGTTGATATTATTGACCCCAAGCGTTCTGACCTAGCTAGCTTGAAATATATTGATGCCTTAAAAAGCAGAGTACACAGTACACCAACTGAAATCAATCAAGCGGTGATTAAGTATTATCAAAATATGATGGCACGTGCAGAAAAGATGGAAAAGATTAAAGCGACCGGAAAAATTGGGACTTATAAGGACTATCATTTTGAGCCATGCTTTTTAGTGTTTGACGAATTTGGTGCTTATCGAGAAATGAATGACCGGCTAACATTTAGTGATCCCGCCTATGAAGCCTATCAAATAGCTATGTCTAATCTCAATGAAATTGCTATGCTCGGTCGTGAATTGGGATTTTATCTTATTATTGGCATGCAACGACCTAGTGCCGATAGTCTACCAATGGCCATTCGTGGACAATTAAATTTACGAATTAACATGGGCGTACCAACACCAGAAATTGAAAAAATGGTCTTTCCAGACAATGACAAACAACTTCGCCCATTATCTTCACAACTAAAGGGGTGGGGCTTTATCAAAGTAGGTGATAGTCAAGTACGTGCTTTCTTTGCGCCAGAAGTGCCCAAAGAATTTAACTTGCATCAATGGTTAAGTGAGCAGATTAGAAAACGAGGACAGGTATGAACTCACAAGAAAAAAAGTAACGCAAAAGTTAATTGAAATCGTGAGCTAATAAAATTGGTCTAAAAAGTAGTAGTTTGTGAAAATTACTACTTTAACGACTTTGTGAAACTAAAAGATAACGTTTTGAGTGGCTTGTGAATTTTGCTATTTCACAAACAAAAAACAGGCTCTTGAAAGCCTGTCTCTACGTTACTTTGTATAGCAATGGTTATGTAAACTTATATTGGTCTAGTTAGGATTACCAGTAATTGCAAGCAAGACAAGTAAAATGATGACCACAGTAATTAAAATAATCGTACTCTTGACACTAATAAATGCAAAACGTTGTTCTGGGTGAAGTGTTGATTCAACTGGATTATTATCTTTGTTGGTCTGTTTTTTAGTCATTAATAATACCTCATAAGTTTATTTTATTACACCATATTTGATTTGATATAGCAATTAAGTACGGAAAAGGAAGACATTATTCATGAAATATTTAGCACGTAGTCCAACATAATTTTAAGTTCAATTTTATATGTTGCAAATCTTCAAAAAAGAAAAGAGGAAATTATGGCTTTTGACGTTAAAAAAGTACAATCACTATCAGAACAATCGATTGCTGATTTAAAAACAATTGAGAAATTAGGAGATTTGGAACATCTCTCACAGCTTAGTGATGAATTGAAAAAAATACTTGCTGATGGTAATTTGGAAGAAATTAGTCCGATGTTGCCACCATATATTACGGAAATTCGGAAAAACATTGGGTTCTTATTGGGTAACTATAAGTCAATTCGGACGCATGCGATCAATCGTGATAAAGAGTTGAATTCATTGTTGGATCAACTCTCACGAATCAAGTAAATAGGTAACGTAAACAAGTTGATGGTCTAATTCCTAGATAGTCAACTTGTTTTTTGTACATAGTGCTTGCTGGAGTAGAGTGGTTCGACCGACCGGGAGAGCCAGTGCCACGCCCTGCCCTTAGCGGAGCGTAAGAGGGCAGGGTGCGTGGTCGTGGTTAAACACGAATGACCATGAGTGTCAGCGACTGGCACGCACTCTGCTCAAGCAACCACAAAAAAAACTTTAACCCCCAGTTACTAACAGGGGGGTTAAACCGGTAAAAACGCTGAAAGCGTCAACCCAATATGGGGAACAAATGCCGGTGTGAGGCGATTTAAATTGAAAAGCAAAAATGTTACATCAAAACCCCGAAATGTAACATTTTAAGAAAGGAAAGCCGACATGATCACGATTAACCACGAGCCAAAAGCTTACACACCTATTTTTCTAGGAACAACCCAACATGGCATACGGTTATCGTTGGAAATACTTATCATGGTCGGTATGGAATTAAACGATGAAATTATTGAGACTTATAACGTGACCGTCTCGGCTATTGTGTTAAGACAATTACCTCATATCGGTAGCGAAATTGCCATTAGGGAAATAACCGGTAATGAGTTAACAGGCTTTAAAGCAAAAATACGTAAGTCTGATAAACAACTAACAAATACTACATTAACCGAATTAGAAAAATTAGTTGATATTAAAAATGTTGGTCTGTACCAACTACTGAAAGGACAAAGTAATATGGCACAAGAAATTAATATCCCAAAATTTGATGCAAATAATTTAAAATACATCCGTCAAATATTGAATGAAAGTCAGGAGAGTTTAGCACAAAAATTAAAAATAACACGTCAAACTGTTAACCGTTTTGAAACTGGTGAACATAAAATATCCGATAGGTTTATTAATCGACTGTTAGCAGTTTATAAAGATTTAGCTGAAAGCATTGAAGTGCAATTTGATTGGATTTCTTTGACATTCCCGGATCTAACTTCAAAGCAAGTGATTAGAGATGTCCTCAATGTTCAACCTGATTTATTTTTGGAACGTCCAACATCACAAAATTTCTATACCCGTGAAATGGCCTTTGCTGGTGAAAAGAACATTTATATACAAGACTTTGCACCGATTAAAAACCCTGAAACACAGGCCATTGAACAAAAGTATGGGACGACGTTGTATTTAACTGGTAAAGGCACACGGTTATTTGAAAAAGCTTTGCTAGAACAAAATATCACTTGGCATGATTTTTTTCAAAAAGCGAGACAGTATCGAGGACATTTAACTCGGTTAGATATTGCCATTAACGATAAATGGGGACTTCTAGATATGAATGACCTTGTAAAAGCCGTGCAAGAAAAACGTTTTTGGAGTAAATCAAAATCCTACGCAGTTCATGGCAACGTTGATGATGGTTGGACAGTAAACTTCGGGAAATCACCGTTTGTTATTCGTGCTTACGATAAGCGCAAAGAACAAGCCAGCAAAGGCTTTGACACAGACGTACAAAACCGTGTGGAATTAGAATTACATCAAGATAAAGCAGAATATGTCATTGATGAGTGGTTTGATCAACATAACAATAAAACATTAACCGAAATTACCTTTGATATTTTGTATACGTATCTTTGGTTTACTGATAAACCAATTGAGGAAAAGTTACTAAAAGCTGATAAAGTGCGTGATACGATTGAATCTTCCGTTGAACCAATGCCAGCTTGGTCATTACTAACCGCTTTAGGTCATAAAATGAAATTTGTTCGTCAACCCAAAGAACAGAGCATTGAACGGATTGAGAAGTGGGTTCTAGAGTCAGTGGTGCCTAGTTTAGCAGTCTTAAAGAAAACTGGTCATTGGGCAGAAGTGATTGAAGCTATGAATAGTGCTGAATTATCCTCTGAACAACAAAAATTGGTCAAAGCCACGATGATTAATGCAATTACACAAGCTAATCAAAAATTAACTATTAATTTTGAAAAACCCAAAAAGCGTTATCAAGAAATTTAAAAAGGAGAAAATAATGTCACAAAAAATATGGTTACAACCAGACCAACTAGAAAACTACGTTGATCAACTTCAAGGATTCAGAAACACGTATCAATCATTATTGACCGTTTTAGCATCTGATCGCCAGAATTTTGAGTTTAAACCTGGGGCACCAAACTTCCAAAACACACTTCAGATGTCAATGAAGTTACATCGTTACATTCAATCAGTGCAGTCACAAACCTTTGGTGATGTCCTGCTTTTCGGTAAAGAACTGGATAAGCAAGTACAAACTTTAGTTGAAACCAGTATTGCTTTAACCTTTGAATACCGTGACTTAACGAACTTATTAAATGGTCACGATGTTAATAGTGAAAATGGTATAAATCTGATTGAAGCCAAGTTAAAACAAGCGAAAAAACAGCTTTATGAAGCCTCACGCTAGGTAATATTAGGCTATTAATTTTTAAAACGTTTATCATCTTGATGTTATATATGTTTGTTAGTCTGAAATTGTACATTATTGAGCAAAGGAGAATGAAAAATTAAATGACAGCAGAACAATCAAAGAAAAGGAAACGACAACCACGATTGAATGAGAATCAGCGGTACCTAATCGAACATTTGTGGAATAATGAACAACTCTCACAAACTGATATTGGTCGTCAATTAGGTTATGATCCATCAGTGATTAGTCGTGAATTAGAGCGTGGCAATGTACTGGATTTTTCAAATTTAGATCGTCACACCTTATTAAGAATGAACATTCATGCGCGAATCAAGTATTCGGCGCAACGTGGTCAATATATCGCTACTAAAAAACGCTTTCGTATGGGACAAGGACTTTTACTAACACCAGAACTAAAAGAACTCATTGAACACTGGATTAATGTGGAACATTGGACGCCCGAACAGATTGCTGGCAACGTGCAAGATGTGGAAGTATCATCTTCAACCATTAGAGATTGGTCAAAAAGAGGTCTAATTAATATTCGTACCCACAAATATCATCGTCAAGATGGCTCACCTAAACAACGTGAGTTAGCCAAAAACCAAAGGGCAAGACAGCGAGAGATTGCACGGCTACGAGAAAACTTGCAAAAGAGTGGTGAGTTAGTTCGCCATTCCATCTATGATCGTTCACCGGTGGTGGCTAAGCGTAAACAATTTGGTCATTGGGAAATTGATTTAGTGTTACCAATGAAACAAAACAACGGTCAATATCAAGACCACTCCGCTATTATGACGGTCGTTGAACGAAAGACAAGATTTTACGCCTTGATCAAAGTCAAAAGTAAACAATCGAAAGACATGATTGAAGCGTTTAAACTGTTTTATGAACGTTATGGTAAAGCAGTAAGAACGATTACCGCTGATAACGGCTCTGAATTTATCTCTTGGGATTTCTTAGAATTTGTTCAAAAAGAACTTAAAATAAAACTCTACTACTGCACACCATCATCACCACATCAACGTGGATCAAATGAAAACCGTAACGGTAAACTACGTGATTGGTTCCCTAAAGGCACAAGTTTTAAGCCAGTGAAGCAACGACAACTAGATGAAGTCGCAGATAAGATGAACACCATGCCCATGCGAATAGCATTACAAGGTAAGAGTCCCATTGAGTTGTTTGATAAAGAATATAAAACGATGCAAAGATATCGCCGTGCTTATGAAAAACGGAAAATGAATAAGAAATAATTTATGTTTATTTTTTACAAAACTCATACATCATAAATAATCTTTTTACTGTAATGTATCTAAAAAACCAGGTAAAAACTGATTAAACATTTTACTGTTTAATTTCACATATTTATTTTTACCAGTCTTGGTCATTATTGTTAAACCAACGTCTCTTAAGTTTTTAAAATGATAAGAAGCAGTGGAATTACTGATATCTAATGTTTTCGCCAATTTCACCACAACTCATTTCACGATTTGCATCGTATAACATTTTTATAATAGTCAGCCTAATTGGATCGGAGAGTGCTTTAAATATTTGTACAAGTATTTCTTTTTGGGCTGACGTTATCAAGAGTCGGAACAGCAATGATTGCGATTGGTGCTGGTAATTTAATTGGTTCATTATTTGTCATCGTATCGTTACTCGGATAGGACTTTCAAAAGCATTTTTTTAGAATTAATAATTTTGATTATATTATATCTTCTCATGTAAAAAATTTAAACAAAACAACGCACAGAAAAATGGCTTGTGCGTTGTTTTGTTTTATAAAGTTACAAACAATTATCAATCTACCTAACACAAAGATTTATAACTGCATGTTGGTTTTAGTTTTCTTACTAAAACAATTTTCACTTAATAACATTTTTTTAAGAACCGTTTTGTTGTATGATAAGAATATGCTTCAGCAAATACTATGTACAAATTATCACGCAACACATTTGTTGATAATTTCATAGAAATATAAGGTGAAACAAATTTAATAAGTATTGAGTGGATAATCATAAAATGACACTTGTATTAAAGTTTAGTGAACAAAAGTATGTAGATGAGATTATAAAAGAAAAACCCAATATCATAACAGCTTATAATGTAGCTAATCATAAAGATAAAATAAAAATTGGTACTCCCTTTATTATTTTAACAGGTGGTGATGAACGATATTGGTCATCTGGTACTAGACGACCAACCCCAGGAATCGTTGGTTTCGGAAAAGTGAGTACCGAACTATATGACGTTGATAAAAAAGGATCAAAAATTAAGTCTTTCAAATTTGATATTGATATGAATCAAGGGATTTGGCTTGAATCAGCAGTAGATGCAAATTTTTTTATCACTTATCCCCAGACATACAATGCATACAGTATTGGTCCAACAACTAAAAATCCGCCTAATCAAGCTTTAGTTGAAATTGATAATTCAAAAGCTTATGCTATTTTGCGCGCTCTTTTAGATAACCAGATTATGACTGAGAATGACATTTTAAAATGTTTCGGTAAAGAGTTTCAACAGTCTGTGCTTAATTTTAATATTGAACATTTGGTTCCAGAAAATATTCAGAAAATTGTTGAAAATGCTTTAGCGCAAGAATATCTTGATTATATGATGGTTAAGAGTAAAATGACTAAAAGTTCTGCTAAAACCTATGTAAGTATGATTGCTATGATTCCAAAAAGAATGGAATCATCAACCCACGAAATAGTGGATTCACCGTTTGATTCACCAGAACTAGTAACTGATGGTCAATCAATGACCCACATTTCTAGTGTGTTAAGTAATTACTATGCTGATTTAAAACAAAATCACTCAAAATTATTTGATTTAAACAAAACCATTTCTTCAATGAAAAAATTCACCGAATTTATGAACTGGAAAGATAATAAAGAAAGTTTAGAAGAAGACTTCGTACCTAGTTTTGATACTAGACTATCTTTGAAAGATAGACAAATTATTTACTTTGGTGCACCGGGAACTGGGAAAAGTTATTTTTTAAACAAAGAAAAAGAGGAGTTATTCGCTAAAGAAAATATTGAGCGTGTTACTTTTCATCCAAACATGACCTATGGACAATTTGTAGGTGTATTTAAACCATTTCCTGATGGTAATAATATTACTTACAGATATACACCCGGTCCATTGACACAACAGTTAGTAAAAGCATTACTGCATCCAGATTCTGCTTATTTACTAATAATAGAAGAATTAAATCGGGCAAATGTAGCATTTGTATTTGGAGAAATATTTCAGCTTTTGGATAGAGACATTAATTTTGAAAGTGAATATCCTATTCATATAGGGCAAGATATTCAATATTATTTTGATAACTACGTATATAATCAGCCTCAACTACAAAGCTATGTTAGCAATATGAAAGAAAAAATTAGTGAAAAAAGTGGTTTAGTTTTACCAGCTAATTTATTTATTTGGGCCACAATGAATAGTTCCGATCAAGGAATTACTCCTATGGATACAGCTTTTAAACGCAGATGGAATCAGCAATATTTTGGAGTAGACCAATCGTATAATCGAAATGATTTTGATAAATATTCTAAAATTAAAGTATCAAAGTCTAGTATTGACGGGCATGATGGTTTGATATCTTGGAATGATCTACGTCAATTTATTAACTCACAGCTAACTCTGCTTAATGTTCCTGAAGATAAGCTTTTAGGACCGTATTTTTTGTCAAAAAATGTACTTTCGTCAAATGAAAATATTCTTACTAAGGCTTTCATGAATAAAGTATTAATGTATCTCTTTGATGATGCCGCTAGACAACATCGTAGTAAATTATTTGAGCTGAAACAAATGCGCTTTTCTGAATTATTAGACTCTTTCGAGGCAAAAGGAATTAAAGTGTTTAAAAATTTTGATAGCAATGATTCTGAATTAACAACGCTGGTTCAACCAATTTAGGGAGTAGTCAAAATGCGCATTTTGAGATTTCAAGAATTAAAACATATTTCCTATGACGATCTAAAGTATGCATTTAAGTATTCAAATATTGAAAATTTTGATGAAATTATCAATAAACTGCAAATAGCCAATGTTCTGAAGCATATTTTCCCAAAACCAAGACTAGATGACCTAAATGTAGCTGAAAATATTACTATTAATTTAAGACAAGATGGCTATTTTACTTTTAAGTTTGTTGGTTTAATAACTATTGGAAACTATTGCTTAATAGTATACCCAAAATATATTAAGAATATAGATAATGATTTCCTGAATGAAAAGAAAAAAATCAAACAAATTATTCAAGTGATTGACAAATATCAGTCTATAAACAGCATATATTTAGATTCAAATAATCAAGCCTATAGTAGTATGTTGCCGTTAATGATTAAAATTTTGTCCAGTTACTTTCATTATGGTCTGTATTGGACAAATCAGTCCATTATAGAAGAAAATGGTGAAGGGAATATTCTTTGGGAACAAACGATTAATCAATCAACAGCTTACATAATAAAAAATAGACCATATTATTTAAACTTATATACAAATAACCAGAAGATTAACGAAATGGATATTATAAGACGTATTCACGCGGTTGTTATAACTGATATTTGTAGCAAGTTACATGATGTACTAAATATTTTTGATTTAAGTGAATCAATTTTAACAACTGAAGTAATATCTGATTTTGGTGATGAAGATTACATTGAATACTTGTTGAATAAAGAGCTTAATAATCAGTTTATTACATATAAAAAATCTGTCCTTAATGATATTTTGCAGTACATAAAATATTTACAGAAAATGAATAGTGACATTCAACCTTTATTTTATGGTACTACTTCTTTCAATTTAGTATGGGAAAAAGTTTGTCAAACATTATATCACGACGATTTGTCGAGGAACATCAATGAATTGCATTTGAAATTAAGAGATGACGACGAAAAAATTAATTATGAGGGTGCGCGCACTTTGAAAGATATTGTAGAAAAGCCTATTTGGTCACAAGAGGACCTAGAGGTTTATGCAACTAAAACTCTCGAATTAGATGCACTAAGAGTTAATCACTCAGAAAAATGCTTCGAAATATATGATGGCAAATATTACCAAATTGAAATTAATGATAACAAGGTGAGTGGACAACCTGGAATTGAAGATATTACCAAACAGTACCTTTATCAACTAGCATTTTCAAAACTAGCAAAAATAAATAACTTTGTTTTTTCAAATTCTTTTGTTATCCCAGTAGATGAGTTGCTGGAAGATAGCGGATTGGGTGTTCCATACGCTATGGCTAGTTTAGATATGTTAAATGAATTGAAGCTAAATAAAATTAAAGTGATTGCTAGAGACGCACAAAAATCATTTGCTGACTACCTACAAAGTATAAACTGAAAGGCTAATTGAACCAAAATTTTGGCTATAGTAGAAATTTTTATGCACTAGACTAAAAATAGCTTCAAAAGCATGTTGCATGTTAAATTGACTTTCTAGCAGGTAAAAAACAATTAGTATCATTTTAGGTCAGCTATTTTGCTAAATATTTCTATGCTTTTGATTAATTAAAGTCTCTGCAGCTTTTTTATGCAAGGTGTTCGGTTTAATTTTACAATCTGCCAAGGTAGATTGCAAGAATTAACCGAACACTGCAAACTGCTGAAAAACCTTTCGTGGTGATTGCCAATTGAGTGTTTTCATTGGTCTTGCATTAATCCAATGATTAATTTGATCTAATTCTTTGGCGCTAACCGTCTCAATTTTTCGCTCCTTTGGTATGAATCGCCGAACGTATCGGTTTAATATCTCATTACTCCCACGTTCTTCTGGTGAGTATGGGTGTGCAAAGTAAACTGGAATGCCTAGTTTTTGCTCGATTTCATCATATTTTGCAAACTCTCGTCCTCGATCAACAGTGATTGACTTAGCATTCTCGATCCCTTGAAAAAAATGAATTAATACTGGTGTCACTGCCTGACTATTGCGACCACTAACTTGCCTCACAATATGTTGCCGGCTTAATCTTTCTGTGATTGTGACAAGCACTTCACCACGTTTCTTACCCGATTGCATCGTATCAACTTCAAAGTGACCAAAATCCTGCCGTGCTTGAACACTTTTGGGTCTTGATTCAATTGAACGGCCGTGAACAAATACTTGACGTCTGCCATCAGACTGACGTTTTTGACGAATACCTTTGTCAGGTAAATCAGCTAATGACAGTTTGAGTCGGCCAGCATTGAGCCAATTATAAATCGTTTTGAAAGGTAACCCTAAAACATGAGCAGCAGTTTCTGGTGACCACTTTAAAATGCCAATGTGCTCATTCAAAAAGACAGCGATAGCTGGTGTTAGTGTGTGATGACGGCCACGTAGATGACGTTTTTTCAATGCCAACGCATGAGCAATCTCAGCTTTATAGGGTGTAACTTGATGAATTTCAATCGAAACGGTTGAAGGAGAGCGTTTAATAAAGCGGGCAATGGCACGAACAGAATAATTCAATTCGAGTAAAGTTTGAATGACAGTACGTTCTTGAGATGATAAACTAGTCATGAGTCGCAGTTCCTTTATGGTTGTTTTGGACAATTACCATTAAAGGCGCTGCGGCTTTTTTATTCAAGTGTTCGGTTTAATTTTACAATCTACCAAACGTAAAAGTTTGAAGTATCTGTATTTTTTGGCAATTTAGTTGTGGAATCAAGATGTTAAACAGCCTTAAAATAATGATTAGAAATCGTGGACAGTGATTTAACATTAATGTATGACATTGGTACAATAGAATAAGGAGTGTCTTACAAATCAAAAATCAATTAGTGAAATTACAAAAACATTTCCGTAATTTTACCAATTGATTAAACATCTGGTAAATGACTTGCAATCCGCCACATATATTTTAGTTAACATAATATATATTATCGAAAGCTATGTTAACTAAATCTCTTTAAATACATACACTAACAGCCTATACATGGCTTATAAATTATTACTATTTCTATGTATTCTTCATATGTTTTAATCATTCGTATTCTAAAACTCGCTAAAACGCCTGTAAACGTTGATTTACAGGCGTTCCTTATTAAATGCTTCTTAAGCTATCCAAGATATAATCGCTTATAGTAACAATTAGCACCAACTTTTAACTAATAAATAAATTATTTTTGCAATAACTACAGTTATTTAACTTAACAATGATTCATAAATACGAATAAATTGGTATTATTAACTAATTTTTCATAATTCCACGGATAATAAGTATATACTCTAGGAATTCTTGATTATCGCAAATTAGCAAGCCAATATTCCATTTATACGCTTCAAAAGTATTAAAATCATCATATTTATTCTCTAACTTTAATTAAGTACTGATAATAATTCGTTCAACCATATGCAAATAAAATAAAACAACAACGATATATTTTTACTTTGGATTCAATTTAAAACCATAAAACGCATGACCTTTAAACGTTTGTTTAGCCATTTTACCAGTTGCTGTATACTGTTTGCCACGTTTTGATTTTGCTTCAAAGCTAATGATTTGACCCTGTAATAGCTTTATAATTTCGTCCTCTGTAAAAACATGACCGCTCCATTCTTTAGCAAAAGAAATCATTTCGCCATTAAATTGACCAGTTATTTTTTCAGAAACTTTTCTTTTGGGTGTGGCTTTTGGTTTGCCCAAAAGAGATTCTAATGACTCAGCATTTTCTAACATAATTGGCATATCATGTATCACAACCTGGGTTACCGATTCGAGCAACTTAGACATTGTCATATCAAAGCGACCAACTTGATCCATCATTTCAAATAAACGTTTGGTGATTTTTGGCGAGGCAATCCATGTTCCTTTAACCATAACGGCTGAAACTTGACCCGTTTCAGTTAAAGTTAATTTACCACGCAATTCTTTTATCATCGCCTTTGTACCACGGCTCATATCAGCTAATGTTGATACTCGAGTCGCACCAGTGCCAACATTATGCTTTTCCAAAAATGCCATAATCCACTTTGTTGTCGGTGCTTGTGGTTTTTTATTCGCCCCTTCATACAGATATGGACCAGCCATCGGTCCCAACTGTTTCCCCTGCGCTTGATCATCATCATGTTCATCGTCTACTTTTACAGCACGTTGTGAATCATATACTGCCTTAAAGTTCAATTCAATTGGTACATTAAAAGCAGTTTTAAAAGTTGGATAATCTTTTAAATCAGCCGTTACATGATCATATACATAATCTTCAGCAAGCATTGCAAGGTAGTTTTTTGCTACAATTTCGTAAATAGCTTGTGCACTAGTACCAAATTTGGACAAATCGGTTAAACTTGTTGGTACGGATTCCCCTGGCCTATTAGCGCCGTGAGCCCCTTTTGCTTTAACATGCGTTGATCGTGGCTGACGATGCGTTAGTAGCTGCGGATCCACATTTACAACTTTCGCAATCTGATCAATCTTAGGTAATAGTTCGTTAAATTGTTCTGGTGTTACGGTTTTATCTTCCGTACGTGGATATGACACAATCTGCGCTTCATACATTTTTTGATAAGTACTGAGAACTTCTTTGGAAGAAAAACCACGTGGTGCCAAAATGGCTGCTAAACCAGCTAAATCAAGTAATTTCCCAGGTATTTGTTGACGAGTTTGATGTTTCTCGTTATTAATTGCACTGTCATGATACTGCATCATATCGTTTTGTGCTTGTGCTTGTGCTTGTGCTTTGGTTGCAAAACGCCAAGGTATATTCTCGTCATTTGAAACGGCGCGACTAAAAACATGTCCAGCAGGATCTTTGAATTTCACTTCAAAGTAAGGCTTCTTAATGTATTGTTTAATTGCTTCAAGTTGCGCATAAATTTGCCAAATAATAACAGACTTTAACCGACCTTCACGGGCAACGACCTTATAACCTTGCTTTTTTGCCGCTGTGGTCGCAATGCGTGTGAGCTGCATTGAAGCAAAGTCCCATCGATTACGACTTTCACCTTTGATATAATCCCCATCTTGATGTTTATCGGAGACATCACGTAAATTTTTCATGGCTGTTTGAATACCGTGCGATGATTCGTCCATAAAATTAGCACGCAATACTACTCCGTGCCACTTAATATCTTCTAATGCTTCCCAAGCTAATAATTCTCCTTCACCAGAGGGATCTGTATCGGTTGCAATCACAATCGCATCGTAATCAGTCTGCGATTCTTTCTTTAACTCATCGACTAATTTTTTTGTGGATTCTATCTTTCCTGTGCGCATATTACGCTGACGAATATACGTTCGTGCCCAAGAGAAATCGGATAACTGCCAGGGTAAATGTTTAATCTGCCAGGATTTATACTGCTTTTTTAAGTCCTCAGAAACCATTGCTTCCGGATCTTTTAGCGTCATCACATGGCCACGTAAATGTGTAATTTTATAGGTAAATGTGCCAAACGTACCAGTTTGACCACCTAATGCTTTGACAAAGTTTGCGGCAGCAGACGGTTTTTCAGTTAGAATAAGATATTTTGGCATAAATAGATGACATGACTTTCTAAATTTATCTTCTTCTATTCTAACAGATTATGATTGTGACTTCTTTTTCTTAAGCTGTTCATTAATTCGACGAGCGTTGGCACGTGCTTGCTGCCGAATATAAATGAAAATAATGATATAAATTATGATGAATGTGGGAACATTACTGAGCACAATTTTCAAATCACCAAATGTTAACCAAATAAAGAAACCGTAGGTAAGCATTTCCAATATAAAATGGCTGATAAACTGTGTTAAAAACGTGATTTGATCATATCTGAACACGATAGATAGTAACCCCATTATTGCACTCATTGTCATTAACAAGCCAAATTGCGGTATAGATAATGTGGTATGATTTAACGTTACAGATAATAGTGATAGGAATGATCCAATGCCAACACCGATTAATATATCTTTAAACTGTTTCATTGTCTGCCCTCCCCTCTAAGCGATTCAAGATATTTTTAATAAATCTTCGTGATACGGTAACTCGGGTTCCGTCTGTTAAAAAGGCATAATAATTACCAGAAAATGCGGATTCCATGCGTACTAGTGCGTTTAAATTAATAGCCATTGACCTTGAGATTTGTACGAATAAATGTGAAGTATTAGAAGATAAAAATTGCTTCAATGTTTTGCGAGTGGTTAGCTGTTGTTGTTGTTTTAATGTTACAGATAAATCATTGCCAAAACTTTCCACAATTAAAATATCTGATTGCGCCACAACGTGAATGTCATCGGCTGTTTTGATTACCAATTTATGTGTTTCAACTGTTTTTGTTTGTAGCTGTTTTGCAATAGCTGTCATTTTTGTTAAATCGTTTCCTGAAATGACAACCTCTATATCATTTAACGATTCATTCACATTGATTTTAATTTCCATATATATCCCCATGTCGCAACATACTTACTAACTTAAAACTATTTTATCAAAATACGTAGTGATGACATATGCCTTTTAGCATAACGATAATATTGCGCCAGACAAAATAAGACAACTGTTATGAATAAAAACACAATCATTTTAAACCATTGCGACTGCATGTCTGATAAAAATCCTGTTGCCCAGTGTGCTTTAAGCGTTTCCCGAAAAATTGAAAATGGTATCCATTGCATCACGCTTTCTATTGTACTAGGTAGTTGAAACGTCCCCATGCTTCCAGTTAAAAATGCGATACCAAAATAAAATACCATTGCTACACCTTGTATCAAATGAAATCCTTGGAATACTTGTGCAATCGTAAATGCTAGTAAATACAATGATAATGATAAAATGCTGATACTTGTAAAGATATTGATCATACTTAAAATAGACAAATTTGGTAATGGTAAAATGTGCAGCAATGTTAAACAGTAAATAACAGTAATGATATTTACCAAAATGAACACTGAGACAAACTTTGCGATGAGCTGTTTTGCCAAACTATAACCAAATAAAACAAGTCGATCGGTTACACCATCTGTCGTATCCCGTCCAAAAGCAATAGTAAAAGGTAATATTACCAGTCCCAATGGAATCATCGGCAATAGTGTGGCAAATAGCCCTTTGGCCAATGCTTGGTTAGCTATAGGATCAGGCGTTGCATGATAGTTACCGATGGCTAACATAAGTGGCAATAATCCACCGACAATCATGGCAAGGCTATAACCGACCGTATTTTTTAACTCGAATTTGATATAATGCCACATGATTATTGTCCCGATCTTTCTTTTGTAATACCTGATAAAGCATTTAAATAAATCAAATTAATACTATTTTGTGTTACGGAACAGAGATATCCCTGTTGGTTTAAATGGTTAACAATTTGTTGCTGATGACTTTTGTTTTTGCATGCAATGACAGTTTGTCCCTGTTCACCACGAACTATTTGATAGTCATTTAGCACAGTAACACCTTCTGGACAATCAACAATAATAGCTGAATAACCTATATATTTTTCAAATAAGGTGGTGATACGCCCATAATCAATAACACGCCCATGATCGATAATCAGAAGTTTATTGGCTAATTTTTCGATTTCATCGAAATAATGTGTAATGAGTAAAATCATGGCGGGCTTATTAGCATACCAACTTTTAATTTTATTCATTAAGTTACAGCGCGTTTCAAAATCTAAACCCGTACTCAACTCATCAAAACAAGTTAACGGTGCATCTTGATAAAGTACCATGATGATAGTTAAGCGTTGCTTTTGGCCACCAGATAACTGTGAGAATTTCTGATTTAAATTCTTTTCAAAATCAAAAAACTTAACTAGTTCAATCAATCGTTGATTTTTTCGGTAGCTTGTCTGCAGTAGCCCTTCCAAAATGGTGCGACAATTCACAGTCGTCGGATAATTATTTTCTTGTAAATGCACTGCAATGTGGTTAGGTTTATTAATTTCACCACTATAAGCCACCTGATTCGTCAGTGCTTTAATAAGTGTTGATTTTCCAGCACCATTACTGCCGATAATCCCAACAATATCATGTTCTAATATCGTAATATCACAGCCCATGTCCAATGCGACAAAATTACCGTAGTTCACTTTAATATGTTTCATTTCTAGCATATGGTTGCTCCTTATTAATATTCTATGGTGCCAGCATAACAGCGTTAATCAGCAAAAAACCGCTTTCTGTGATAAGCGGTTTAAATATGTAGATATGTTGCATTTTGTATGACCTAAAATATGGACAATCTTGAAGTAAATTAATATAAAAAATGCTGACAAACAGCAAAAATATATTGACGAATCTGTATATTCTTGGTATTCTAATATAGTTGTTTATTACGAACAACGTAATTGACCATGGCTCGTTGGTCAAGTGGCTAAGACGCTGCCCTTTCACGGCGGAATCGAGAGTTCGATTCTCTCACGAGCTACTAAAAAAGCTGGAACTTCGGTTCCGGCTTTTTTGTTTTATGCATTAATTATTTTGAGCGTCTAATAGTGCTTTTTGTAACTCCGAATCAACAGCATATAAAAATAATCCATGAACACCGCGTTTAATAAGGACGTTTAATTCATTTTTTAAATGTTCTACTGCATGGTCTTTCCCGTTACGTTTTTTAATGGCATTTTTATTGGCTGAGGCAGATGAATCAAATGACACTTTACCATCACGATATATTACTGAGGGACCAAGAATTAACCCAGCATAATTTAAATCAAATCCTTGAATAGTAAATGTTGAACCAATCTCATTAATAGAATAATCAGATTCAGCCCATGATAATCCACGATTACGTTGCTTATCTTTTGAAGTTCTTGTTTCTAGATTCCAGGGTAATTCCAAATTATCAGCTATAACAGTCCACTTATCATTCTTTCCGTATCCACTTTTACCTTGTTTATATTCCCAATCAAAAGTAGCTAACATCCTAGATAATCCATTCTGTTGATCTTTAGATTTATGAATAATTTCGTGATACATCTTTAGAGGATCTTCAAAAATTTTAAGATCATATTTATTATCATACGGAATTGCATCAATACTGCCTTCAACAAAATTTTCAATCCATTTAATTGTTTCGTCAGATGCATCAATTCTAAATTGATCTTCTAGTTTAACCACACAATTTGCAGATAAGAACATGGTTGCAATATGCTCTGAATCGATATGTTGTTCAGAGCGTAAGATTTGTTTTTGATCAAAAACAATTACGGTTACTTTTGCACGCTTACGAATTTCATCCAATTGCCATCCTGATTTCCAAGATTGTTTTCCCTGCGTCCATAATAAATGTGCCTCATCAACTAATACCACATCAGCCTTACTGTTAACGGGCCGATGATTAATCCATGTGGTTGGTTTTTTAACTATATCGTGGTTTTTAGTAGAGAGTCCTAATTTTTTATCGTGGTTTTTAGTAGAGAGTCCTAATTTTTTAGCAATTTGATCATAAACTGTTAATTGTTCGTCATGGTTAACAAGTAAATAAGAATCTAAATTATTAATGATTGGATTTGCGAATTCTCCTTGACCATGTGAAGATAGTTCAAAAAATAATGAACTCAATAATACTGTTTTCCCCGTTCCTGCTGCACCATCAATAATAATTAATTGGCCATCATCTTCAGTAGATAATGCCGACTCTATTCTCGAAATAATTTCATTTTTAGCCTTACGTTGTTTTTCAGATAATTTATGAAATGGACTGGCTTTAAAAAGTGCAGAATCTCTGACGACGTTTAGTGGTGGTATCAACTCTTTATTTTCGTGATGAAGTTTATTCCAAATTTTATGAAATATTTCATCAGTCATATTAGACGTATAGTATTGACCTTGTTGGTTACCACGACCATTTAACGATTTTACTCTATCAATCCCCATCATATTATTAATTAAACGATTCTCTATATCTAGTGTCATAGATTTAGTGAACATATCATGCCCAATTGCATATACATGAGGATTGTGTGTTAACTTCTGTAATTTATCATTTTTATCGTTAAGATGTTGACGTGTTCGCTGTTCTAACCGATTTGCCTCTCCTACATATACATCGAACGTACTTTTTTGGTACTTACTGCTAGTTTTGTTTTCGTCTTCTACAATGTATACAATAGGATAATCAAAAAACAATTTCTCATCCTGAGTTAATGAAAGAGTATGCTTCAAATAATCTAACCCATTTTGTGAATATTCAAACTGTCTAATTTTCGGTGTGTTTACTGTCATACTATTGCTATCCCATATTTATTTAATCATAGCGTCATTGATACTCTCAAACTTCGCCTTCATTGTTGGATTACCTCTCGTCAGCTTTTTAACACTAACATCATCTAGCTTATTATTCGCTAACCTTAATTGATTTTCAGATGTGGTTAAAGCTTTCTTAACGCTTTCCATACGGGCAATCGACTTATCAATCTCTTCAATCGCTTTTTTAAAGTTATTTGCAGCGCTTTGATAATTTTTACCGAATGCATTTTTAAAGCTAGATAAATCACTCTCAAAATGTGTGATATCAATATTTTGCTCGCGGACTTGCTCAAGTTCTTGCTTGTAGGCAACACTATTTAACGCAGCATTACGTAGCACACCAATAAACTGAATAAAGAATTGTGGTCGAACGACATACATTTTTTCGTAGTCTGTTACTTGGACAATACCCGTGTTGTAATAATCATTATCTGCTTCAAGTAATGAAACCAACACCGCATATTCAGTCTGCTTCTCACGACGGTCCTTATCTAATTCTTTAAAGAAATCAGCGTTCTTATGCTTCGTTGCAGTAGTATCTGCTTCATTTTTCATATCGAACATAATACTAATAAATTCAGTACCATCTTGATAATCTCTAAAAATAAAGTCACCTTTAGAATTCGTTTCGGATAATTGATTATCCTTTTCGAAATATGCATTAGGAAAAGCATACGGTCGAATTTTATTAAACTCATTAAGTGAATATTGTTCTAAGCTTTCACCAATTTCTTTTGTTGATTGACGTGCTTTAAAATCTTTATAAAATTCGACTTGATCAGTTGCCGCTTTAAGTTGGGCTTCATATTGACCTTGAACCGTGGCTAACTGTAATTGTTTTTCTTGATCTTTTAATTTTAGCTGTGTTGTTAATTCAGCAACTTTTTGATCACGTTGTGCGAGTTCATTTTGAACGGCAGCCTCTTTTTTAATCAAGGCATTTTCTAATTCAGATTGACTTTGTTGTCTGACAGCTTCAACTTTTGATGTCAACGATGTAATTTCCACTTGTTTTTGAGCTAATGTGTCCTGTAGGTCCAAATCTTTTTTCATGAGTTGTGCTTGTAGTTCAACAGCATTTTGCTGTGAAATACCTTTTAGCTGCGTTTCTAGTGCAACAATTTTATTTTCTTTATCGGTGATAGATGTCTGCAATGTTTCTTTTTGATGCTGCAGTTGCGCCGTTAATTCGGCTTTTGCTTGCTGACGTTGCTGTACGAGCCACTCTGCCTTAGCTTGTGCTAACTTATCATCCAGTATTTCAGCTATTTTGCCATTGATAATTGATGTGTCAATGTTTTGCTCATCCGTTAAATCAATACTATCTCCTACTTGGGCAGCCTCATCTAACACTAATTCTGTCTGTGATGCGATATGAAATTTAATTTTTGCCATGTCTGGACATCCTTTAAAACATGCTTTACCAAAGTTGGTCGTAATGCTTTTATTATAGCAAAAATACATTTATGAATGATATTTCTTCCCATAATATTGTGCTTTGAGCAGTAAACATACCTTACTTCTCTATCGTGAGTATAATGAAAATAGAATAATGTATTTTGTATGATTGTTAAAAATGAGGAGGTCATTTATGGCAAAAGTAGCTGTTCTAGTCACAAATTTATTTGAAGATATTGAACTCACTGACCCGGTTGGCGCCCTAAAGGACGCCGGTCATACCGTAACATTTATTGAAAAAGACGCTGATAATATTGTTTCTGGTAAGCATGGTACAGAAGTCACTATTGACGCTGGCATTCACCATGTTTCACCAAAGGATTTTGATGCGTTATTATTACCTGGTGGTTTTTCACCTGACCAATTACGAGCAGATGAGCGTTTCGTTGACTTTGTCCGCTACTTCTTATTAGCAGACAAACCAGTATTTGCGATTTGCCACGGACCGCAACTCTTTATTCAAACAGGATTAGCTAAAGGTCGAAAAATGACGGCTTATAAGAGTGTACAACCAGATTTGTACTATGCTGGGGCAATCGTTAAAGATGCATCTGCGGTAGTCGATCGTCAACTGGTGACAAGTCGTAATCCAAACGATATTCCTGATTTTAATGTCGCTATGTTAAAGGTATTAAGTTAATACCACATAAAAAAGCAGTTGTTGTGACTAACCACAATAGCTGCTTTTTATATATGTTGTTATTGATAAAATAGACCACTTAAGACAGCAACCAAAGCCAAAAATATAATACACAATAATAACGTTATACTGGTTAATTTTATCTTCCTTTTCGTACGCGATAAATCAACCTGTTTCACTTTTTTATACCACAATTCAATGAAAGTGGTGATAAGAAATAGTGCAACAACCAAAACAAGCATGATGGCTACTGGTATCAAGCGGCCTAAGAATCCTACTGTCATAACTACAGACACCTCCTTCTGCCATTAAAACCATCATAACGCCGAATCGTTGTTTTTGTACACTGAAGTGCTCGCTTTTAATTGACTAAACGTTGAATGTATTGCGCAGCTTGGCGACCAGCTTGTTGTCCAAAAACAATCGTTTCAGCAATTGAATTTCCCCCAACACGGTTATCACCGTGTAAACCACTGGTCACTTCTCCAGCCGCAAAGAGACCATGAATAACTTCTTGCTGTGCATTCATCACTTCTGTTTTAGTATTAATTCGAACACCACCCATAGTGTAATGGACAGCTGGTTGGATCCGTATGGCGTAGAATGGTGATTTAAACGGTAGTTGTTGCGACAGTATTGGTCGCTTAAAATCTGGATCGTTGTGTGCTCTGACGCTCTTCTCCCAATTTTCTAGGGTGTCTCGTAGTCTCTTGGTATCCAAATGTGTCCGGGTTGCTAGTTCTGAAATTGTCTCTCCCTGCTGAACAAAGCCCATTTTGTCATAAAAATCGACAGCCTGACTACGTTCACGAATACGTTGATCAAAAATCAAAAAACTATCGTGTTCAATGGTTGCAGAAACAATCTGTCGATCCGCTAGTTCATTTACAAAGCGCTCTCCTTGATGGTTAACAAGAATCGCCCCTTCACCACGCAAAGCTTCACCGATTAAATAAGTGCGTCCGGTGACCTGATTAACGTGTGCAGTTGGATGAATTTGAATATTTTCTAAATTGCATAATTGCGCCCCAACATTTTCTGCTAAAAATAGACCGTCACCAGTAGCGCCTACTTGATTAGTAGTTGGGTAACCAATTAGCTGTGAGTATTGCTGAATGAGTTTCTGATTCGCAGCAAATCCACCTGTTGCTAGTATAACTGCTCGGCCGTCTAATACTGTTTCTTTTGATAACTCTTTTGTTGAAATGGCTACACCATTAATCCAACCTTGACTATTTTGCTTTAAAGCGGTGACTTTTGTAGATAATAAAATCGGTATGTGATACGTTTTTATCTGTGACAATAAACCATTAATGAGATATTGGCCGATTGGTGCTGTAGATGCTGGTCGGTGCGTTCGTTTCTTTGTCATACCTGCAGTGAGTGTAAGATCTTCAAGCAAAATATAATGTTGCGCTAACCATTCGATTGCTTGATTGCTATGCGCAACAAAATACTTTAATATAGCAGGATCATTCTTTTGGTGACCAATACGATACGTGTCATCATAAAACGACGTTGTTGTATCCTGAATACCTTTTTTCTGTTGTACAGTCGTTTCGGCAGCATTCATACCTGATGAAGCTCGTTTTGTATTACCACCAATACTTGGCATTTTTTCAATGATGATGGGCTTTAAGCCAAGCTCATAGGCTTGAATTGCACTGACTAGGCCCGCACTACCTGAACCAATAATAATAACGTCATAATTTTCATTCATATATCCCTTATCCACCACTATTAGCCCCCCTTGACAGATGTCATATACTTATCATAGCGAATATTACGGCTAAAAAGAAGATGCTATAATGGATTTAAATAACTAAGGAGTATGATATGAGAATCCGACCTTTAGAACGAAAAGATCTCCCATATGTTTATAATCAAGAGAATGCACGTGGTGTCATGGCACTATGGTTTGAAGAAGCTTATACATCATTTGATGAACTAGAACTATTATACGAAAAGCATGTTTTAGATCAAACTGAACGTCGCTTTGTTATCGATGTCGACGGACAATTTGCCGGTGTTGTTGAATTAATGTATATCGATGACTTACACCGTAATACTGAAATTCAAATCATCGTTGACAAGGATTTCCAAGGTCAAGGCCTAGCCCAAGAAGCAATGCAAAAAGGTATTGAATACGCTTTTAATGTTTTAAATATGTATAAAGTTTACCTGTATGTTGACGTTGATAATCAAGCTGCTGTTCATATTTATGAGAAAATTGGTTTCCAAAATGAAGGCCGTCTACGACAACATTTCTTCGCTGAAGGTCAATATCATGACAGTTTTGTTATGGGCATCCTAAGATCAGAATTTTAAAATTAAGCGCACAAAAAAAGAACGTCTGCTTTAAAGCTGTACGTTCTTTTTTGATGATTACTTATTCAAACCATCATGAATATGATCTAAGTTCCACTTCATCATACCGTAGTAAGTGTCACCATCAGTTCCCTCTTTAGCTAGAGAATCTGTATAGACCTTAGAATAGATTGGTAATCCTGTTTCCTTAGATACCTTTTCCATTGACTTTGGTGAAACTGAACTTTCAACAAACAATGATTGTACCTTTGTAGCACGAATCTTAGCCAACACTTGCTTCATTTGTTCAGGTGTTCCTTGAGATTCTGTGTTAATTTCCCAGATGTATGCTGGTGTTAAGCCGTAAGCTTTTGAGAAATACTTGAAGGCACCTTCTGAGGTTACCAACAACTTCTTGTTTTCAGGAATATCTGCAAACTTTTCTTTAGCTTGTGTGTCTAACTTTTGTAGCTTCTTAACATAAGCATCTGTACGCTTTTGGTAATCATCAGCGTTTTTTGGATCCTTCTTCTTCAATACATCGTTGATGACTTTAACGTATGAAATACCATTTTGTAAGTCTAACCAAGCATGAGGATCAAGTTCATTTGTTTGACCTTTACTTGTCAACTTCATTGGTGTCACATTTTTTGAAACTGCGAATACTTCTTTGTCATCCTTTTTGTTAGCATTCTTTGTTAATTCAGAGAACCAACCATTACCACCAGTTTCAAGGTTCAAACCATTGTGGAAAATAACATCCGCTTCAGTTGTCTTTGAAATATCTGTTGGACGTGGGTCGTATTCGTGCGGATCTGTACCACGCTTAACAATTGAGTATACTGAAACATCATCGCCACCAACATTTTTGACCATATCTTCTAAAATTGAATTAGTCGTTACAACACGCAACTTGTCATGCGCCGTTGATTTTTTACTACTTTCATGGTTAACAAACCATAAAACACCGCCAATAACAACAAACAAACCAATCAGTGTGATTGCAACTTTTTTAAACATTGGGTTCTCCCTTTTTTGCAATTCTTGATGTCAAGAAGCCTTGTTTTGGTGAAATAATAAATGAAATGATAAAGAATATTGAAGCTGTTAAGACGATTGATGGTCCAGATGCCCAGTTAAATGTATAGCTCAAGTACAAGCCAACAACTGAGGCAATAACACTTAAGATAGCCGACAAGACTAACATAAACTTCAATTTATTTGTCCATAGGAATGCAGTCGCTGCTGGTGTGATCAACATTGCTACAATCAAAATAATACCAACAGTTTGTAATGCAGACACTGTGACCAATGTCAACACAATCATCAAACCATAATGTAACCATTGTGTCTTTAATCCATATGATCGTGCAAATGTTTCATCAAATGATGAGATTAACAGTTCTTTGAAGAAAACTACGACGAACAAGACAACCAATGCGCCAACAATAACGGTTGTGATTAAATCAGAATCACTAACAGCCAAAACATTTCCAAACAAAATGTGATGCAAATTAGTGGTACTCTCTGCCATAGAAATCAAAATGAAACCAAGGGCAAAGAAAGAACTGAACACAATACCAATTGCCGTATCATTTTTTAACTTACTGTGTGTTGAAACAAAACCAATTAACAAAGCTGCTACGATACCGAACACAGACGCACCGATAAGCAAATTAACGCCAAGCATATACGCAACGGCCACACCTGGTAAAACAGCGTGGGAAATGGCATCGCCCATTAATGACATACCACGCAAAATGATGAAGCTACCAACCAAACCTGACATAATACCCACTAGGATTGATGTAATCAAGGCTGTTTGTAGAAAATTATATTGACCTAATGCGTCAATAAAGTTTACAATACTATTCATGGGAAACCCCCTCTTGTTTAGAATCATTATCATCTGTAAACAAGACATTACCGAGGTCTGCACTGAATGCCTTAGAGACATTATCTTTGGTATACACTTCTGCGACAGGACCAGCGGCCACAATACCACGGTTCAAAATAATCAAGTGATCAAAATAATCTGTTACCTTATTCAAATCATGATGAACCACAATAATTGTTTTGCCTTCTGCTCGCCATGTTTTAAGGATTGACATAATTTCGCTTTCACTCTTCATATCAATACCAGCAAACGGCTCGTCCAATATGACAATTGGCGCTGCTTGAACAATCGCACGTGCTACAAAGACACGTTGTAATTGTCCGCCTGACAAATCACCAATTTGACGCTCTTTAAAATTAAGCATGTTAACTTGCTCTAAAGCAGATAACGCATTTTGCTTGTCTTGCTTACTTGGCTCCTTAAAAAGCCCTAGACGGCCATATGAACCGCTCAAAACAACATCAAACACATTGATTGGGAATGTTAAATCTAAATTAGCTCTTTGCTCAACATAGGCTACTTGTTCACGATGAGACTCAATAGGCCTTTGATCAACACGAGCTACACCATTTTGGCGTTTAATTAAACCTAACGCCCCTTTAATCATGGTTGATTTTCCCGCTCCATTGGGACCGATAATACCAGTTATTGCGCCACTGGGGAACTCTACGGATAGATTATCTAATATCTGAGTATTTTGATAACCCACCGAGAGATTTTCAATTTTAAACATACACTTCCACTTCTCCTTACTTTTATTCTGTATTTAGGCGCACTTAAATTTTACTATATATTAAACTTAAATTAAAGTATAATTTTACCTGAAAGGACAATAATATGTCAGTATCTATGTCTAAGAAGCAATATCTTCAAACAATTTTCGAATTAAGTGGTCCAAAACAAGACCTCGTTGCCAATAAATCGGTTGCAGAACATTTACATTTAACACCGGCATCAATTTCGGAAATGGCAACACACCTACGTCAACACGGTGATATTGAAGTTGTACCATATCACGGCATGAAATTAACCGATCAGGGCTATGAGACGGCGATGAAATTAATTCGTGCACATCGAATCTTAGAAACATTTTTTGTTATCCACCTCAAAATGAGTTTAGCTGAAGCACATAAAAGTGCTGATGCCTTTGATCATGATTCTTCATTTGACATTACGAACCGCTTAGACGCCTTTCTCAATTTCCCTTCAACCAACCCAAGCGGACTACCTATTCCTAATCAAGATTATCAATTACCCCCGCATCAGTTTGATGCGTTAAGCTCTGTTCACGAGGACGACAAGTTCGTGATTACAGCATTAGCTGACGATTATGAATTATTACGTTTCTCCGAGACACTTCACATTACGATTAATTCCAAATGGCGATTATCGGGGCATCTCAGCGTTGATGACGGCTTTTATATCCAATCTCTAGATAATGACCAACAACAAATTGGTGTAACTGCTAAAATTGCCGCATTGATATTTGTCAAAACACTACCTGCTATTGAACAGTAAAAAAGCATTATTCTCCTAATTAGAATAATGCTTTTTTATTGCGCTTTAAACGCCAATATTTATCAGCTTCAGCAACAATTAATACAATAAACCCAGTAGCAATAATCAACAGCCAATGATTGAATTGTAAGGCTTGCGTTGAAAAGACTGTTTGCATAAATGGTACATAGGTTAAAATGAGCTGTAATACAATCATTATTCCAATTGCAATGAAGGCCATTGGATTACCCCATAAAGCAGAACTAAACGCTGGTGCAGATGTTCGAATATTAAATAAATAGAATATTTTACCAAAAATAATAATATTCACGGCAACAGTGCTGGCCACTTCAAAGGCAGTTCCAGACGCATTCAATGTTTCAAACGTAACTAAAGCAACCGCTGCTATAATGACACTAACATAAGTCATCTGTATCACATCATGGCGACTCATTAACTTATTGGTTGTTTTACGTGGTAGACGTTTCATAATGCCCGGTTCAGCTGGTTCGAATATAAAGGCTAACTGAATAGTGATTGCTGAAACCATATTAATCCAAAGTAATTGTGTTGGAGTTAAAGGCATCGGTTGTCGTAGTAAAATGCTCATGACAACAATCAGTCCTTCAGCAAAACTTGTCGGTAGCAAAAATAAAATAGTTTTACGTATATTATCGTAAAGTCGTCGCCCTTGCCTAATTGCAACTTTAATTGTTGAGAAATCATCATTAGCTAGTATCATGTCTGCAGAATCTTTCGCAACATCAGTACCTTTAATACCCATCGCCACACCAATATCAGCTTGTTTCAAAGCTGGTGCATCATTCACACCATCCCCAGTCATCGCCGTGACCAAACCATTGGCCTGATAAGCCTTGATGATACGTAATTTATCATATGGTGTTGTACGTGCAAATATATCACGTTGCGGTACAACATCTCTCAACTCATCATCCGATAAGCGTTCAACCTCTGAACCCGTCATTGTCTGAATGTCATCTGATAATCCCAACTGTTGCCCAATAGCTTTCGCAGTAGATGGACTATCACCGGTAATCATTTTGACACGAATGCCTGCTTGACGCATATCCGCAATTGACTGAATCACTTCAGGACGCGGTGGATCAATAATGGCAGCTAAACCAAGTAACTGAATCCCTTGTTCCGCCAGAAGTTCATGTGTAACTTCTTGTGTATTATCTGGCACATCAAGATAACCAACCGCAATAACACGCTTACCCGTTTGTGCGAAATTTTCAGAAGCATCATCCCAATACTGTCGCTTAAAGTCTTGTTGTTGTTCAGATAGCTTAAATAGCACATCTGGCGCACCCTTAATCGCAATGAAACGTTTACCCTTTTGATTTTCTACAAGACGTGCAATATAACGATAATCCGAATCAAATGGGATACGATCAATCTCTTTTAACTTTGGTTCTTTAACACCAAAGGCTTTATAATAAGCTGACAAAAATGACGCATCAGTCGGCTCACCGTTCACCACCCATTGGCCTTTATCTTCGGTTAAGAAGGTGTCATTGGCTTGTTGCCCCATCGTTAGGAACATCTCTAATTTTTCATCAGTTGTTGGATCAATGATTTGGTCCTGCCATAAAATATCGCCATTGGGCTGGTAACCGGTTCCGGTCAATTGATAATGGCGTTCATCAATCAATATATCTTGGAGCGTCATTTCATTTTTAGTTAACGTCCCAGTTTTATCAGATGCAATGATATCAACAGCACCCAGTGTCTCTGCAGCTGGTAGTGTTTTAACAATCGCTTGTTGCTTCGTCAGTTTTTGAACACCTGTGGCTAAGATAACCGACGTTGCAGCGGGCAACCCTTCAGGAATGGACCCAACAATCATCGTAATAATAGCCATAGCCAGTACTGGTAACGTATAGATATTCATAAACCAGCCTAAAGCAAACATCGCAACTGCCACAAAGATAATAAACCAAGAAATGCCCTTACCTAAATTATCTAATTCTTTTGTTAGGGGTGATTTATTCTGCGTTGCATCAGACACATTTTTAGAAATTTGGCCAATCTCGGTATGAATACCAGTCGCGACAACAATTCCAGTAGCACTACCGTTACTAACAGCCGTTGAAGCATATGCCATATTGTTTCGTTCAGCTAGTGGTGTGTCTTTTGGTAAAACCAGACTATCCTTCAAAACAGAATCGGCCTCACCAGTTAGTGTGGCTTCTTGAATTCTTAAATTATCAGTATCTAGTAATCGTAGATCTGCTGGGACGTTATCACCAGCTTCTAAATAAACTAGATCACCTGGTACCAATTCACGTGCAGGAATATAAACCCGCATGTTGTCTCGAATAACAGTAGCGTTAACAGATAGCATTTGCTTAATATTTTCAAGTGCATTAGATGCGTTCACCTCTTGAAAATATCCGATAAAGGCATTAATCACAACAACCAAACCAATAACAATCGCATCAGAATAGTGTCGCATTAACAATGTTAGCAATGCAGCAACAATCAGAATATATACAATAACGTTGTTAAATTGTCGCAAAAAAATTAACCACTTTGGTGTTGGTTTACTTGTTACCTCATTGAAGCCAAATTGCTCAATACGTTTTTGAGTTTCAGATTCCGTCAGTCCTTGCGGATAATGACCTGCTAAATCTTCTGTCACTACTTGCCATTCTTCGTTATAAAATAACGATCCAGGTTCTTCTTTATCATGATTATTTGGTGTTTGCATATATCTTTTAGACTCCTAATTATGCCCATTTTTATACCACATCAATATATGTTAATGGTAACATCAGTACTTTTTAAGTGTCAAAGAAACTGCTTTCATGCTAACTTGTAAAAACTTGTGGTGTGGCAGTGAGGTGTTGCTTTATTATCGCTTCATCAATGGTTACGCCAATACCATATTCTGTTGGCACCTTAATGTGCCCGTGGTGAATGGTCAAACGCTGATGAATAATATCTTGCTCAAAATACCGTTGGCTATCTGATATATCACCAGGAAATGCAATACCCGGTAAACTAGCTAATGCCAAATCCACTGCTCGACCCAATCCGCTACTTAACATGCCGCCAATCCAAGGCAAAACATGGTGCTGTTGGGCAAGTCTAATCGCTTCAATGGCTGTTTGGATCCCTCCTATTTTCCCTTGCTTAATCGTTAGTACATGATTAGCCGACAAAGCAATTGATGTATGAATATCATCAAGGGCGTTAATACTCTCATCCAAACTTAATTTGATATTAGACATTCTCTGAAATGTTGCATGCTGAACAAAATCATGAACACCAAAAGGTTGTTCTATAAAGTCAAGATTTGGTGCGTCTAATGGTGATAAAGATTGCGCTGATGTTAACGTGAAACTACTATTAGCATCTAAAGAAAAATGTTGCGTTTTAAATCGTGCTAAGAGCCACTTAATTTGATCAAAATCTGTTGCCTTAGCATCTACCTTGAGCTTAATACGCTCATAACCCATAGCATGTGCTTGCTTAATTTGCGTTAGTAATTGTGACGGTTCCGATAATAAGGAAATCGCAATACCAACAGGTACTCGCTGGTGTATACCGCCAATCATCTGTGCCAGTGATTTGTGCTGTAGCTTACCCAATGCATCCCACAATGCCATTTCGATACCTGCGCGTGCAAACGATCCAAATGGTGTGATTTGTTGCAAATAGCTTGTGACCGCTTTAATATCTGAAAATTGGTAAGCTTTTAATGCGGGGATGAAGTGATGAGCAAGTAAATGACGACTTAACTGTTGATTTTCAGGGGCATAGGCACAATCAGCAAAGGACTGTACTTCGCCATACCCAGTCACTGTGATCCTTGAGCTCATATCTTGAACATCAATGGCAATAATCGTTAAAGGTCGTTCCTGCGTTGTATTATGCGCTGTACGAAATGGTGCCTTTAGCATCAATGCAATCGGCCATAATGTTATTTTTGAAATTTTATAAGTCATTTAATACGCTTTCAAGAAACTGTTGTGGTCGCTCAAGATGGCAATTATGGCCAGCCTGCGCCAAACAGTATAATCGTGCATTTGGTAACAGTGCTAGCATATCAGAACCAATCTGTCGGAATTTCTGGTCTAATTCGCCAACAATAACCGTAGTAGCTACATCTAAATGAGCTAGTGACGGCCAATAATTGGCTTGTTGTCCGGTTCCCATTTGAATTAATGAAGTTGCCATATTATTTGGATTTTGGTTTAAGCGTTGTTGCCGAATCTTAACTTTCAATTGGCTGGGTAAACGCGATTGACTTGCAAATAATGGCAATTGTTCCCACTTAGAAATAAATGAAGGAAAGTCATCTAAGAGCGCGGCAGCTCGTTGTTGATCTAATTGTCGCCGTTGCTTTTGCGTTGCTATCGCTGTCAAACCTGGGGAAGCACTTTCTAATATTAATTGCCGAAGCATTTCCGGGTGCTGTAAAGCAAATCCCAAGGCTAAACGACCACCCATTGAATAGCCTAGCAAATGGACATCATCCCAACCATACCATTTCAGAATAGCTGCTATGTCTATGATTTGTTGTGACATTGTAAATCGCCTAGTATCAGTTACCGTATCTGTTGTATTAAAGCCTAAGAGATTTAACGCGATAATTTCGCCAGGCAAATCAGCTATTATCGTATCGAAATCATGATAACTTCCCATAAAGCCATGTAGTAACAACCACTGGTAATTTGTATCATCATTTTTTTGATGCCATAGGCTGTATGTATAATGATTGATTGTTAATGTCTGTTCATTCATTGAAATGTTCTCTTAGCATTTGAGTAAAGTCTTGGTGTTGTTCATAATTATCTTGTCTATTACTACTATATTCAATAATACGGGTACCAACAACCGACTGCCGTAGAATATCGCCTAGTCCTTGTGTTGTACTTATTTTTTCATACGTCAAATCATACAGCATTGCAATACGAGATAAATCTAACCCTAACGGTGTTCCAAATAACGTGTCAAAATATTCTTGTTGTTGTGCTTGTGGTAAAAATGAAAAAATACTGCCACCATTATTATTTGTCACAATAATATCTAATGGTAACTGATATTGTTTCCCCATCATTAAGCCATTCATATCATGAAAGAGCGCAATATCACCAATTAATAGTAAGCTTCTTTGTTCTTGACTAGTCGCTGCCATTCCCATTGCACTCGACACAACACCATCAATGCCATTAGCACCACGATTAGCATAAATATTATGTGTATGGCGACCAAGAAAGAAATTATCCATATCTCTAATTGGCATGCTATTAGAGACAAATATTGGTTGAGCATCATGGGTAAAGTGATCAATAGCATCAATTAAAGATAATTCACCAACATTGTGCATCAATTGATTTTGATATTTTTGATTCATTGTTTGCCATACTGTATAAAATTCTGACTGTACCGTGCTATTATTTTGAATTTGGGTCAACTGTTCCAAAAAGTTAGCCACTGCTATGGGCACAATATGTGAAGCGTGGCGTGAATGGTCATTACCAGCGTCTTCACCGACATACCAAGTGGTAACCTCATGCTTTTTCAACCATCCTAATAGTTGGCCAGCAATCGGCGTTGCACCAAAGCGAATAACAATATCTGGTAAAGCGTCATCATTTAAGATATCTGCTTTAATGAATTGATCAATTCCAGTAATAGTATGCGTATAACGCACCCGGCTTAACACATCTGCTATAACAGGAATATGATATTTTTCAGAAAAACTACGCAGTAATTCACTATAATCCTCGGACTCATTGGGTCCGCAAAGCAACAAAATCTTTTTATTCTGTAACGCTTCCAGAGTATTTTGTGGCACAATATTGGGCGCCATCGTCCACGTTAGCTGTTTAACGCGAAGCGGCGTGTCATCATTCATATCCGGCATCAAAGGTTTTCTCAATGGTAAATTAATATGAATGGGTCCTCTAGGTGCTATTTGAGCTTGATATATCAACTTCTGTACTTCGTATGCAATATATTCTGGCACATCCGGATGATTATCTTGCAGCGTGAGTTCTAAATCTTGTTTAACAAAATGGCTGAAGAGATGTGTTTGGGAGATCGTTTGTGGCGCCCCATTGTTTTGTAATTCTTGCGGTCTATCAGCGGATAACACAATTAATGGTATATGTGATACAGATGCTTCAGCAACGGCTGAAGTAAATTCAGTAATCGCTGTTCCTGAAGTGCCTAACACAACCACTGGTTTTAACGTGACTTTAGCAATACCTAAAGCAAAAAAAGCTGCTGAGCGCTCATCAACATCTACAAAAAGCGCTATTTTTTCTGATTCAGCTAATTGAGCTAACAGCAAAGCAATTGGTGTATTGCGGGAACCGGGTGACACGACGAAATGTCGAACGCCACTATGCATTAGTGCCGTAAGCAAATATTTTGTATTGATCGTTAGTGCATCAGTCATTCAACATATCCTCGATTAATTGTTGCATCGGTAAAAATTTTAAATCTGTCTCACGCCATTCCTCTTCGGCAGACGAATCTTGAAGAATCCCTGCCCCAGCAAATAATTTAGCCTGTTTTGTCTGACTATCAAAATGCATTGCGCGGATACCAACCACTAGCTCACCATCTCCTTGCAGATTAGCAATGCCCACAGGTGCTGCAAAAATCCCTCTTGGATATTTTTCATGCTGTTCAATGTATGCCAATGCTGTTGTCGTGGGCATACCACCTAAAGCGGGCGTGGGATGTAACTTGTCTACAAAATCAAAAATGGTCACTTTGGGTCGTTTAATGCCGCTAATTGGTGTATAAAGATGTTGAACTTGTTGATTTTGTAAAATAACAGGCTTATCCGGTACATTTAATGTCAAAGTTAAGTCCTTTAGCTGTTGATTAATTTGTTGGACCACGAATTGATGTTCAGCACGATTCTTAGTATCCTGCATGAGGTGCTGTGCTAATTCTTCGTCCCGATTATACTGTTGATTACGTTGGATTGTACCAGCCACTGCAGCGGTATAGATATGATGATTCACCAGTTTAACTAGCCGCTCAGGTGTTGCTGATACAAACCATTCATGATCTGATTTTAACAAAACATGATAAGTATTCGCTTGCTGCTGTTTTAACCGACTAATAATACGTGGAATGGATAAATTGCTTGCTAACTGAAGATGACGTTGACGTGCAAAAACGACTTTCTTTAACGTTGGCGTTTGTTTCAAAGTATCAATTAATTGGGTAGTCCTTTGGCGCCAATCTTGTTCATCTTGTTGTGTGAGAATACTATTTTTAATCTTTACAGATGCTGTCATTGTTCTAAATGGTGCTAACCACTGCTCATAATCAAATGTCTGACGCGTTCGACTATACTGATACCAATGCAATGACTGATTACTATCTATGTGTACCACGAGTTTTGGTAGAAACCATCGTCCCTGCATTAGACCATGAGATGGTTTTTGATCCGAAAATTGTTGCGCACCAAAAATCCAAGTGTGTGCAACATCTAATGATGACAATGCTTGATACCATTGCTTAAAATTCTTCTGGCCTGTTCCTTTTATCCATGTATCTAATTCACCATATGCTAACCACATATGACCATCTTGTGTAGATTCAAAATAAGCACCAACATCATAAGCTGCCAAAGCCTGAAGCAACCATTGTAATTCATCATCTTTTATTTTCTTACAGCCACTATTAACTGTGATCATTATTTTATTACTCCATTGCTACACATCAATATGAATAAAAAACAGTAGCTATACGGCCCACTGTTTTCCAACTACTCGTCTATACGAGTAGATTATAATTAATGATATTCAACGATTCGTCCTACTATCATGGCAATACCGATTAGCGCCGGGCCAAACTGTCCCCACTGGTAATGTTTGGTTAAGTGTTATCCCTTGCTTAATGGCATGATAGACAAATTCTTTAGCATTAGTTATTGCTTCTTGTGCATTGGCCCCAATGGCATAATTTGCTGTAATACTAGCAGCAAATGTACAACCCGCACCATTATTACAAAGCAGTGATTGTTTAATTTTGTCTTGACTCAAAATGAAGTACCGATTATCTTCATCAAGTACCACATCAACAGCATCATGCCCAGCTAAGCGGTTACCACCTTTAATCACTATTGTTTGCCCAGCAACACTTTTAATCTGTTGGGCTGCATGTTTCATGTCGTCCAGCGTTTCGATGCTCTGATCTGCCAAAAGTTCTGCTTCAATTAAGTTAGGCGTAACGACTGTTGCTAACGGTACTAATTGTTCTCGAATAGCGCGCAATAAGCCCTGCATCTCAGTCCGATTTGTTTCTTTAAAAACCATGACTGGATCTAAAATAATCGGTATTGTCACATGTTTTAGTCGTTGCGCTATTAATTCAATCGCTTCAATATTAGGTACAAAGCCAATTTTGATAGCCGCAATGTCCGATAAGACCAATACTGAAGATAGTTGTTGTGATAATACATTTAGTGGTACAACATGAATATCAACAGCATCATCAATCACCGTCACAATGCTAGTAATAATACTCAATCCAAACAACCCATATTCGTTAAATGTCGCCAAATCGGCTTGTAAGCCACCACCAGATAAAGAATCAGAACCAGCTATTGTGAGTACTTTTTTAGGCAAAATAAAAACCTCCTGGTTTATTTTGCAACAAAACTAATGCTACTGCCATTATCATTAACTGACACAACTTTAGCATTACTGTCATTGGATTCAATGCGCCAAGAGTAATAACGACCATTAGCTTTAGCCCATTCAATCGCTTCTGAAATAGACTTTCCCACTAGGGCTTGTGAATCACCCGTTGTTTTAGAAGAGCTTGAACTACTTTGGCTAGAGGAAGAACTACTGCTACTTTGAGAAGACTCAGAACTGCTACTTGATGACTCTGTATCCTGATCAGAAGTAGATCCGTTACCAGATGAATCGATTGTTTCATTTATAACTTTTGAATTTGAATTTTTTGCAGCAATCGGCGTTGACGGACTCGAAGAATGGGTAAACATATAATAAGAGAACCCAGCAAGCCCAATAATTAGCATGGCAACGAGTGCAAAGAACGTATTGCGTACGGGGTGAGACTTTTTTCGTCTACGAGAACGTTGTAATTGGTTATCTTTTGTCATAATACCATCCTTTATCACTATATTATACCAAAATACAAAAAGCAAAAACGACTCTAATAAAACGTACGAGTATTACAATTAATTTGGTACAATATGACTATTATTTTTGAGGTGAAAATATGAAAGCAAAACAAGATATAGAAGATTTACGTGTTATTGATTTTATTATGATTATTGTCGGAACAGCACTATATGCTTGGGGTCTAGTTAATATTAATATTCCAAATCAACTTGCCGAAGGTGGCATATCTGGTGTCACTTTAATATTATATGCACTTTTTAAGTTTAACCCTGCTTACACGACAATTATTCTCAATATTCCAATTTTATTACTGGGCTTTAAATTACTTGGCAAACGCTCCCTCATCTATACATTGTTAGGTATTTTATCTCTGTCGAGCTGGCTTTGGTTTTGGCAAAAAGTACCAATGCCACCTATGCTCAATAACGATATGCTAATTGCCGGATTGCTTGCAGGTATTGCAGCGGGTGTTGGCTTAGGTATTGTTTTTCGTTTTGGTGGTACATCTGGTGGTACCGATGTGATTGCGCGTATTGTAGAACAACGATTGGGTATTCCAATTGGTAAAACAATGTTCTTTTTGGATGCCATCGTTTTAATTGCTTCACTCATTTATATTGATATCTTACATATGATGTATACGCTGATTGCCTCATTTGTCTTTGCACAATTTCTTAATATTATGGAACAAGGTGCTTATCCTGCACGAACGTGTATTATTTTCACAAATTATCCAGAAGAAATCGCGCACGCAATTATGGAACAATTAGAACGTGGTACAAGTCTATTAAAGTCCGAAGGCGGTTACACGCATCGTGAGCAACGTGTTGTCTACGCTGTTATTGCACCATCAGAGGTCCAAACCATGCGACGTATCATTGAAGAAGTTGATCCAAAAGCATTTGTTTCTATTATTAATACACAAGAGCAACATGGTGAAGGCTTTAGTTATCTTCGACCTCGAAAGAAATACTTTTCTTTTTCAAAATAATATTGTAGTTATTAAAAAGTTTCCTGTCCTCATACATATGAACAGGAAACTTTTTATTTACTTTTCTTGTGTATCAGATGTATCAGCTGGCGTTTCATCTTTAGGTGTTGTGCCATCTGGTAAAGTTTTTTCTGTTGGCTTATCCCAAGTCACAAAATCGCAATCTGGATATCGGGAACAACCGTAAAATGTTCGGCCACGCTTTGTTTTACGCTGGATAATTTGTCCCTTATGACATTTAGGACATACCAGCCCGATTTCTTGAACAATCGCTTTAGTATTACGGCAATCTGGAAAACGGGAACAGGCATGGAACTTGCCATAACGTCCCATTTTAACAACCATTGGCGCACCACAAATTTCACAATCCATACCCGCCAATTCATCATGCATAATAATTTTTTCAAGAGATGATTCAGCCTTTTTGACTTCCTTATCAAACGGTTGAAAGAATGAATCAATCACGGGCACCCATTGTTTTCGTCCCTCTTCTACTTCGTCCAACTCATGTTCAACATCAGCAGTAAACTTCATATTCGTTACATCAGGGAAATTATCTTCAACAATGGTTTGAACAATTTCACCTAGTTCAGTTGGTACAAATTTACGGGCATCAATACGTACATAATTACGACGCTGTATCGTGTCTAAAGTTGGCGCATAGGTTGATGGACGACCAACGCCATTTTCTTCTAGTGCTTTAATTAAAGTCGCTTCAGAATAACGAGCAGGTGGCTGCGTGAAGTGTTGCTCCGGATTAATATTAGCCAGATTGGTTTTATCACCAACTGCTAGTTCTGGTAATTGGTTGTGCTTTTCTTTAGCCGCTGGGTAAGCTTTAGTAAATCCAGCAAACTTTGTCTTTGAACCATTGGCACGGAAAATAATGCCATTTTGCTCAATTGTGACAGCCATTGTATCCAAGACTTCAGGCGTCATTTGACTCGCTACAAATCGTGACCATATCAAAGAATAGAGTTTGAACTGATCTGGCGTTAGTTTATCTTTAATCGATTGTGGTGTATGCGCAACACTAGTAGGACGAATGGCTTCATGAGCATCTTGTGCGCCTTCTTGCAATTTACCCTGTACCGGTTTTGTTGCAGCGTATTCTGCGCCCCATTCTTCATGAATATAATGTGCTGCTTCATTCTTAGCAATACTTGAAATTCGTGTCGAATCGGTACGCATATAAGTAATTAGCCCAACTTGGCCAATGCCTTTACCTAAGTTAATGCCCTCATACAACTGCTGTGCTGCCATCATCGTTTTACGCGTTTTAAAGTTTAACTGCGTATTAGCCGTTTGTTGCATTGTAGATGTGGTAAATGGTGGTTGTGGCTTTCGACGACGTTCCTTGGCAACGACATTCGTCACATCAAAATCAGCATTTCGGTCTAACTTTTGCAGTACCTGTTGCACGGCTTCATTATCAGGAAGGGGTTGCTTTTTATCATCAAATCCATAAAAACTAGCTTTAAACTTACTACGCTGTTTTTTAAATTCAGAATCTAACGTCCAATACTCTTCCGGTTGGAAAGCTTGAATTTCGCGTTCACGTGCAATGATTAACCCTAGTGCAACAGACTGTACACGTCCTGCAGACAATCCACGCTTAACCGTCTTCCATAGGATAGGTGATATTGAATAACCCACTAGCCGATCCAAAATGCGTCGCGCTTGTTGCGCATCCACTAGATTTTGATTGATATTTCGTGGTGTTTTAAAGGCGTTTTTGACCGTATCTTTAGTAATTTCATTAAATACAACACGATTGGACTGTTCTGGATCTAAGCCTAGAATATGTTGTAAATGCCAAGCAATGGCTTCACCCTCACGATCCGGATCGGAAGCTAAATATACTGACTTAGCAGCTTTAGCTTCCTTACGCAATCCCTTAATCACCTCTCCTTTACCACGAATATTAATATATTTTGGTTCGTAGTCATTTTCCACATCAACACCTAATGTTGACTTTGGTAAATCTCTTACGTGACCTAGACTTGCAATAACTTTATAATTTCGCCCCAAATATTTTTCAATTGTCTTGGCCTTTGACGGGCTTTCAACAATAACAAGATTTTTTTTAACTTTACTCGTTTTTCTTTTTTTAGTAGCTTTCTTTTTAGTTTCTACCAATTCAGTATGCCTCAAATTTTATTTCTACATTTTTAATATAGATTACAAGATATCATATATAGCATATCAAATGCTATCAAAAATTTGTATACTTTCTAAGATATCCTTTGATTTTACCACTGGCTTAGCACCTAAAGCTAATAATTCATTCGTTCCTTGACTGTTTTCCGCAAAAATTGGGCCCGGAATAGTCAATACTTCGCGGTTGTTTTGCAATGCACTGTTAGCTGTAATTAGGCTGCCAGATTTTATTTTGGCTTCCACAACCAATGTCACACTAGAAAGTCCAGCAATAATACGATTCCGTGCAGGAAAATGGCTACGATACGGGCCACATCCTGGTGCATATTCACTAAGTACCAAGCCACTGCGCGCAATTTGCGACTGTAATTGTCGATTACTTGCAGGATAGAATTGATCAATTCCTGTGCCAATCACAGCAATCGGCACACCACCGCGACGTAAAGTAATTTGATGTGCCATGGTATCAATGCCCTTGGCTAAGCCAGATATTACAGCAGTTCCTGAATGTACAACATCTGGTAATAAATGCTGCAATGCCTGATAGCCATAGTTAGTAGCCGTTCGCGTTCCTACAATCGCTAAATTCGGTAATTTAAGCGCTGCCAAGTGTCCTTGATAGAAAAGAATTAGGGGTGGCTCAAAAATTTCGCGTAATTGTATAGGATAGGCTTCATCAAAATAAGTGATGTAATCAACATCTATGGGGAATATATTTTGGTTTAACTGCTGTTGATAGGCGTAGGTTATATTTTGTGCCTGTTTACTATTAGGATTGATTTGTAAAATCTGACATAATGCATACACGGACCAAGGATAACGTTTAGGTGCTTGGTCATGAGTTATTGCAGCAATAATTTTTGCTTCCGCTGCTGAACCGATCCCTTTTGTTAAATGGAGCATTAATAAAAAATGATTGCGTTGCATGATTTTCCCTCTCAGATATCATACGAACCACAATCACAAAACTATATCATATTCTTAATTGGCGCAAATGTCTTACGATGAAGCGGTGTAATACCGTATTCTTCAATTGCTACTAGGTGTTCTTTAGTGCCGTACCCTGCATTGTGTTGAAAGCCGTAAGCAGGATACCTTTTACCATATTCTGCCATGAGACGATCACGCGTTACCTTGGCAATAATACTTGCTGCCCCAATCGAATTACTACGCGCATCACCTTTAATCAAAGATTCTTGGGGTAAATCAAGGTCAAGTTGCATCGCATCAATGAGCAGACCATCAACCGGAATACTTAACTGTTGAACAGCTTGAGTCATTGCCAGCCGAGCAGCCTGATAAATATTAATAGCATCAATTGTCTCAGCATCAACTTGCCCAATACCAATCGCCAATGCCTCAGCCATAATCACATCATATAAACGATCACGTTTGTCCGCGCTTAACTGTTTCGAATCAATCACGTCAACTTGGTTAAAATCATGTGGTAGAATAACTGCCGCACTAACGACTGGACCGGCTAATGGGCCACGACCCACTTCATCAATCCCAGCGACATTCACGAGTCCTTTAGCCCAATACTGTTTCTCAATATCAAAACGCTTTTGAAATGCCACTTGCTTCAGTGCATATTGTTTTTGGCGTTTATGCCAGCTTGAAACAGCTGTTTGCACACCTTTTCTTGTATCCTGCGACCACTCTGCTAAACGTTGATCTGTTGGATCATTGATGAATTTAAGCTGTTGTTTAATTTCACTAATTGATTCGCTCATGACTGCGCCTCAATTAAATCTAAAGTAAAAGTACCCAGCTTACCCTTTCTTAAGTCATTTAGAATACGTTCACTCGCTCTATCGTAATCATCTTTAAATCCAAGCTTTTGTGTAATCAGCAGTAATACATCAACATCGCTCTGGTCAAAAGCATTATCTGGCAAATGATATCGTGCAATAATGCGTTCAGGATAGTAATCCCGATAAAATTTAAGCAGAAACAATGCCGCATCATCTTTAGCAAAAATAGTACTTTTGACAGCACCTGTTAATGATAATCTTAAGCCAATAGCTTGATCTTCAAATTTTGGCCACAAAACGCCAGGCGAATCCAATAATTCAAGCTTGGTTGAGGTTTTTAGCCAAGCTATCTTTTTTGTAACACCCGGTCGATCAGCAGTTGGTGCCACATTCTTTTTAATGAGATGATTAAGTAACGTCGACTTACCAACGTTAGGGATACCAGCAATGAGTGCTCGAATAGGCTGATCAACGATGCCTTTTTCTAGCTGTGCTGTTTTCTTAGCTTTTAACGCCTCTCTTGCAGCTTTCGTGACAAGTTGAGGTGTTTTAGGGTCACGCGTATCCAACACCAGTACTGTGTAGCCTTGCATCTCAAAATGTTTTTTCCAAAGTCGTGTCTGTTCAGGATCAGCTAAATCTGCCTTGGTCATGATTAATAATCTTGGCTTTTTACCAATTAACTTATCCACTTCAGGATTACGTGAACTTTCTGGAATACGCGCATCTACTAACTCAAAAACAATATCAACTAATTTTAGATTTTCTCGCATTAAGCGAAAGGCTTTGGCCATATGTCCAGGGAACCATTGTATTATTTGTGCCATAAAGATCTCCTTATTACCTTAACGCCAATGTGTTTATCGATTCGCCTGGAATTCTTGCCACGCTTCATCGAATATTGTCATACTAACTAAGTATGTTGCAGTTTCTTCTAAATACTTTGATAATTCATCAAAGTCGGTACTCTGCTTTGGAAAATCACTATCTAAAAATGCATGATTTGCAAATTCTTGAATTTCATTGGCTGACACAACATTTCTTTGTGTCATCAACCACTGATAGAATGAACGTTGATGATTCATTTAGCTACCCCTCCCTCAAATACAAATTGATCATGTTGAATATCAATGACTTTCGCTCTAAATGCCATATCTTGGACAACGGGTAATTTTGACATATTGATAAAAATTTGCTGCTTGTTTGGTTGAATTGTCACGTATTTCGGCGCATCATAACTTGCTTTAACATAACTCAAAACCGTTTTAGTGGGTAGTGGCAAGCGACCGATGGCTAATTTCTTAGTTTTCAAAATAATATTTCCGTTTTTGGTGACTTCAGGATCAAAGGTCATCCCCATATCTAATTTTTGCCCGAGCATATTTAGTGAACCATAAAGCATAATATGGTCATCGATACGAAAATGATACCCTTCCGGTGCTGATTCATTGAGATAGTGCGCAGCTAAAGCATTAATTTGTTGTTTGTTTAAGGTAACATCAAAAGTTGCCTGACTGCTCTGTAATTTAGAAGCAGTATCGGTAAGCTTGGTAGGTTTATTAGCCATAATCATAGCAAAACTAAAACTGACTACAAGCACTACAACCAATGCCCAAAAAGCCCAAAACCATTTAGATTTTTGCTTTTGAGTTATTGCGGTTCGCTTTAACGCTGATTGATCCATACTATTTCCTTTTGTTTTATTCTTTGCAACAATTGACGCGTCATATAATCATATCCACGACTATTAGGATGATAATGATCATCATCACTAATATAATCATTATGTACATCAGAGTGTGTATCACTTAATAATGTTTGCATGGAAATTGCTGATGTATTGGTCAATTCTTTTCGCAATTTTGATGTTGTATATTGTCCATATGTTAAATCAAAGATATCAACATAATATGCTTTTTTAACTTGTCGCGTGGATTGCTGATTAATATTATTATACAACTTAACATCTTGATTTAAATCTGCCCGATTCGCAAAATAAACATAAACTGGATTATAATTACCAAAAATAAAGATTGGTGCATCGGCATTAAATGATCGCACAGTAGTGAACAATTGTTGAAGATGGCGAGTATATGTTTTTGTCGATGAATTTACCGAAGCAGTTAATGCTTGTGGCGTCTTGACGGTTGCATTTTTCAATAATACTTGTTGTAAATCGTTACCACCGACAGTCAACACAATTATATTTGACTGACTAATTTTACGTTGAATATTCTTTTGTGCTAGCACTCGTGATCTAATTTGATCTGAACGATCTCCTGCTTTACCAAAATTAGTTGTCTTAACCGGTAAATGGTAATGAGATTTCAACTCCCTGGTAATTCTACCAGAATAACCTTGCTCATGTTGTTGATCACCGACACCTTCAGTCAGTGAATCACCAATTGTAAGCAAGTTTATTTTTGTTATTTTATGTGGTGGTTCAGCTGGCTTAACATACTGCCATAAATAAAAGGTTCCAGTACCTACAATGCTAATCGCAATGAGGCTATAAATAATATACTTTAGATAATGTTTTAAACGCATCCTATACTTACGCTCCTGTTACTATAGTCAGCAAAGCATTATTATACAATAAAAAACGACCAGAGGTGGTCGTTTTAAGATAACTGAATTCAACGTGCACGATAAATAATGGCTAACGCACCAGCACCTGTATGTGTTGAAACAATAGGCGTTGTTACTTGCGTTACAATCGGTGTCTCAGGAAAAAGTGTTTGCAAGCGTGCCGCCATCTTTTCAGCTACTTCTGGTATGCCGGCATGAGAGATACCAATACTCATAACTTCTGAATATGCTTTCATACCATCAATAACGCTGTCATGAAACTTGGCAATGGCTTTCATCCCTCTACCCTTTGCCAGTACTTCGACTGCACCTTCTTTGTCAACACCAGCGCCAACCTTAATATTCAGTAAATTACCAATCATACCTTGTGTTTTACTCAGGCGACCACCGGCTACCATATTATTCAATGACGTAAAGCTCAAGAAAATATGTGTTTGATTCCTGACTTCCAGTAACTTATCCAAAATTTCAGTCATGGTTGCACCTTTTGCTACCATTTTAGCAGCTTCGATGACCATAAAAGCCTGTCCGCGGTCTGTTGATAATGTATCAAAGGTAGTAACTTTAGCGTTAGTCAGAGCGGCAGCTTGTTCGGCAGCATGAATGGTACCCGATAGACGTGATGATAAATGTAAACTCAAAATTTCATCATCCGGATACTGCTGTGCTATCTCATCATACACCGCCGTGAACTTACCAATTGCTGGTTGGGATGTTTGCGGCAAGCTTTGGCTAGTTGCCATTTTTTCCAAAAACTCGTTGGGTTGAATTGTTATACCATCTTCATAAACAGTACCATCTATTTGAACTGACAAAGGTACAATATAAATACCATATGTTTTTACTTCTTCCGCCGTTAACGCCACAGAAGAATCAGTCACAATTTTAATGTTTGACATAGATACCCTCTAATTTCACTTCTTTAAATAATGTTCTACAATAAATGCATAATCATTATTGTCATTTTTTTCATAATTTTTTTGAGATTGTAGCGTGAAGTCATCACGATTAATATCATCGACAAACGTATCACCGTTAATCGTTGCCTGAACACGCGTGATGACTAATTCATCAGCAAAAGGCATAAATAGCTTAAAGATTTCAGCGCCACCAATAATGGCCATATCTTGATCACATTGTTTAAACAATTGAATGACCTCATCAACACTATGTACCACCTTAACCGATTCATGTCCTGATTGCCATGTTTCCTGACGTGTCAAAACAACATTCGTGCGTTTAGGTAGTGGTCTGCCAATACTGTCCCATGTTGCACGTCCCATAACAGTCAGTGTATTAAGTGTTTCTGCTTTAAACAATTTAAGATCATCAGCTATATGCCAAGGAATTGTGCCATCTTTACCAATAGCATGTTGTTGATCTTCAGCCCAAACCATTTTAATTTTGTTCATCACGCCATCTCCTTGCATAGTTCATTAATACTTGTCGATCATTGATTAGTTCACCAGTCACAACTTGTTCTGTTATTCTTCTTAACATTTGACCTAATTGTGGACCAGCCGGCACAATGTGATGTGCCATTAAGTCCTGACCATTAATCGTTAATTCATTGGCATGCTTAATAGGTAAATCGGATAATATTTTTTTAACCTCGCCTATTACAGCAGAACGAATCGGTAGCAAGGCTAAGACCTCTAACAATGTGTCTTGATAGTCAGCAACCTGGAATAGATCCCACGCCTTAATTATACCCGCTTGAATATGATATACAACAGGGACAATAGCTGTGGTTGTACGCATAATTGTACGGCTCAACTTCCATTCACGTAATAACGTGTTAACCTCATGACTATTCTCACCAGATTTCACTGCCAAATAGCTCCATATGCCCGCTATTGTGACAGGTTGGTTTTCAAGTAAATCATGACGTATATCCTGCCATATTGACAAGCGCCAATGGCGCATATTGCTAGGTAGATAGTTGAATAACTGATGCGTTATCCCAAGCTCTATAGCATGTGCTGCGTTTTTTCCCATCATGAGTTTTTCAAACTCAACCTGAATGCGTTCGACAGCAATCTTTTCCAAATTAGGCACCAACGTTGCCAAGGCATGACACGTTTGTTCTTCGATGGTAAAACCTAATTGTGCACTGAAACGTAATGCACGCATCATACGCAAGGCATCTTCACCAAAACGTTCTGTAGGATCACCAACTGCACGAATAATTCCGGCGTTAAGGTCATTTAGCCCATCAAAAAGATCAATCACTTCACCTTCTCTAGTCATTGCAAGCGCATTAATCGTAAAATCCCGGCGCTTTAAATCCTCTGATAAGCTTCTAACAAAGCGTACATGATCAGGTCGCCTAAAATCGGTATACCCTGATTCTGTTCTAAAAGTGGTGATTTCATAACCCTCACCATGATCTAATATCATGACTGTGCCATGCTGAATACCTGTATCTACGGTATGCGTAAAAATACGTTTTACTTCTTCTGGAAAGGCACTTGTTGCGATATCAACATCATGAATCGGCTGTCCTAACAACGTATCTCGAACAGATCCACCAACAAAATAAGCTTCAAAGTGCGCCTCATTCAGCTTTTTTAAAATCGGACTTGCAATCAAAAATTCCGATGGTATTTTTTTAATTTTCATAGATTTAGTCGAGTACATTTTCTAAGCCAACCATTAACCCGTTTAATCGATCACGGTGGCGTATTGCTACAGCAACACCTGTCATAAATGATGAACGATCAAATGAATCTTGACGAATAGTCAGCGCTTCTCCCTTTCCACCGAACAAAACTTGTTCATGGGCAACATAGCCCGGTAGTCGCACAGAGTGAACATGAATGTCTTCAACTTTACCACCTCTAGCACCTTCAATACTTTCAGTGGCATTTGTGTTTATTGTGGGTAATGATTGTCGTGCTTCTGCTATTAACTTGGCAGTATTAATTGCGGTACCAGATGGTGCATCTAATTTACCTGGATGATGCATCTCAATCACTTCGACGTCTGGAAAATACTTTGCTGCTTGTTTCGCAAACTGCATTAGCAATACAGCAGATAGACCAAAGTTTGGTGCAATGAGACCGGCCATATGGTTTTGCTGTGCCACATGTTGTAGTGACTCTAACTGCGCATCATCTAATCCCGTAGTACCGACAATGGGGATGATATTTTGAGATAATGCGTAATGGACGTTATCAAATACCGCACTTGGCACACTAAAATCCAGCCATACATCACTCGTGACATCTATTGATGATAAAGAATGATAGATGGGCACATCTAGGTTATCTGTATAATCCAATGCTCCAGTTCGATCGAATGTTGTATGTGGATCATAAACACCAATCAAGTCAAAATCATCGTTATCTGCTATAAGGCGCATCACATTTGTGCCCATATTACCTCTGAAACCAGCTAGTATTATCGTTGCCATCTTACATCAATACCTCAATTCATTATCGTTAATTCTATTCTACCAAAAACTTATTCGTTCAAGGCAAATATACTCATCTTACATACTATCATTTTCATAATCAGCCAAACGCAACTGCATCTCGATATCATCTGGTACAAGTTTTAAGTACTGCTGTAATGATTGAATTTCAATATCGCGTTGGCCATTCTCTCGATACCATGCCATAGCATCCAATAAAAAGTCAGTATTATTTTGCAAAAGTGGCCATGCTAAATCATAATTTTCACTTGCTTTTTCATATTCATCTGTCATTTCGTATGCTTTAGCGAGCACCCAATAAAAACTATTATCAATCACATCATTTTCTTGCTGATCTAAAATAAGTGTGATGACTTCAGCTGCACGGTCTTGAAGCAAAAGTACCTGTGCTAATGATGTGATGGCCATTGTATCCGCTTCATCTAGTGCAATAGCTTTGACAAGATAGGTTTCAGCAGATTCTAACTCATTTAACTTCTGCGCTGTTATACCAGCTAAACGATAAAGCTGTGAATTGGTTTCATCTTGAGAAAGGCCTTCTTGATAGATTCGATAAGCTTCATCGATTTTATTTAGTTTTTCATAAGCTTTTCCAAGTAACGGATACACAGATGTATATTTGGGATCTACGTCAATAATGTCATTAAATAAATCAATTGCATCTTGCCATTGCGTATTTTGATAATAAACAACCGCTAATTGAAACTGTGTTGTCAGTGTAATATTTTCAGGTTTAATTTGTTCCAGGTATCCAATGGCATTATCATAATTACCGATTTGTGCGTACGCGACACCGAGTCTTGCTACAATATCAATCTTGCTAACTTCTAATGTCCCTTGCATAATCAAACGACGATAAATAGGAATGGCTTGATGATAACTCTGAATATCAAAATAGAATTCCGCTAATGCTAACTGAATAATATCGTGATCCGGCATTAACTGCTGTGCTCGACGTAGACTACTTTCAGCAGCTTCATTTAGGCCCTCTGATTGGTACAAATCAGCTTTAACCAATAGGGATGACACATAGGCGTCAGATTCAGGATTAACTTGTGATAGTAACTCTAAAGCATGATCAATTTCTCCGTCATCAATTGCAATATCAGCTAACGCTGTACGGATACTATCTTCTTGTGGATATCGCGTTAACAAAAGCTCGTAGGCTTCTTTAGCGTAATGTGTAAATCCCATGCCATATAATTCTTCAGCTAAATTATAGATGAGTTCGTCACTATCATTCTGCAATGATTTTTTAAAATAGTTCTGAGCGCTAACTAAATCACCGCTTTCAATTGCATTTAACATACTATTCGCATCATTGATTGCTGTCATATATTCCTCCAGATATCTATTTTCCAAATAAAAAGAACCAGAAATATTCTGGCCCCTTTATTTAGAAAAACATCTCATAATAGCGTATTCACTACTATTTTTAACGAGATTCTTTATTTAACGGCATATTCTTGAAGCCATCAAAACATTTCTATACAAGCGTTTTTGATGATTAAAGCATCTATAAAATCTTATAATTATTAATGCTTTTTTCAAAAAATTCTCCGGTATTCCTGTTGAGATTACTTAGATATTAATGCTGTTTTTAGACCTTTACCAGTTTCCCAAATTATGCTATGAAATGCAAATAAATTATGAAAATTAAAATGACTGAATTTTGGACAATGCCATATCTCTCAAAGGTGCATGTAGTTATTTGAATTGTGTCACTCTGATAGCAGTCATGATATATAATTCATAATCTAGCTTTCAATTCCACACTATTATAGAATGAAGGCACCAGTTGATTGAATTGTTCAAATACCTTTTGAATTAATATATGGAGGATGTTACATGATGGAAGACAATATTACTAATTATACTTTTGATGACAGCCTTGAAATTCAAGGACTTTTTGGAAACACTCCCAACATTCAGCAACTAGATGATGATAAAATATCTGGCACACTATTAATTAAAAATGGCGTCGGAGAATTAAATATTTTAGGTAAAATTGAAAAAGTGGATTATACTCTTCCTACTTCAGGAGTGATTATAAATAACGAAAATCTTTTAAGATACTCAAACGAAGGATATATATATGGTTTTCTAGAAAATGGTAATATTATTCGTTTAGATAAATTTTATATGAAAGACTATAAAACTTCGTTTCCTGGATTAGAGAGAGCCTCCTATGATGTTGAAAAAATAAGATCGATAATTGGAAAAACTGATAACTTTGATTTCCCATCTAACTATGCCTATATATCAATAAATTCTCTGGTCTATTGGGGGTTTACTAATCAATTTTTCCCACCCCACAACCTAAGTACAGTTGGCCCGAATGTCCCAGTAGGAAGCTTTGATTACAAAAATTTATATTTTTCACTGGAAATATGCCCTAGTCGATTTCATAAAACAAATGCTCGTAATCAAAATGTTATTACAACATACAATAGTTTAACTTTCAAAATAATTTTTCCTACAACCTGTTCTGATGAGCAATTAGAAGCAATAAGTGAGGAGATAAACAAATTCATTATTATCTTAACTCACCATGCCTCTTACATTTCCAAAATACAAAAAGATTTAAAATCTGAAAAACTTAACATAAGCTCATCGGTAATCAGTCATCATGGAGATAAATCTGACATAGCGGATTACTCTTCCATTCGAGAGCCATTATCTTACCAGAATATTCAAAGCGGTTTTGACTTTCAAAAGTATTTAACTAATTATTTATCAAAGTCGTTTGAACTCAACGTTATGATTAATAGTTTCCTCATGAATATTAATGGAAATCTAGTTGTGGAAAATTCTCTTCTATCTTATAGTAACGCTATAGATATATATTATAGAAATGCTACATATACTACCAATAATAAACTAATAAAAAATTTCAAAGATAAACTTTCTCGTTTTATAGATGAGATACCTCCAAAAATTCGATCTCTATTTTTTTCATCCACCGATAAAAAAGATTTTTTCGTAAAGGCCACTAAGACAACCCGAGATTTTTTGGTGCATGGCATACACTCAGAATCTAACTTTGTTTTAAATGATGTACGCTTAACTCTATTAGTAATTAATTTAGATTGGCTAGTTTATATAACTATACTAACTAAACTTGGTATAGATGAAGCTACTATTTTGAATGTATTGAAGAACTATCACATACCCGTTTCCGAAAATGATATTCTCTCTTAAAAAATAGAAACTAAAAGCACCCCGCAATTAAGCGAGGCGTTTTTAGTTTCTATTTAACTTCTTTTAATCCTGCAACTTGATAGGCTTTAGTCGCATTCCCAAGTTTCACGTACTCTTCACAAAAGCGTTTCTGTTTTGTTGTTAATTTGTCCAATCTGATCTTCTCTCTACATTTTTTTGATAGTAGATGTTTATTTTTGTCACAAAATAAAAAACGTTTATCCAAAATAATTTATGATAAACGCTTATTCTCTCGTGATTTATACCAAATGAAATATTTTTCCAACCTCTTAATGGTATGCAAAATAAAACGTGTTCACGCTTTTATAGCAATGATGATACCTTTAACGACAAGCACACATAGCACAGCTAAAGCCAAAAACACAACTAATCCAGACATAAATATCACACCACTCCAAATTGCATTAATCATTTTACTTACTTCTCACTTCCTTATTTCTGTGCAAAATAAAAAGCGCTTATGCGCTAATCTTTAAACACTTTATAATAAATTATTTATGAATATCACATCACTAAGTACAATCATTTAATTTAATATATTCGATTTACTACCTTCTTAAAGTTTATTCTTTATATTCATAACCAATTTGATAATATTTTCTGAAGTATTTTCAACTTCTTCATAAGCTTCATGATAGTTATCATAAAGCTTTTGTTCGGATGAAGATAAATATGCACGTTCGACATTCTTTTCATGACGCTCATAGTTAAGATCTTCCAATATTTTTTGATTTATAAATCTTTGTTGTTGGGAATAATAATATACTAGATGATTTTTTAATTTCTCTGTTTCCTCTTTAAGATTATCAATGTATCTGTCTAAATTAGAATCTCTATTTTCCAATTCCATGTAACGAATCTCTTTAAGCATTAAATCAGCATAAAACCAATTATTCATTTTAGCTATTTGTTGGTCGAACCCACTATAAATATCTGCATAATAATCATCTTGATCCAACTGATCAGGTAAATTTGTTTTAACAAATAATCCATTATCGTTGTTTATATTAAGCTCAATGTTATAAAGTGGTTCGATAAAATCTTTTAAATACTGAGACCAACTTTCCAAACGTTTTTCTTTCTTAAAACTACTGTCAGCTTGCCAAAGAGCTATCATAGTAGCACCTATCACACCAATAATACTACCACTTATATTAGACCAAAATCCCAACCAGTCTCCACCATAATTTGATGTTGGAAACCAGTTATAATATTGCTCTGTAATCAATATAACCATCACAATAAGCACAACTATAGTTACCAATAAATATTTTAAAAAATTTCTCTGCATTTTCTCATCTCCAATAGCATGAAGTCTACTACTGGGAAACGTTAAACAACAAAATTATTATGCCAAATTAAGAAACTAACCGTGCAAACAATCCAATAAAAACCACAATAATATAGGAGCCCTCTCATTTATTTAGTTATATAGTTTCCATATTCATCACTCATAATCAGTTATCCTCTGAATAATGATACGCAAATAAAAAGAGCCACACATATTTTTGTATGACTCTTTTCGATATTACAATATTACCACCATTCTTTAGGTAAAAAGTACCAAAATAGTACCACCATATTGAGGGGTCGAGTTATCCACAAATAAGAAAAATATTCTACATTCTTAATTGCATTAGCTTAATTGCAACTTGTGCTTGATGCTATCAGATAATACTTGTGAAAAATTCAAACCAGCCTCTCGACCAGCTCTATCAACATATGCCGGAACTGTTAGGGTCTTCTTGACTAATTTATTATCTTCTTTTTCGCGCACAATAGACGTATTTACTTGGACGGCTAACAACGCTTCTCCTTTGTTAACTTGTATATCCAAGGCATCTGTTGCCTTTGGTAATTTTATATTTTCGTCTTCAGCAACCAACAAGTAACCTTCTAAAGCATCCTTCGCCATATCTGAAGCTTCAACAACATCCGCTCCAAATGTATTGACACTTGGTAGATCATGAAATTTAACACCGATAGCATCGTCGTCGTGATACAAAGTAGCATAATAAACGTATTTCATATTTATCACCCTTCAATCTTGAGTACAACAAAACCAGGCTATTTATAGCCTAAAGCTTTGATTATTTTCTGTGCCGTCCCTTTGGCTATAGGATTGTTACCATGATTTGGAATAGTTACCAACTCACGCGTTGTCTTATTAAGAAACTGATGATGACTGCCCTTAATTCGAACAACTTCAAATCCTTTAGTTTTAGCCATTTTGGATAGCTTTTTGAAATTGTACTCAACCATGATTGCTCCTTTCAATACAATAATTATAACACGTGTATTTATACGTGTCAAAGAAGCAATAGGATCCTTTTGCAAAAAACATTCGTTAGGTTGCAACTATCAGTTAACTGTTCAATGTCTAGGAATTTCCAGAACATGTTTGAGTAATTAACCCCAGTAATCGTCCAAGAACGTGTTTCTTTGTTTAGGAACACACTCATCCCTAGATACTACTAAAAACATCACTATGACGATTAAAAGCGCTTTAAAAGACGCATACATTGATGGATACATTGATCGTGATATATTTGGTAGAGTTAAAGCTGTTAGTGCTAAACGAGAAATACATATTCAAAACTATTTGAATGCGACTGATTTCGAGAAGTTACAAAATTATCTTTACTCCGAAATAAATAAATTTGATAAATTTCATCTATTAATTTTATTAGCAATTGAAACTGGAGCACGATTAGGAGAATTACTAGCATTAAATCCGTCTGATTTTGACTTAAGAGCTGGTGGATGAGTATATTAAAATCATAACTAAAGTACATAGCATTTACAGTCATATGCTCAAAGAAAAAGAGCAAACTCAACGTGAGCTTGCTCTTAGTGTATTGGACAATATCAAGGAATAGATTACTCATTTCCCCAAAGTTCCCCAAAAACCTTATGAAACCTTGTTGTATAAGGCTATTGATTATTTAACAGCATCTTTCAATGCTTTACCTGGCTTAAATGCAGGAATCTTTGATGCAGGAATATCAATTTCTTCACCAGTTTGAGGGTTACGGCCCTTACGAGCAGCACGTGAACGAACTTCAAAGTTACCAAATCCAATTAATTGAACTTTGTCACCCTTCTTTAATGAAGCTTCGATTGATGAAAATACTGCGTCAACTGCTGCAGTAGCATCCTTTTTTGTTAAACCAGTTGCTTGCGCTACTGAATCTACTAATTCTTGTTTATTAGCCATGTCTTTCTCCTTAGGAGTTTATTTATCGCCACGCGATGATGAAATGCGTCGAAACGTTATTTCATGTAATTAGATTATCACAAGAACAGCCAAATGTGTAGTAATTACAAGGGTTTTAGCGTTTTCGTAATATTTGTGTCATCTTAAAGTTAACTATTTGTAAAGTTTATGTTCGCGCTCTGATAATTAATTTAATAGGTGTTCCACTGAAATCGAAACTATCACGAATTTGATTTTCTAAGAAACGTTCATATGAAAAATGCATTAATTCAACATCATTGACAAAAATAACAAATGTTGGTGGCTGAATCGCAACTTGCGTTGCATAATATACCCTTAATCGGCGACCATTATCACTAGGCGTTGGGTTAACGGCAATTGCATCCATAATCACATCATTCAGTGTAGATGACGAGATACGCTTACGGTGGTTAGCATCAACGTCTTTAATCAGTTGTGGTAAACGGTCTAACCGTTGTCCTGTTTTGGCTGAAACAAACACAATTGGTGCATAATCCAAAAACTTAAATTCAGTACGAATGGTCTCTTCGAATTCTTGCATAGTTTTTGTATTTTTATCAATGGCATCCCACTTATTAACAACAATAATCATACTACGACCCGCTTCATGAGCGAAACCAGCCACGTGCTTATCTTGTTCTCTAATGCCAGCTTCGGCATCGATTACCATCAAAATAACATTACTTTCGTCTACTGCTTTCAAAGCACGTAATACTGAATATTTTTCAGTGTTTTCATAGACTTTACCACGCTTACGCATACCAGCCGTATCAACCATGACGAATTCATCACCATCAGCTGTCATAAATCGTGAATCAATGGCATCACGTGTTGTACCTTCAATGTCAGAAACAATAACACGTTCTTCACCTAAAATCGCATTAACGATAGAAGATTTACCAACATTTGGACGCCCGATAATGCTAAAACGAATCGCATCATCTTCTTGTTCGGCAGCTTCGTCGGGGAAATGCTTAACAATTTCATCTAGTAAATCACCCAATCCTAGACCGTGCGAACCTGAAATAGGGAAAGGATCACCCAGACCTAACGCGTAGAATTCATAAATATCAGCGCGCATTTCTGGATTATCAACTTTATTGATTGCCAAAACAACAGGTTTGTCTGTTTTATAAAGCAACTTAGCGACAACTTCATCGGCTTCTGTTAATCCTTCACGACCAGATGCTACCATTACGATGACATCAGCTTCTTCTAAGGCAATTTCAACTTGTCCACGAATTTCTGACAAAAATGGTTCATTACCAATTTCTATACCACCGGTATCAATAATTTTAAAATCATAGTTTAACCAGTCCGCGCTTGCATACAAGCGATCACGCGTTACACCAGGTAAATCTTCCACAATGGCGATACGTTCACCGGCCATACGATTAAAAATAGTTGATTTACCAACATTCGGGCGACCTACAATTGCAACAATGGGTGCTGCCATAGAGACACCTCCTTATATATTTAACTTAGTATTTACAATAAAAAAAAGCTGGCAAGCCAGCTTTTTAATTTTACAATTTATCACCAAAGATGTCACCAAGTGTTGCACCTGATTCATCATCTTGTTGATTATATGCTGCGATATCCGCACGTGATGCACGTCCATCGTTGTCTTCTTCTTCGTGAGCTGGCTTCTCTTCCAATGCCTTCATTGAAAGTGAGATACGTTCTTCGGCTGGCTTAACATCCAAAACTTGTACCTTAACCTTATCACCTGACTTCAAAACATCAGCTGGATTTTCAACACGCTTGTGTGAGATTTGTGATACGTGGATAAGACCTTCAATACCTGGGAAAATTTCAACGAATGCGCCGAAATCCTTAACACGCTTTACAGTACCTTCAAGTACAGTACCAGCAGGTGCTTCTTCAGCAACTTTATCCCAAGGTCCAGGTTGAGTAGCCTTGATTGATAGAGAAATACGACCCTTCTCTTCATCCAATGCCAAAATCTTAACATTGACCTTTTCACCACGTGATAATACATCAGCTGGGTTCTTGACACGATCATATGAAATTTCAGAAACGTGAACCAAACCGTCTACACCACCAAGGTCAATAAATGCACCGAAGTCAGCCAAACGTGCTACTGTTCCTTCAACAACTTCACCTACTGAAAGCTTACCAAATACTTCAGCAATCTTTTCAGCATGTTCTTGTGCAATAACGGCCTTACGTGAAAGAATCAAACGACTCTTGGCTGGATCAATTTCAATAACCTGTGCCTTGATGTCTTTATTCTTGAATTGGTTCAAATCTGAAACAAAACGTTCTGCAACCATTGATGCTGGTACGAATCCACGCACACCTTCAACCGTGACAACTAAACCACCACGAACAGCATTAACAACCTTTGCATCCACTGTATCACCTTCGGCAAAGTTTAAGTTCTCCCATGCCTTACGTGCATCCAAGCGCTTCTTTGAAAGAAGGTATGCAACGCCTTCTTTATCGCTTGTTACGTTGTTAATAACAACAGCTTCAACTGTGTCACCAACTTTTAATTCGTCGGCCAGATTGATGTTACGATCGTCAGAGTACTCACGTGCTGGCACAACTCCTTCTTCACCGGTATGCAAACCAATAACAGCTTGGTTGTCATTATCAATGGCAACAACTTCGCCTGTAACAACATCTCCTACCTTTATTTGATCTGCACTTTCAAGAGCTGCTAATAGCTCGTTGTTTGTTTCACTCATGACGTCAATCGTCCTCCTGCAATTTACACTTATAGGTATACTATAACAAATTAAACTCTATTTGCATAGTAAAAAAGCCGCTTGCGCGACGATAATACTTTATTTCTTTTGTCTATCGTTAATTATAGCCGTAATCTCTGTCACGACTTCTTCAATGCTGTGTCCTGTTGTGTCTACTAATATTGCATCATCAGCTTGAATTAGAGGACTGATTGCACGGTGCGAGTCTTTATAGTCACGTAATGCAATGTCTGCTTTTAACGTTTCCAAATTGGCTGTCATTCCTTTAGCCATATTTTCTTTATAGCGGCGCTGCGCCCGTTCATCGACACTAGCAACTAAAAATATCTTGACTTGAGCAAGTGGTAAAACCGTCGTCCCAATATCACGGCCGTCCATAATAATATTAGCTTCCTGCGCTAATTGGCGTTGCCTTTCCACCAAATCAGTACGAACATCAGCATAAGCTGCAACCTGTGACACGTTGTTCGTAATTTCATTGGAGCGAATCTCTTCTGTCACATCATCATGATTTAAGAAAACGCGCTGTCCAGATACATCAGGTTCAAAATCAATATTAATTTTATCAAGTAATTCAATAACTTTTGATTCATCATTATAATCAATATGTGCACGTTTAACAGCCAATGTTACCGTCCGATACATAGCACCAGTATCTACATAGATATAACCTAAATTAGATGCCAAAATTTTTGCAATCGTTGATTTTCCAGCTGAAGCTGGCCCATCAATAGCAATTTGCCAATTCATAATAATATGGGTCTCCTCTTATTTAACGCGTAATGATTGCCCTGGAGCTAAATTAGTCACATCAACTCCGGGATTAAGACGTTGTAATTCAGAAACCGAAATACCTGCATTTGTGGCAACACGATATGCGCCCTGCCCCGATCCTACCGTTGCTGTTGATTGACTTGCTTCGCTACTAGTTGCTGAACTACTTGTCTGAGCCGTTGTGTCGCTTTGCGCACTAGATTCTGACTCTACAGTGGATGACGAAGTAGTGGTATCAGTGCTTTCTGACACGGTTGAAGATGAAGCCATAGTATCATCGCTTTGCGCACTTGATGTACTCGTCTCTTCACTAGTACTCTTTGATATGTCTGCTTTGCTACTGGTTGAAGATGAAGCCTTACTTGATGAGCTTGACGACTTAACACTGGCTGGCGTTGCATCTGATCTATGATTGTTCTTTATCATACCGTAAACGGGCACAAACGAAATTACCACTAAAAATAGTGCAACCAATAGGACATATATTTTTTTATTATTCTGATCTGACCCTTGATCTTTTTTTCTTGAAAAATGAGGTTCAACTTTTTGATGTTGACGCCGAGATGTTCGACTCAAGTCGTTAGGGTTATAATCGTTCATTTGAAACGACCTCCACATAAAATTACTTCACATAAAAGTTTACCATAAGGCGAACGATTAGTGTGTTAAAGTCTTGGTCATCTATTAATTATATGCTTAACTTTCATAGTACTCGATAAAATCGTCATCGAAACAATACCCCATATAATACCTTGTATCAGATTAAATGGCATAACAATGGCAATCAAATAGTGTCCCACACCAAATATCTGTTGAATATCAAAATGAGCAAACTGTGCATATAGCGGAATGACCACAAACCAATTAACAATAATCATACTTATCGCCAAACCACCTGTTGCAACCAAGACGCCAAGTATAGCACGAATATAATTTAACTTGACTGTTACCCGTGGCAAAATAAGATATAAAAGTGTGATAAATGTCAAAACACCTAACACATTAACAGGCAGTCCCAAATATGTATTGACGCCTTCGTTATTTAATAATAATTTTAAAATTGTTCGTAATAAAATAACCAATAATCCTGCTGAAAAATCAAACCAATATACAGCTAACAGAACAGGTATAATTGAAAAATCTAACTTCAAAAAATCTGCGCCTGGAATTAATGGAATTTGCGGAAATATCATAAGCAAAAAAGATATGGTACTCATGATGGCGATAAACGTAATCCGCTGTGTCCGTGTGCGTGAAATTGACATATTTTTATCCTCAAAAAACTGCCTATTTATCAGGGCACAACAAATAAGCAGTTACTTTCATTTTTAACTTCTTTATACCAGACTTTAACTGTCGGCCTTGGAATCTCACCAAATCGGTCACATCACTGTGAGTCGCGGAGCTTGTCATATTGGAAAACATGCATTACCGCCGGTTGGGAATCACACCCGACCCTGAAGTAAATATTCAATTTAATATGATACTACCACATGAACAGAACAAAAACAACGGTTAGTGCTTACGACGATAGTTTTTATAATCCTTTGCCTTTAGACGACTCACCTCAGCATTTGTTAACTTACGATATTCTCCCGGCTGTAATCCAACCAAATCTAAAAAGGCATATTGTTCTCTTTTCAGTTTTTCAACTGGGAAGCCGACCTTAGCTAACATATTCTTAACTTGATGATTTTTACCTTCGTGGATAATGAGCTTCACCATGCTAGTTTTCTTAGTTTTATCAACACTTTCGACACTAACACGTGCTGGTTGCGTCTTATGCCCCTCAATCATCACACCTTTTTTCAAAGGTAATAAATCATTCTCAGTCGCCATCCCCTTAACTTTAGCAATATAAACCTTGTCAACCTTTGATTTTGGGTGCATCAGTTCATTAGCTATCGTGCCGTCATTGGTCAATAGCAAAGCACCCGTTGTGTCATAGTCTAGACGCCCTACTGGATAAACACGTTGGCTAACATCATCTAAAATATCTAAAACAGTGGCTCTACCTTTTTCATCTTGCGTCGTCGTCACAACACCACGTGGCTTATTTAATAAATAATAAACGAGTCGTTCACGCCCCTCGATGGGCACACCGTCAACGGCAACCGTATCACTACGACGTACTTTTGTTCCTAGTTCTTTAACCTGTTGGCCATTAACACTCACACGGCCCTCAACGATTAAAGCTTCCGCCCCGCGTCGTGAAGCAAGACCTGCTTGCGCAATAACCTTTTGCAAGCGTTCTTCATTTTGTATTTCAGACATGATTAAGTTCCTCATTTTTTGGTTTGGTAAATGTACTTTCTTGATCAAAAAGCATTTGTTGTGGGGCATCCCCTGATTCCACCTCAATCGCATCAAAATCTACTAAAGGTGGTAATTCATCCAAAGATTTCAAGCCAAAATAATCAAGAAATCCAGATGTTGTCCCATACATAATCGGTCGACCAATTTCATCCTTGCGGCCAACCACCTGAATCATTTCTTTAGTCAAAAGCTTTTGTAAAATATTTGTCGATTTAACACCGCGTATATTTTCAATTTCAATTCGAGTGATTGGCTGTTTATAGGCAATAATAACTAAAACCTCTAAAGAAGATTTGGATAATTTATTATTAGCGGGTAATTCGAAATATTTTTTTAAAATCCCCCCTAATTCGGGCTTCGTTACCAGATAAAGCCTATCCTCATCTTGATGTAATTCAAGTGCACAATTATTATCTTGACTATACTTGGCATTTAAATGATCAATAATGCCTTGAATCGCTGGATGTGTAAAGCCTGTAATATTACTAATTGCACTAAAACTGATGCCCTCATCTCCTGCAACAAATAGCAAGGCTTCGATTTGGCTTTGGTTACTCATCGTTAAAACTTCCAATTTCTATAAAAATTTCTGCTGTAGGCATTTCTTGGTGCAGTATTAAGCGTGATTCTTTGACTAATTCTAGCAACGCAAAAAAATTCATCACCAAAATCTCACGATCACTCAAATCAACAAAAAAAGATTTAAATGATAGCCGCTCTCCAGAACTTAATTGACTCATCTTTGTTGTCACCGAAGTCATTGCATCATTAAGTGAGTAACGTTCACGCACAATACTACGACTAATAGGATCTTCTCGTTGTTTACGCAATAAAATTTGTGAAAAAGCAAGCTGCAAGTCAACCAGTGTTAATCCTGGAGATAATGCTGTATTGGGTGATAGATCACTAGGCACTAATGCTGGCTCACGAGTGAAGGATTGCTTCTCTGCATGTTCGCGATATTCTAGCGTTTTTGCAGCAATTTGAAACTGTTGGTAAGTCAATAATTGCAACATTAATGCTTCTTTTGTGTCTATTGATTCTTCATCGATGATATCTACGGTGGTATCTTCAATTTCTGGTGGTAACAAATCTGCTGATTTAATGCGAAGTAATGTTGCCGCCATGACCAAATACTCACTTGCCACGTCTAATGCCATTGCTTCTTGTTGCTTAATAAATGCAAGATATTGGGTGGTAATTTCTGCAATAGGTAGATCTAAAATATCCATTTCTGACTTTTGAATTAGGTGCAATAATAAATCTAAAGGGCCTTCAAATTCAGAAATTTTAATTGTGAGATTGTTGTTCTTGATAATTTTTTCTCCACTTATTAATGAGTTTTTGATTATCTAGTGTCCCCATCAAATAAGCATCACGATATTGTACTTGATAATCTGTTAGAATCGCAAAATAATTAGCCGCTTTTCGTGAATCTGGTGTTAAAGAAATGTGGCGCACCAATGTAATTTTGTGATTAATCACTTCCACGCCCAATACGCCTTGAACTTGATTATGATCATCATCACGCCATGTCCATAGTTGACGATTATCATCTCTGTAATACCAAGCAATTTCAGCATTAAGATGATCGATTTCTCTTAAACCAGGTAATAATGCCAACAGGCCCATTACTGTTTTTTCACTATCTTTTCGAGCTCTTACTAACATAATGTCGTCTTTCCTAAAATTCTATTAAGCACGTGGATGCGTTTGGTCATACACTTCACTTAATCTCTTCTTCGAAATATGCGTATAAATCTGAGTCGTTGAAATATCGGCATGCCCTAATAATTCTTGAACAATCCGTAAATCAGCACCATTTTCTAAAATGTGCGTTGCAAATGAATGACGTAATGTATGGGGTGATACATCTTTTGTAATACCAGCTGCAGTCACCATTTTTTTAATAATTTTCCAAATACCTTGCCGGCTAATTTTCTGACCACGGTCGTTTAAAAAAACATAGTCAGATTCTTGGCCTTTAAGCAGTACATCTCGACTAGTCTCAAAATAACGTTGTAACCAAGTTGTTGCAACCTCACCAATTGGAATAATCCGCTCTTTGTCCCCTTTACCAATGGTTTGAATCAAACCTAGAGTCAAATGTAAATCTTTCATTCTTAAATTAACCAGTTCACTGACTCGAAGACCTGTTGCATACATAACTTCTAACAAAGTACGATTACGTATGCCTAAAGGGTTTACTGGTGTTGGTACTTGCAATAAACGGTCGATTTCTTCGACACTTAAAACAGCAGGTAAGTGACTGGACTTCTTTGGTGGTTGAATATGGATCATTGGATTATGTGCTAATAATTTTTCTTGCGCCAAATAGCCAAAAAATTTACGTAATGAAGTTACCATACGAATAACTGAATTGTTTGACTTATGCGACTGCTTTAAAACGTTCAACCAGGATAAGATGGTAACATGATCCACATTTTCAAGTTGAATTGACTGATGCGCTAGATACGTCACAAACTGTTTTAAATCTTGCCGATAGCTTGTAATGGTATTTTCAGACAAGCCACGTTCAATCCTTATAAAATGCAAATAATCATTCACATAATTCTCTGAATTATTGTTCGTCATTTTTTAATTTAATGCCACCTTCGATTTGTTCAACTACTCTTAACTTAAGCAGTCTACCCAAAGCACGTTTAAATTGGCCCTTACTAAAGCCAAGCTGACGTTTAATCAAAACTGGATCACTCTTATCATTAAATGGCAATGAATGATTACTGCGTCTTTGTAGTTGCAACAACAAAAACTTGGCATCTTCATCCATTGTTTCATGCGCTAATGGCTTCAGTGATAAATTCAATGACCCATCATCACGTACAGCAATGACACGTGCGTTCACCACTTCACCAAGTCTTGGTTCATCATCACGTTGTGAGGGATGAATAAAGCCTAGATAATAGTCTTCAGTGACAACTAACGTCCCTGCTATTTTATTACGATACACAGTTGCTTTAACTGATTTATGATTCAAACCTTCTGGTGCGCGTCGAGAAACGGCGGCAATAATGTCTTGCTGTGCCAATTCACCCCAAAGGCGCCCCTTGCTGTCCTCTTTCAACGCCAATAGTAAGCGATCACCTTTTTGTGGCCATAAATTAGTCATTGTAGGTAAATCATCCATTGATATCACAATGTCCTTATTGGGGATCCCGACATCAACAAATATACCCAAATCATGGCGACCAGCAACAACACTACCCCAGCCGTAAACGTCTTTTTGAGCGCGTGGCATATTTTTAGTAATTTGTAATTTATGTTGGTTATTTTCATACGCAAATCCAGTGACAAAACCGCCCATTTTGAGCGGCTTCACTAATTCTGCTTTGTCAATTTCATAGACGAATCCATCTAATTGTGCAAAGAAGAAATTATCATTCTCATCTGTAACATTTGCTTTAATAATAGTACCTAATTGTGGTTGTGTCATACGATTTCCTTTTTGTATTCTGATACTATTCTATCATGTTAAAAGTTAACATAAACTATATTAATAAAAAAAACAGCCAAATGCTGTTCTTTTATTGCAAAATATCGTGCAACAAGATATCGTATCCCTTTTCTTCTTCCTCAGGCGTAAGGCGTAGAGGCGCTGCAATCATTTCCGTGATTTTAGCCAAAATAAAAGTACCAAGTGCCGCAAGTACCACAGTAAATAGTACCGCAATAATTTGTTTACCAAGCAATGCGATATTCCCGTTTAACAATCCTGCAACGCCGCCGATGCGTTGATCAGCGAATACACCAGTTAATAGCGCCCCAACAGTACCGCCAATACCATGAATACCAAAAGCATCCAATGTATCGTCATAGCCGAAACGATTTTTGACAAATGTAATACCAGCAAAACCAACAACACCACCGATTAACCCCATTACCACAGCTGCCCACGGTGAAACGAACCCAGCAGCGGGGGTGATAACCACTAATCCAGCAATACCACCACTTGTAATGCCCGCTAAAGTGATACGCTTACGCATTAAGTACTCAACCATTCCCCACATGAGCAACGCAGCTGCAGAAGCCAGCCATGTATTCACTAACGCTAATACTGCAATGCCATTAGCTGCCAATGCTGAACCGGCATTAAAACCAAACCAACCAATCCATAACAAAGCGCCACCAATCAAAACGTAACTCGGTCGTACTGGTAAATGTTTATCTTGATGACGATGTCCAATCATCAAAGCAAGCACCAAACCAGTCACACCACTTGAAATGTGAACTACTGTACCACCAGCAAAGTCAATCGCGCCAAGTTGTGCTAGCAAACCATTTCCCCATACCATATGTGCCAATGGTGCATAGATTACAATCAGCCATAACGTAATAAATACAATTAGCGCTTTAATACGTACACGACCAACAACTGAGCCAGTAATAATAGCGGCAGTAATTATTGGAAACATGCCTTGAAACAATGCAAATGCACCGTCCGGAATGGTTAAATCTTTTGTTGATTTAGAGAAAGACACATTATTAAAAAATAAATGGTCGAAGTTTCCCATGATATTTCCCTTACCACCAAAGGCAATTGAATAACCGACTAAAAACCAAACAACTGTTGCAATACCAATGATGAGAACTGGTACGAACATTGTGTGGAATAAATTACGTTTTTCGCCTAAGCCACCGTAAAACAAAGCTAATCCTGGCGTCATAATCCATACCAATGCAGCAGAAATCAAAACCCATGCCAAATCACCACTGTTCATACTATATCTCCTCTTAATTCATTCTATAAACAGTAGTTTACCATCTATACCAGTTGATGGAATATAAAGTGATAGCTTTTCTAACATTATCATTTTATCGCTATGATTGTTTTGGTATCAATGCTATATTATTAATTTATTTAATTAAGTACTCTTATGAATGATATATACAAATAAAAAATAACGCCTAAGCGTTATTTTCTTTAGTTATCACATATTGTACAAATTGGTCATGCGATTCGGTTGGCACATGATCTACAAAAAGTTCAGATGTCGCAATGGCGATCGTATGCCCCGTATATTGTGACAAGAAACGATCATAGTATCCAGCCCCCTGACCCAAACGTGCACCACGTTGATCAAAGGCCAGGCCTGGTACAATAACGAGATCAATCGTATTAATTGCTACAGCATCGGCTTGTTCTGGCTCTGAAATAGCTAACTGGCCTTTTTTCAGCTTAGTATCCATTGTTAACGGTACAAAATGCATATTGTGATTCAAAATTTTGGGAACCACAACGCTTTTATTGTCATACCAAGCCCGTGTAATAATGGCTTGTGTATTGACTTCCCAAGGTAAACTCAAGGTAACGGCAACTGTCTTTGCATTTTGCCAATAGTCGCTATGAAATAACTTTTCCTGCAACAAAGCTTCCTCTTGATGATGCTGTTGATGACCTACAACCGCTTTCATCTTTTGCTTTTGTATATCACGTAATTGCGATTTATCCATTTTTTCTGACATAATCACTTGCGTCGCAGATTAATTAAATAAATGTGCCATTGCCAACTTTTCAGCTGACTTTTTAACCTGAGCAAGTACCGTAGCATCATCTGCATGGTGAATCGCTTCAGCAATCAAGCGCGCAACTTCACGTGCATCTTCTTCATTAAACCCACGCGTTGTAATAGCTGGTGTTCCAATACGAATACCTGAAGTAACAAATGGGCTAAGCTTTTCATTTGGCAAAGCTTCTTTGTTGGTCGTAATCGACACTGAATCAAGCAATTCTTGTGTCTGCTTACCGTTCAAACCTGTTTGTGTTAAGTCGAGATTGAACAAATGATTATCTGTACCACCAGTTACAACACGGATATCATCTGTCTTGTTAAATTCATCAGCCATTGCTTGAGCATTACGAATCACTTGAGCAGCGTAATCCTTAAATGATGGCTGCAATGCTTCACCAAATGCAATAGCCTTTGCAGCAATAACGTGTTCTAATGGACCACCTTGAGATCCAGGGAAAATCGCTGAATTAATTTTTTTAGCATATTTTTCTTGCGATAAAATAATACCACCACGTGGGCCACGTAATGTCTTATGCGTTGTAGATGTCACAACATCAGCAATGCCAACAGGATTTGGATGTAATCCTGCAGTAACCAATCCTGCGATATGTGCCATATCAACCATCAGATAAGCGCCCACTTCATCAGCAATTTCACGGAACTTATTGAAATCAATAATACGTGAATAAGCAGATGCACCCGCCACAATCATCTTAGGTTGTACTTCTTTTGCTTGTTGTAAAATGGCATCATAGTCCAATAATTCGGTTTCAGGATCTAATCCATATGAAAATGATTCATACATTTTACCAGAAAAACTTACTTTAGCACCGTGGGTTAAATGACCACCGGCATCCAACCCCATGCCCAAAATTTTGTCACCAGGCTCTAGGAAAGCCATATAAACAGCAGCATTAGCTTGAGAACCAGAATGTGGTTGAACATTGACATACTCTGCACCGAATAACTCCTGCAAACGCTCCATAGCAGTCTGTTCAATGACATCGACATACTCAGTTCCACCATAATAACGCTTATAGGGATAACCCTCAGCGTATTTATTAGTAAGTCTAGATCCTTGCGCTGCTCGCACAGCCTGAGATGCGAAATTCTCTGAAGCAATAAGTTCAATTGTTCGATTTTGACGTGCTGACTCTTGTTGAATAGCACTCCAAACAATAGCATCTTGTTCCTGATATGACATGTAGCTTTCTCCTTATATTACCAAAATAGGTTATGTTAATATTTTACCCTATTTTAGCTTTAAAGTTACACCTAATGTTTGTAAAATTTCCGAAGAATCAATAATTTTATCGTGTAATATTGGTTTTTTGAATAAATCACGGACTTGGTTCGGTATTTTCGTATGTGTTATCGTGGATAATTGGGTTAATCCTGCCTCTCCTAGAGCCACTTCCTCACCTAATGCCTGCATCACTGTTTGAGGGAACTTATAGGGGCTAGCCGTCGCTGCCAATAAGGTTGGCATTTGACCATCAAGCTGTTCAAATGCATGGTAGCCAACTGCCGTATGTGGGTCTAGCAAATAACGAGATGCCTTGAAAACTTGGCTGATTGTTTTATCAACTTCTGTATCCGTTGCATCATAAGCTAAGAACTGACTAAGCTGTTCACGCGTTGTTGCTGTTAGCTCATAGTAGCCTTTTTGTGTTAGATCACTCATATAATTTTGAATTTCTTGCGCATTACGACCGCTCGCAAAGTATAGCAAACGCTCTAAATTACTTGAAACCAAAATATCCATTGCTGGTGAGTGTGTGACTTTAAATTGGCGATTTTTATTGTAAACACCAGTATTGAAAAAATCAGTCAAAACATTATTCTCATTAGATGCAACGACAAACTGGGCAACTGGTAAACCAATTTGTTGCGCATAAAATGCAGCCAGCACATTACCAAAGTTACCGGTTGGCACAACAATTTTTATCTCATCACCGGCATGAAGTTGTTGTTGTTTAACAAGTTGCGCATAAGCGTAAATATAATAGACAATTTGCGGGATTAATCGACCAATATTGATTGAATTAGCTGAAGAAAACTGCAATTGATTACCTGATAACAGGGTCATTAATTCTTGATTACCCAGTGCGGCCTTTACTGCTTGTTGCGCATCATCGAAGTTACCCGTAATGGCAATAACATGCGCATTTTTTGCCTGTTCACTGACCATTTGTTGCCGCTGTATATCACTAACACCAACCTTTGGATAAAAGACAATGATTTCAGTTTGATCCACATCCCCAAAACCGCTCATTGCTGCTGTACCAGTATCTCCTGATGTAGCTGCCAGAATCACGAGTTTATTTTTTAATTGTTGTTTTTTAGCTGCCATTGTTAATAAATGTGGCAACGCTTGTAAGGCAATATCCTTGAACGCTAATGTTGGCCCATGAAACAATTCTAAATAATGCAAATGCTTTTCGCTATGGATAGGCACAATGTCTTGATTATCCCATTGCTGGCCATAGGCTGCCTGAACGACTTCTTGGATTTCTTGATTCGAAAAATCATCAAAAAAAGCACCAAAAATGCGTGTCGCAATTTGTTGATAGGATTGCTGAGCTAATATCTGCCAATCTAGATCAACATTGGGCCATTTCTCAGGAACATATAATCCGCCATCTGGTGCCATTCCATTGATTATAGCTTGACTGGCACTGACAGATGGACTTTTACCACGTGTCGAAATATAATTCATTATTAGAATTCCTTTTAATTTTATTATAATTTAAGTATACATGATTTCATTTTTTTAGACAAAAATGATAAAATTAATAGATAAATCAAAGTAAGACAAGGAGAGTAGTTGTTCTATATCAATTAGAGCATTACGTAAATATATATGTCAGAAATCGGAATTGGTCTTTTCGGCCTTGGAACTGTAGGCACAGGTGTTGTCAAAATATTGCAAGAAAATGCAGAACAAATTGCTAAACGTACCGGAACGAAAATGGTTGTGAAGCATGCTGTCGTTCATAATGTGAATAAAACAAGATCTGGTATTATCAACACCTTCCCAATTACCGATAATCCAAAAGATATATTAGAAAATGATAGCATCGAAATTGTCGTTGAAGTTATGGGTTCCATAGATGCAGCGCGCGACATTATTAAACGCGCGTTAAATGCTAAAAAACATGTTGTAACGGCTAATAAAGATTTAATTGCCATTCATGGTCAAGAATTAGTCCGTATTGCGCATGATAACGGTGTTGACCTATATTATGAAGCAGCTGTTGCTGGTGGTATTCCTATCTTACGCACGCTAACAAGTAGCTTTACCGCTGACGAAATATCTCGTGTTGCTGGTATTATTAACGGTACAAGTAACTTTATTTTAACGCAAATGGCTGTCAACCACCTTTCATATGCACAAGCATTACAACTTGCCCAAGATAAAGGATTTGCTGAAGCAGATCCAACTAATGATGTTGAGGGCTTTGATGCGGCGTATAAACTGATTATTCTATCTAACTTCGCGTTCGGTGTACAACCCGTTCTAGGAGATGTCAATATCAAAGGTATTAGTGATTTAACGGACACCGATATTCAAGATGCACACCAATTAGGCTTTGCTATTAAATTATTAGGTGTTGCTGAACGCGTTGATAACGCCATCAGCATTGAAGTCGCACCACATTTGGTACCGCTAGATCATCCTTTAGCTACTGTACACAATGAAAATAACGCCGTTTTGGTAAATGGTGAATCTGTTGGTGAAATCATCTTATATGGACCTGGTGCCGGCGAACTACCAACAGCTAATTCCGTTTTGAGTGATTTAACTAACGTCGCAACCGATTTAGCCCTCAATACTTCCGGACGCCCATTTAATTCATTTAATCAAGATTTACCTTTAGCCAAACCATCTCAAAGAAAAGCACGCCGTTTTATTGTCATTGAAGTAAAGGATACACCAGGGGCTATGTACTCAGTGACCGGTATATTTGCCAGTGCACAGATTAGTTTTACAGATTTGAAACAATCCCCAGCTGTGAATGGTATTGCACGTCTTATTGCCATTACCCATCCTGCGAGTGATGCACAACTCAATGTCATCAAAACAACGCTTAAAAATGCTGACGGGATTAATCTGCGTTCGGAGTACAAAATATTCTCATGACTATACGTATTAAAGTTCCAGCAACAACGGCCAATATCGGCCCGGGTTTTGATTCATTAGGTGTCGCTGTTAATCTATATCTCACATTAGATATTATAAAGCCAGCAAATACATGGTACGTTCACCATGATTATGGTGATACTATCCCCCACAATGAGCAAAACTTCATTGTCAAAACTGCGTTAAAAATATGCGCATCACTACCCCCACATGAAATTAAAGTAACCTCTGATATTCCATTGGCTCGTGGTCTTGGTTCTTCTTCATCAGCACTGTTAGCTGGTATTGCTCTAGCCAACGTTTTAGGACAATTAAATCTAACATCCCAGCATATATTAGAAAAAGCAACACAATTAGAGGGTCATCCTGATAATGTTGCCCCTGCTTTATTAGGTGGTGCAGTTGCAGCTTATTATGATAACAGTACCGTGTATCATGCCTCATTTGATATTGATCACAGCTTACGATTCGTTACTTTTATACCACACTATGAAATGTTAACCGAAACAGCTAGAGCCGCTTTACCTGCGTCACTCTCATTTCAAAATAGTGTGCAAGCTAGTGCAATCGCCAACACTTTAGTTGCAGCATTAACTCATCATGATTTAAATACTGCCGGTCGGCTTATGGAGCTAGATCAATTCCATGAAGTATATCGACAGTCCATGGTGCCACATCTTCAGGAAATCCGACAAGTAGCGCACCAATTAGCGATTCATGGTACGTTCTTGTCTGGTGCAGGGCCAACTACTATTACTGTGACCACAGCAGACAAAGTGGCACCCTTAATCCAAGCTATCAATCAATTAAATTTATCAGGTGACATCCACGTCTTACAAATCGATCCGTTAGGATTACAAATTACTGGAGAATAATAAAAATGAAAGTTGTTAAATTTGGCGGTACCTCTCTTGCTGATGGTACCCAATTAAAGCGTGTTTTTGATATTATCAACTCAGATGTTGATCGAAAAGTTGTTGTTGTATCAGCGCCTGGGAAGCGATTTCAAGATGATATTAAAGTCACTGACTTATTATTACAGTATGCGCAAGCCACAATTGATGATACTGATACAAAGGAAATCATTCAAGAAATTAAACAGCGCTATCATGCTATCGCAGATTATTTTCAAATGCCACATGAGCATCTAACCCAAATAGATGCTCAAATTGATCATTTGTCTCAAAAGCACTATCGCTCATTTGATTACCTTAAAGCAGCATTTGCAGCCCACGGTGAATATTTAAACGCTCAATTAATCGCCAAAGTGTTCACACATTTGGGGATGCCGGCTAAATTTATTGATCCTAAGGACGCTGGTTTACTTGTTAATGATCGACCTTTGTCCGCAAGCCTAGAATCAAGCAGTTATCAAAAAATTGCACAATTGGATTTAAGCACTAGTGAACGATTGATTATCCCGGGTTTCTTTGGGTATACTGCTCGTGGCGATATTGCAACATTTTCTCGTGGCGGATCAGATATTACAGGTGCCATTATGGCACGTGGCTTAAATGCAGATTTGTATGAAAACTTCACAGATGTTAGTGCTATTTACGCTGTTAATCCTAACATCATTTCCAATCCTCTACCGATTCATCATATGTCGTATGATGAAATGCGAGAATTATCTTATGCTGGATTTGCAGTATTCCATGACGAAGCTATTATTCCAGCCATTCAGGGTGGAATTCACATCAATATTAAAAATACCAATGCGCCTGACGAACCTGGTACTTTCATCGTGCCACCGACTGAAGTACGTCATACCAAAGCCGTAACCGGGATTGCAAGTTCTAACAGGTTTGCAGCATTATACTTACATCGTTACCTCTTGAACCGAGAAGTCGGCTTCACACTTAAAATATTAGAAATTCTAAAGCGTCATAACGTATCTTATGAACATATGCCATCAGGTATTGATGATTTAACCATTATTTTTGATAAATCGCTATTAGTTCAAGAACAAATTGATGGTATGATTGCTGATATTACTGAAGAAATCAAACCAGATACATTGAAATGGCTGCCCAATTACAGCATCATTATGATTGTTGGCGAAGGTATGCGTAATCGTGTTGGTGCCCTAACTGAAATTGTATCCCCACTAAGTAAACAAGGCATTAGTTTACAGATGGTTAACCAAGGTGCTAGTGAAATTTCAATTATGCTAGGTATTCAACCTGATTTGTCAGATAAAGCTGTTTCGGCAATATATAATCAAGTATTTACTGATTAAACAATTTATCAAAAAAGTACGCACAGTAAGTGGCGTACTTTTTTATTTCTCGATTTTAATGATAAAAAAACGCCACTCTCTAAAGAGTGGCGGGTAGGTAGATAGATACTACCCAGTTGGTCAATAATAGTTTAACATATTATTTTAAAATAAGCTATATCTAAATTACCATTGCGCTAATAAATCAGTAATTATTAGCTGTCCTGGTGCACTCCCTGTCGTCTGAGACGTCGTCGCAAAAGTTAATTCAGAACCGTATTGGTAACCAATAATCCGTGATTTTTTGCCTAAATCACCCATGCTCATGGTAATTAATGGTTGCGTCAGTACTTTATGACATTTCGCAGTCACGTTCAATAACCTTTCGACATCTGCTAATTGCTTAGGCATCATTGCGACTTTGACAACATCGGGATGATAGTCACTCATATTTTTGATTAGAGACACCAATTCGTTTTCATCTGGCGTTTGCGTAAAGTTATGGAGTGATAAAATAGACATCACCCTTCGGTCACGTGCTAACGCTAGCAACTGATGGACAACCTCTGCACCTTGATTAACTTCAATATCAATTAAATCAGGTAAGACGTCACAAGCTAAGATATCATGTACTACTTGCTCATAAATTTGTTGTCCCTCACCACCTTCTTGTTTGGAACGATAAGTTAGCAATACCTTTTTATGTGATTTTAATTGCTTTAACACATCACGATATTGGATTTTATCTGGCAAGGTCATTTCTAAATCCAAACGCCATTCAACAATATCAGCTGCTGAGCTTAAAATTTCTGTCAAAGCCATTTGCGTTGTGAACGGCACCGCAATAAGCGCCGGATGCGTTAAATTTAACTTTAATTGGTCTTTAAGCAACTTGGTACACCACCCATACCATTTTAGGCTGTAATTCTTGTCGGATAACATATTCTGCCTTAGGCAATTGTTCCGGTTTAGATATCAAGGCAAAACGTTCACCATGCTTTTGAAATTCACCATAAACTTTAGGCTTACTAGATGAGAAGGTAATGGAAGGTCCCCAAGCATCATCTAAATGTTCGTCTTGTAAAAATTGCTTAAGCAATCCTTCCGTGGCTGCATGTGTTCGTGCAATATTTAAATTATACTTCGTATTTTCTAAAATAATTAACGGTAGTAATGGCAAATCAAAAACATCAATCATTTGTAATTGCTGCCATTTTAAATAATTAATATCTGCCCAATTTAAGTGATCATATTTTTTACTTTTAAAGGCAACTGGCATTAATATTTGTTCACCAGAATATTCATCCAATTGTAATAAAATTTCTTCAAAACTATCATGCAGAATAATTTCAACATCATGATCATTTTGATAAATTCTTGCAGCACGAGCTGAGTCTGTACTATCAGGTCCGAGTGTATGTAATTTCATTATTCTAATTGCTCTCGCTCTCTTTCAATTGACATTTTTAATAGCAAATTTAAGAGTTCATCAATCATCTGCTCCTCAACATGCGAGTGAGCAGAAAATTCATTTTTCAAAGCCGCGCGCATTTGATTCATTCTATCTTTTTGAACGACTGGCATATGGTAGCTTTTTTTATAATCTGCTACTTCATCAACCAATTGCATTCGTTTAGCGATGAGATTAATCAGTTTACGATCTACCGTATCAATTTGAGATCGCAAATATAGTAAATCCTTTGTTGCAACATCAGCATCAATCGTATTGATAATTTCATTGACGATTGTTGCTGCTGGTTTATCAACAATTTCAACGACATAATCAGCTACTGAACGGTATAGCGGGTCGCGCTTTTGCCATAATTCAAAAAAAGCAAGTGTTGATTTTTGGTTCAAAAGCGGTCGTTGCTTTTCAGGTAGCAAGCGCTTGATTGTATCCTCTAATGGCCCATATAAATAAATAATAGTTGCGCCACTTTGCTTCAAAATGGCAACATTTTCAGGCCGATCAACACTACCGCCTCCTGTTGCAACAATACCCGGAAAACGAACTGCTTGCTGCAATACTTGTGTCTCAATATCGCGGAATGCAGCCTCACCATCTTCTGAAAAAATATTTGGAATAGTCTTATTCGCTGCTTTTTCTATTTCGTGGTCAACATCAAAAAAACCAACGTCACGTTTTTGTGCCAATGTTTGTCCAACTAACGTTTTACCAGCACCCATAAATCCAATTAATATAATTGTTGGTGTCGTCATGCCTTTTCTCCTAAATGTTGTCGCGAATCTTGTGCACGTGATAGCAGTGCTTCTAATTCTAGTCGATTACCGTTTGTTAAAGCAATTTCAATTTCTTTTAAGGCTTCTGTATAAACGTGCAAACTATCAACGATACTATCTTGATTAGATAATAAGATATCGGTCCATACTTTAGCATTACTGCCTGCTATTCGCGTTGTATCTTTAAACCCACCCGCAACATATTGACCAAAGACTTGCGCATCGCCAAGTTGTTTTACCGCTGCGTTAACTAACGCAAAAGCTGCGATATGTGGGACATCGCTAATCATTGCCATCAAATCATCATGTTGCTGTGTATCTATTTCAGTGAAATTAGCCCCAATTGATTGTAAAATTTGCTTTAATTCTGGAACGTTTTGTTTAGATTGTTTATCAATAGGTATCAAAAAATAGGGCACCCCTTGATATAAAGTTGGATTCACAGCATCAAGGCCACTATTTTGCGTTCCAGCCATTGCGTGGCCACCAATAAATGTAATATACTGTTGATCAAAAGTAATCTTAGCTTGTTCAAAAATTGATTGTTTAGTAGAACCAGCATCAGTAATGATGACATCATCCTTTAACACCAGTTGACCTAATGTTTTAATGGTACTAAGAATAACAGAAACTGGCGTTGCTAAAATAATAACATCAGCCTTTCCAGCGACTGCACTCAAATTCGTCGTGCCCTCATGAATGATTTGCTTTGCGCACGCTTCATTAATAATATCTGTATTTTGATCAACGCCAATAATATGATGCTGATGATATAAAGCCGCAGCTAATGAACCACCCATCTCACCTAATCCTTGGATTACTATTGTCTTCATGAGATTACCTGCTTAAGATCCGATAGAAATTCAGGATACGATACTGCCATTGCTAGTTCATCTTGCAATGTAACATCTCCAGCTGTAATTAATCCTGCTACTGCTAACATCATCCCAATACGATGATCACCATGACTATTAACCGTTGCTGATACTTTCGTTTGCAATGGTGTGCCACCATGAATAATCATGCCATCAGATGTTTCTTCGATATTGGCACCTAATTTTTTTAGTTCCGTAACAACTGTTGCAATACGATCTGTTTCTTTTACACGTAGCTCTTCGGCTCCGCTAATCACGGTATCCCCTGATGCTTGAGTCGCGGCTAATGCCAAAATGGGCAACTCATCAACTGCACTTGGAATATCAGCAGCAGTAATATTAATACCCTGCAAGTCTTGTGATCGAACAGTTATGTCAGCAATTGGTTCACCTATCGTATCATGCTGATGTATCTCAATTATTGCACCCATACGTTCCAGCAATGTTAACACGCCAATTCTAGTTGGATTAACACCAACATTTTTTAAAGTAATTTCTGAATGTGGTGTGATAAGCGCAGCAACAATAAAAAATGCAGCACTAGAAATATCACTTGGCACCAAAACTTGCTGTCCTAACAACCGTTCTTGCTGAGTCACCGTAATCTGATTGCCATCAATTTGAATATGTCCACCAAATTGTTGCAACATCCGCTCAGTATGATCGCGGCTCTTAATTGTTTCAATAACTGTGGTTTCACCTTCGGCTTGCATACCAGCTAATAATATCGCACTTTTAACTTGAGCAGAGGCCACTGGCATTTGATATGTGATGCCATGCAACGTGTTATTCGCTTGAATAACACCCGGTAAATAGTTGTCTTGCGACAATTCAAATTTAGCGCCCATTTGTTTTAATGGTTCACTTACACGATTTAATGGTCGCTTTGATAACGATGCATCTCCAAATATAGCTAAATCAAATGGCTGACGACTTAGCAAGCCCATTAATAGTCGTGTAGAAGTGCCTGAGTTCCCCATATCAAGTGCCTGATTGGGTTGATTAAAATGACCTAAGCCCCGCCCATTAACCAAGACACGTTCATCATTATAATCAATATCGACACCCAAACTTTTAAACACACCCATTGTATGTAATACATCTGCAGAGGTGAGAAAGTTCTTAATTTCTGTTTTGCCCTCAGCAATAGCGCCAAACATCAGTGCTCTGTGAGAAATACTTTTATCACCAGGTACGAGTAGTTCGCCGTGTAACCCTTTTTGTGTTGCTTTTTGTAATTTAATCATAGTTGTTAATCCTTATGTACGAGGTAAATCCTTACCCCACCTTTACGTCGCATTTTAAAATTGTTGTGTCTCTTGACGATACACTGCGACTTGTTCTTTCATACGCTCGATATTGTCAGCGTCAAACTTATCAAGTACTGCTTTAGCAAGTTCAATCGCTACCATTGCTTCAGCAATCACAGCTGCTGCTGTAACAGCAGTCGTATCAGAACGTTCAATACTTGCCTTGTGATCTTGATGTGTATCAATATCAACACTTTGCATTGGTCGATACAAAGTTGGAATTGGCTTAACAACACCACGTACAATGATGGCACCACCAGTGGTCATACCACCTTCAAAACCACCTAAATTATCGCTACCACGGTAGAATCCTTTTTCTTCCGACCAGAAAATTTCATCCATGACTTGATCACCGTATTTTTCAGCATTACCAAATCCGCCACCAAATTCAACACCTTTAAAGGCATTAATACCCACAATGGCGCTGGCTATTTTCGCATCTAATTTTGTATCAGCTGAAACATAAGAACCAAGGCCAACTGGCATTCCCGTAGCCATTACTTGAACAGTACCACCAACGGTGTTGGCATTTTTTTTAGTTTGGTCAATAACGGTCTTAATTTCATCATCCGTTGCTTGGTCTAAAGTGCGCGTATCAAAACTTTCTGTTACCTCACGTAATTTCGCTAAAGTTTTATACTGTTCCAATTGCGCTAAGTCGGTCTTGGCTGGGCCAACATTAACCACAAATCCATGCACATCAACACCAATTTCACTCAGTAATTTTTTAGCAACAGCACCCACAGCAACCCGCATTGTCGTTTCACGTGCTGAAGAACGCTCCAACACATTACGCAAATCATGGTGTCGATACTTAATACCACCAACTAAATCCGCATGCCCCGGGCGTGGCCGTAATACTTTACGCAATGTATTTTCATCATTAGCAGGCGTATTCGGTGCCATAATTTTTGACCAATTATTGTGATCATCGTTGTGTACATTAAGCGTGATGGGTGATCCCAAAGTGACTTGATGACGCACACCAGTTAAGAATGTCACCTGATCTGTTTCAATTTTTTGACGATCTCCACGACCATACCCTTTTTGACGACGGGCTAACTGTTGATTAACATCTTCTTGTGTTATATGTAATCCCGCTGGGATACCTTCAATAACAGCAATCTCTTCAGGACCGTGACTTTCACCTGCAGTAACGTAACGCATAAATAATCCTCTTTTCAATTTAGATAAAATCCGGCATTTCGGATAATGATTTTTTAATAATTTTAGGTTGACCGATGCTTGTCAAACCAACCAAATTGAGCATACCATTGTGATTCTTTTTATCGTGTTTCAGTTGATCAAAAAATGCTGATGTTCCAATAATTTCAGACGAGGTTGGCAAGCCAACGGCATCTAGTCGTTGCTTTATTTGATCTGTCATCCCCTTTGGAGAAACACCATCTCTTTCAAAGCGTGATGTGATAGCAATCATGCCAATCGCAACAGCTTCTCCATGACGTAATTGACCGTGAGCTAATAGTTCAATCGCATGGCCTAATGTATGACCAAAGTTCAAAAATTGACGTTGCCCACTCTCTTTTTCGTCAGCCATCACCACTTTAGCTTTATAAGCGATGGCTTTTTCAGATAATTCCGGAGCATGTTGGCGTAAATCTTCAATTGATGTAATACTGCCAGTTAATTGGAAGAATGCTTCAGAATCAAGGGCTGATGTTTTCACAACTTCGCCATAACCTTCCACAAGATCACGATCAGTTAATGTCTTTAAATAGGTACTATCTACTAACACCAAGTCAGGTTGGTAGAAAGTGCCAATGATGTTTTTAGTCATTTCTAGATTAACCGCTGTTTTACCACCAACTGAAGAATCGACTTGTGCTGTTAAAGATGTAGCAATTTGAATAAATGCAATGCCTCGCATATAGGTGGAGGCAATAAATCCACCCAAATCACCAATGACACCACCACCTAGTGCAACTAACCCATCTCCTCGTGTAAACCCATACATCGCTAACTGTGATACAACATCACCAACTGTTGCTAAAGATTTTGACCCTTCGCCTGCGGGAACTTGTACAGGTAGCACATCAAATCCAGCAGCAGATAATTGTTTGACGACATCTGCAAGATATAGTGGTCCAACATTTTCATCTGTCAGAACTGCCACTTTTCTGGATGTCCATACTTCTTGAATCATCTCACCAATCTTAAGATGTAATGTATTATCTATTTTTACGTCATACTGCTTTGTCGCTAAATCAACATGTACTACTGTCATCATTAATCCCTTTCCATCCGTCAAAATCCATACGATAATATTTCAGTTCAAATTATTGAATTGCCGTTCTTACACGACGGACTTTATCTGCTAATTGCTTGAATTGCTCAGGTGTCAAAGCTTGAGCACCATCAACAAATGCTTCCTTAGGATGATCATGAATTTCGGTCATCAAACCTTGGGCGCCAGCAGCAACAGCAGCTAGTCCAATTGGCTCAACAAACTTAGAAACACCAGCAGCATGTGATGAATCAGCAATAACTGGGTAATGTGTTAAGCTCTTCAACACTGGTATTGCACTAACATCCATTGTATTACGCGTGTACTTGTTATCAAAAGTACGAATACCACGTTCCATTAAAATGATTTGATCATTACCACCAGCAGCGATATATTCAGCAGCATTCAATAAATCATCAATTGTGGCTGACATACCACGTTTCAAAACAACTGGCTTATTTTTCTGACCCAATGCTTTCAATAAAGCAAAGTTTTGCATGTTTCGTGTACCCACTTGGAAAATATCTGTGTACTGATCAACTAAATCAACATCGCGTGTATCCAAGATTTCAGTGACCATATCCATTTGCAATGTATCAGCTGCTTGACGATGGGCTTTCAAACCATCTTCACCATTACCTTGGAACGAATATGGCGATGTTCTGGGTTTAAAGGCACCGCCACGTAGAATTGTTGCACCAGCGAGTTGAACATCTTTTCCCATTTCCAACACATGTTCAGCACTTTCAATAGAATCCGGACCTGCCATAAAGACAAAATGATCACCGCCGATTATTGAATGCTTAGTCTTAATAATCGTGTCTTCAGGGTGGAAATCACGTGATGACTTAATCGCACCATGATGATTTGTGATAACTTCTACAACATCATCTTTAAAATCTGCTAATTGGGCATCATCAATTTGCTTGACACCAGCCAAGCCAATACGATTTTGATGGACAAACACCGGCTTAATCGGATTATGTGTATCCAAAGCCTTAGCCAAATTCTGCGCTGCATTCTCATTTTTCATTACAATAATCATTTTTTATTCTCCTCTATAACTGCTGTCATCATATCAATATTAGCTTGTTTGTCAAACCAATATTCAAAGCTTAGGGCACCCTGTTGCACTAACATGGGCAAGCCATTTTGGATATTCAACCCACGCTGATTGGCATCCTTCAATAATGTTGTGTAGTGATTACGATAAATCATATCAATCACCATACAATGTTGTGGTAATTGTTGAACTTGCTGTTTACTGAGCAAGGATTGATCATCATCCATTCCTACTGTTGTCGCATTAATTAAAATATCTGCTTGCTTAAGCTTCTGGTTCAATTGTTCAATATTGTCCAGATTTTCTAATGAAGCAATACCATCACTCAATGTTTCAATGGCATCTTGACGTTTCACCCAATCATTGTGATAACGATTAAAAACCATCAAATGTTGAACACCATAAGTTTTAGCCTGTGCGATCACTGCTCGCGCAGCGCCACCTGTCCCTAATATTATCACATTCTGTTTACGTTGATGCTCCGAAATACTCTTCCAAAAGCCATCACCATCTGTATTAATACCAATCCAACGATTGCCAACTTGTTTCACAGTATTCACTGCCTGCAACCGTTGTGCTAAAGGTGAAATTTCATCTAATTGTGTGATAATTTTTTGCTTATAGGGTGTTGAAACATTAAAACCACCAACATTCAGTACTCGTAAACCAGCGATGGCTGTTTCAAAATCTGATTCTGCGATATCAAACGCGTGATAATGCGCATCTATCTGATATTGTTTCATCATCGCGTTTTGCATTTTTGGTGACAGTGAGTGCCCCGCTGGGTGGGCAATCAAGCCATAAACTGTTGGTGTCATTGTAACGACTCCATAATTCTTTGTGAAATATGTGTTGCGGTCAGTCCAAAGTCGACCATCATCGCATTCGGCTGTGCGCTAGCACCGAATTGATCAATACCAAATATCAAGCCATCTTTTCCTACAACTGATTGCCATCCCAATGTATTACCTGCCTCGATGACTACATCTTTTTTCGCTTGTTCATCAATGATCGCAGCTTGATCTTTTTCATCGAGTTCCAGATAACGATTCAAATTGGGCATTGAAACCACTCGACTTGCAATATGATGATCAGCTAATTGTTGTTTAACCTGCATCGCCAGCTGAACTTCCGTTCCGGTTGCAATCAAGTTAACAACGGGCTGATCATCAGTTTCAACAATACCTGCACCATGCTGTATAATATTTTCCGCTTGTTCTGCAGTCGTCTCATTGCCAATTGTGCCACGGCTCAATATTAAAATCGTTGGTCGCTGTGTTGAGCGGAGGGCTTGACGCCAAGCCGCCGCAATCTCTTGTGCACTACCTGGCCGTAAGACATCAACACCAGGTATCATTCTTAGTCCCATTAATTGTTCAATTGGCTGATGAGTAGGACCATCTTCGCCAACGGTAATACTATCATGTGTAAAGATATAAATAACAGGTTGCTTTTGTAGTGCACTTAAACGAATACCAGCTTTCATATAATCTGAGAAAGCCAAGAATGTTGCACCAAATACTTTAGTTCCACCATGCAATGCAATACCATTCATAACAGTAGACATCGCAAATTCTCTCACACCAAACGCAATATTACGCCCAGCTAAATCATCTGAAGAAAAGACACCACTTTCTTCAATATTTGCGTTAGTCGATGCTATCAAGTCAGCCGAGCCGCCCCAAATATTTGGCACAGCTTGACTCATCTTTTGCAAAACAGCGTGTCCAATTTTACGCCCAGCTTGTAATGTCTGTAGCGCATCTAGATGAACATCCGAAATATCATGATGCTGTACAAATGCTTGGTAAGCCAATTTTTCGTCTTTAGTTGGCTGCTTTTGTAACGCTAAGCGTTGTGCAATTCGTTCTTGAATATTTTGCCGTAAATCTGTATCAATCTCAAACCCTGATAATGTTACATCAAGATTATCTGCTAATGTGTTAAGTTGCTTTTCCGTTAACGGCGTGCCATGCGCTTTACTTGTTCCAGCAAAAGGACCAGATTCACCAATAATCGTTTTAATTGAAATGAATGATGGTTCGGGTGACAATTTAGCATTTTCAATCGCATCATGAATGGCAATCAAATCATTACCATCTGCTACTTTTCTAACGTCCCAGCCATAGCTTTCAAATCTCTTCGGCATATCCGTAATATCACTGCGCGATTTCTCACCATCTAAAGTAATATCATTATCATCATGCAGCACAATTAATTTTTTGAGTTGCTGTTGACCAGCTAAGCTAGCTACTTCATGACTAATGCCTTCCATGAGGTCACCATCACCAACCAAAACATATGTGTAATGATCAATCACATTAGGAAATTGATGATGTAACTTTGCTTCAGCCATTGCCATACCAACGGCCATACCCAATCCCTGTCCTAAAGGACCTGTTGTCGCTTCAATGCCAGGTGTAACGTTAACTTCAGGGTGACCCGGTGTTATGCTACCGAACTGTCTAAAAGCAGCCAGATCCTCTCCAGTAATCGCAAACCCTGCCGTATGTAACATACTGTACAGTAAGGCAGAGCCATGACCAGCAGATAATACAAACCGATCACGATTTTCAAAATTAGGATTCTTGGGGTCGAGCATCATCTGATTCGCATATAACTCAAACAATGCAGGTGCAGCGCCGAGCGCGATACCAGGATGTCCAGAACCTGCCTTGGTAATCATCTTATTGGCAAGCAGCCGAACACTATTAATGATTTTTTCATCCAATTTTGTTACATTAATCTTATTTTCCATATTAATCCTCTCATTTTAAATTAAGAATATAAAAACCACATACAGTGTTAGCACAACACTATATGTGGTCTTATAGAAAGGATCCTCTTTCAATAAAAAACACTAAGTGTTGTTACACTTAGTGCTTGAAATCTTGAAAAAACTTCAGGTCACCAAGTGCGTCGGTAGCCGACGCACTTGATGCGACGGCCTAGGTAAACCAGAAGTAATAATAGCTATTTAATTTCAAGGATTTCTTATTCATGTCGTTCTCACTTTTAATTTATACTATAATCCTAACAGAACAAATTATTTTGTCAACTAAATTATTAAATATTTTTAAGAATGTGTTATAAAATTAGAAAAATGACAGACTATACGTGCCATTAAAAGTATCGCCTGCTGCAAGTACATTAATACCATACTTTTCTTTGAAGTTACCGGTAGCATCAACTGTATCTGCTAAGCCCCACCATGGCTCAATCGCAATAAATGGCGCTTCTTTACCTGCTGGTGTCCATATACCGACATACTGCGCATTGTCTAATGTCATACGCATACCGTGCTGATTGGCCAAGCGTGCCAATAATAACGATGTTTTTTGACGTTCTAATCGCAAAATAATCGCATCATCATGATAGTCTTCTTGTCGTAATCGTAATGGAATCTTGGCATCAAATGGTGTTGGCTGTGATGGATTAGAATAAGGACCAACTAAGCGAATGCGATCGTAAATTTTTTCCGGTTCAACAGAAACATAGTAGTCTGAGAACTTACCGCCATCTAATGGTAAGTTAAAGGCAGGATGTCCGCCAACACTAAAGAACAAAGATTCTGCCGTATCCGTATTATGCACAATATACGCAATATGCAAAACATTGTCATCAGTGAGCTCATAACTAATATCAAATTGAAATTTAAAAGGATAGACACGATGTGTTTCTGGTGTATCTCCTAAACGAAAGATAACCTTGGTCGCACTACTTTCCACCACCGTAAACGTAGAATTACGGGCAAAACCATGCTGGTTCATGTAATAAGTTTCACCAGCAACTTGGAATTGATCGCCACGTAATCGTCCAACAATTGGAAATAGATTTGAGGCATGTCTTCCCCAATATTTTGGATCAGCAGTCCATATGTACTCTAATTTTGCTTGCTTATGCCATACACTAGATAGCTCAGCACCTAACTCATTAATCTCTACTTTAATCTCTTCATTTTCAAGTTTTATCATAATATTTATATTCTACCAATTTTTAGGATGATTGTGTATCGTTTAACTTAGCTCTTGGAAAGAAATTTTGATAATTTTTCTGCAGGCTCTCACGTGTAACATGCGTATAAACTTGCGTCGTGGATAAATTAACATGCCCTAACAATTCTTGAACAGTTCTCATATCAGCGCCATGATTTAACAAGTGTGTAGCAAACGTATGACGCAACATATGCGGATGTATTTTACCATTTAATGAGGACTGTTTCATTAATTGTGACAAAATATACGACACGCCTGCAGTCGTTAATGGTGCACCACGATTATTAACAAAAACGAAATCATGATCTTGCTGATACTGTGTTAGTAATTCTTGTCTCAACTCCTGCGTGTAACGTTGTAGTATATGATCTGCAAACTTACCAAATGGAACATACCGTTCTTTATCACCTTTTCCGCGAAGTAAAACTAACTTCTTTGAAAAATCAAGTTGTGGTAATCGTAAATTAACAATTTCAGCGACTCTTGCTCCTGTTGCGTACAATAATTCCAATAACGCGGCATTTCTCTGCCACAATTTTGTATGTTGATTATAGGCAGTATCAAAAAGTACCTTCATTTCTTCTTCATAAAAAAATTCTGGTAAATGATTTTGATGTTTACGTAGCGCAACATTTTCGAAAGGATTATCTTCTAGAACGTGGTTTGCCACTAAAAACTGATAAAACATACGTAGGCTACTAATTTTTCTAGCGATTGTTGTTCTAGCTAATGAGCGCTCATACAAATCATTAAGATACACACGAATATCCAATGTTTGCACTTTCGCATAAGATGTAAAACCACCATTTTGCTTCAAAAAATCTACAAATTCATGAATGTCAATCATATAAGCCTTAATTGTTTGCGCAGAATATAGCCGTTCAAATTCAAGATAATCTCGATATAATTGTAATTCACTTTTGTCCATGATTTCATTATAAAACAATCACAACAACAAAAGATTAAGAAGCGCTAAATTTGTTTATAAAATAATTGCAATCCTTAAATACCATATAAAAAAAGATTTAAATTTCTTATAATTAAGAGAGTTACGGAGGAAATTATATGAAAATACCAATATCAACATCTTATAGGCAATTAAAAAGTATAACCGCATCCTTATCAAGTCGATTATTAATTGCTATTGATGGTTTTCGTTCTAACATTCTCAACAATCGCGATGCCCATAAGGTTCATCAACCGACTATTCGTTCCATTACAGTTGTTCCCTACGAATCATCAGCTAAAGCCGTGGATACTGATAGTTTTGCCTACGCAGCTAATGCTTCCATTGTTGAAGGTAAATTCGATCCTGATGAACATCATCACCACACCTCAAATTCAAATAAAATCAAACATTTTATCTTTCATCCCTTGCGTGCCTTCATACTTACTGTGATTCTAGTATTAGTCATCTATGTTGTTATTACTGCAGCACAAGCATTTGCTGATAATAAAACCCCTATCACAAATCAAAATACGCAAACAAAAAAAGCGGTTAAATAACCGCTTTTTTATTTGTCATTAAACTGTTTGTACTGAAAGCATGTTAGTTGTACCAGATTGTGACATTGGTACACCAGCAGCGATAACAATTGTATCACCATCAGTAGCAAGTCCTTGTTCCTTGACTGCCTTCTTAGCCAATTCAACCATTTCATCAACAGTTTGTGGGGCTTCATATACAACAGGAGCAACACCGTAGTTCAATGTCAAACCACGTTGTACACGTTCTGAATATGTGATAGCTAAGATATCAACATCTGGGCGATGCTTTGAAATCATGCGGGCTGTGTAGCCTGAGTTTGTTGACACAACAACTGCCTTAGCATTAATGTTGCGTGCAATTTCAGCTACTGAGTTAGCAACTGCTTCAGTTGTATCTGTTTCATCAAAGAAAGTTGTTTCATGGCGACCGTATTGCTTCAATACAGTTTCAGCCTTTTCATTGATAGCTGCCATTGTTGCAACTGCTTCGACTGGATATTCACCGTTAGCTGATTCTCCAGAAAGCATTGTTGCATCTGTACCATCGAATACAGCATTGGCAACGTCAGAAGCTTCGGCACGTGTTGGACGTGGGTTTTCTTCCATTGAATCCAACATTTGAGTAGCCGTGATAACTGGCAAACCTGACTTGTTCATCTTACGAATCATTTCCTTTTGAACCAAAGGAACGTTTTCGGCTGGAATTTCAACACCCATGTCACCACGTGGTACCATCAAAGCGTCTGAAACTTCCAAGATAGCATCAAGGTTATCAATACCTTCTTGAGATTCAATCTTAGGAATGATTTGAACATGTTCCATGTTCTTTTCTTTCAATAATGAACGAATTTCAAGAACGTCTTCTGGCTTACGAACGAATGATGCAGCGATGTAGTTGATTTCGTGATCCAATCCGAAGCGAATATCATCAGCATCTTTCTCAGTAATACCTGGTAAGTTAATTGAAACACCAGGCGCATTAACACCCTTACGTGAACCCAAGATACCATCGTTCTCAACACGAACAACTAATTCACGATTAGCGCTGTCCTTTTCAATAACAGTTGTACCTAACAAACCATCATCAAACAATACTTGTCCGCCTTCTTTGACATCGTCAAACAAGCCAGCATAAGTTACGGCAATCTTTTCCTTAGTTCCTTCAAGATTCTCGTCCATAGCAATACGAACAACATCACCAGTATGGAACTCAATCTTACCGTCAGCTTGCTTTGTTGTACGGATTTCAGCACCCTTTGTATCCAACAAGATACCAACAATCTTACCAGTTATCTTTTCAGCTTCATGAACGGCACTCATACGCGCCAAATGCTCTTCATGGTCTCCGTGTGAAAAGTTAAAGCGGAATACGTTTGCACCAGCTTCAATTAACTTTACGATAGTTTCGACATCTGATGACGCCGGTCCAAGTGTTGAGACAATTTTCGTCTTCTTCATGGTTAGATAAACTCCTTATAATCTTTATAGTTGCTTGTGCAACATTAACCAAAGTCTATTTTATACATTGTTTCGTAAATGTACAAGATGAAAACAATGAAAAAATTTTTCTATCGTCTGAAAATAATATTATCTGCGCCCAACAAAGGCGCTAAATCACGGATGATACCGGTTTCATCACTCAACCAATATTTTTGTTCTAATTGTGAACTTTTTCCAGTATTTTGCCAATGCACAACGACGGGTATCGGCCCGTGATGCTTTTTTAGTACATCACTCACGCGCCTTTTATTGTCATCATTATCGTGTTGCGCATCAAACTGCAAAAACCAAGTGCGTGAAGACGTTTTTGATACAGTTGGCTTCGGTGCCAAATTTAACTGTTGCGCAATCAAGCTAACTTGTCGTGTTGTCTCGGTTTTACCAGATATTAAAATAATTTGGCCAACTTTTAAGATATCTTGTACCTTTTGATAGAGATTAGGAAAAACCGTTACACTCAAACTACCGCTTGTATCGGATATGTTAACAAAAGCCATTAAATCGCCTTTTTTAGTCCGAATCGTACGCACACCATCGATTAAGCCCAAAACACCAATTTTCTGGTCGGCTTCTTTAATATCAGCAATTTGTGTCAGTTGATGTTCTGAAATAAAAGTGCCATAGTCATCCAGCGGATGCCCTGATAAGTTGACACCAATGACTTCTTTTTCTTTATTTAATCGCTCTGTTAATGCCAATTCCTCAACCTGAGCTATTTTCGTTTCGTTTAGAATCAAATCGCCAAAATTCGCTGCATCAATTAGGTCTGGCAAAGCACGCAATATCTCAGCGCGGTTATACCCAAAATGATCTAAAGCACCAGCATAAGCGAGTTGCTCTAGCACCTCTTGCTTACGTAATTTTTCGGGTATGCGACGAATAAAACTCTGTATCGAATGAAAGGCGCCATTTTCCTGTCGTTCAGCTAGTACAGCTGTTACAAAATCAGTGCGCACACCACGAATATTATTCAATCCCATTTGTAACGATTCTTGGTTAATCGTCCAAAAACGTTCAGATTGATTAACATCTGGGGCCTTCACTTCAATGTGCCGTAATTTGGCTGCTGTAACATATAAGCGCACTTTATCTTGATTACCAAGATTAGCATTTAACAAGGCCACAAAGAAGGCAATTGGATAGTTAACTTTTAAATAAGCGAGCTGATAAGCCATTTTACTATAAGCCACCGCATGCGAACGATTAAAGCCATAATTAGCAAATTCATCGATATAGTTAAAAATCTTGTCAGCTTGCTGATGTTCGTGACCCTTTGCAATGGCGCCCTGAATGAATTTATCATGCATTTCAGACATTTTTTGAACATTTTTCTTAGACATGGCACTACGTAAAATATCAGCTTCACCCAATGTGAAACCAGCATAAGTTTCTGCCACACGCATGACCTGTTCTTGATACACAATAATACCAAATGTTGGAGCTAAAATTGTTTTCAAACTAGCATCCGGTAAGGACGCTGGTTCTTTACCATGCCGTCTGGCAACAAAATGATTAATATTTTGCATTGGGCCTGGTCGATACAATGCATTAACAGCTGCGACCAATTCAAATGTTGTTGGCTGTAGACGTCTCAAAACGTTTTTAATTCCTGCTGATTCAAACTGGAAAACACCATCTGTATCTCCCTTAGCAAATAATGCTAAGGTCTGAGGGTCATCTAATGGAATTGTACTAATATCAAAATGATCTGGTAAATAAGGTTTGGCATAATAAAGCGCTTGACTGAGCAATGTTAAATTACGTAACCCTAACAAGTCAATTTTCAATAATCCTAGATTTTCAACCGTATCCTTCTCAAACTGTGTTAATAATTTATCTTCACTGCCCTTTTGAACAGGCAGTGTCTGAATTAAAGGAGATTCGCTTAACACAATACCAGCAGCGTGCGTTGATACATTACGCGGCAAACCTTCAATTTTTTGAGCCGTATCAAAGATTAACTGGCCATGCGGTAATTCACCCAGTAACTTTGATAATTGTGGTGTTTCATTGATTGCTTCTTGCAGTGTAAAATGTAATTTTTTTGGCAAAGTGTGACTCAAACGACTAATATCTCGTTGCGACAAATCAAAGACACGTGCAGTATCCCTTAAAGCCTGTCGAGCAGCTAAAGTACCAAATGTGATAATTTGTGCAAAATTACGATGACCATATTTTTGATGGAGATAATCGAGCACTTGTTCACGCTTGTTATCTGGTAGATCAATATCAATATCTGGCATTTGAACACGGTCAGCATTCAAGAAACGCTCAAATAGTAAACCAAATTGAATTGGATCAACATCAGTTATATGTAGAGCATACGCTACCAAAGAACCTGCTGCCGAGCCACGACCAGGTCCCGTTTGGATATGATGTGTGTGTGCAAAATTAAGAATATCCCATACAATTAAGAAATAATCACTAAAACCTAATGCATTAATCACTGCTAACTCATGATTTAATCGCTCAACATAAGTATCATGAGATGATTTATTTTTAATTAAGCGTTGCTTAAGCCCTTCAGTTGCTAATTGCTCAAGATATTGCATACTCGTTTGTTCATGAGGGGTGACGAATTGTGGTAAGTTAACTTGCTTAAATGCGATACTAACATTTATTTTATCCACTAATTGCTCATTATTTTCAAACGCACGCCGTAATGTCGATGTTGCCTGATAGGCCTGGTCGATATCGTGAAACGGCCTCAGTACATGCGCCCCTTCTTGTTGTCGCAATAGCTCGATTCCTTCTAACTTAGTATTCGTATCAATTGCGCGTAACACTTGTGTGGTAAAGGCATCTGTCGGGTCTAAATAATCAACGTCGTCCAAAGCAATCAGTTGTGCTTGATTATTTTGTGCAAAATCAGTTAAATTTTGAAGAATCTGAGGTGCCAAAAAAGGATGAATGCCAACATATAAATCATCATGATTCAGCAAAGTAGTTAATTGCTGCCATGTCTCATTTAAAACCGATGTTTGAGTGCCAATGAGCTGTCCGATTTCACTATCATGTGGCAAGATAATAGCAATACCTGCTAAATCGTGTTTAAATTGATTAAATGACAATAGTTGCTGATCATCTTGTGTCATTTTCATAGAGGATATTCGCATTAAATTACGATAGCCAATGTCATTAGTAGCAATACAAATAACAGGAAATGCAGTTGCAGTGTTAACGAGACCCGCAACATGTAATGTGACGCCCAAAATCGGCTTAATATGATGTTGCTGTGCTGCATGATAAAATTCAACTGCGCCATAAAGATTGTTAACGTCAGTTAAGGCTAATGCCTGGTATCCTCTATCTTTAGCTTTACTTATAATTTCATTCACTGTATTGGGATTTTTTAATAGGCTATAACTACTAAAAATCTGTAATGGTGCATACATCATTGGCCTCCTAACACGTCTTAAACCTTCATAAGTATTATTATACTGAATTTATGGTCTTAGACTTGCTAAATTTTGTGAAAAGCGTATTATACTAATTGTTAATGAGGTGAAGATATGAAATATTTAACAGTGGCCTTCTGGTCTGCAGTTTTTGGTGAAATTCTTGGCTATATCGTTTCTCAATTAACTGGTGCTAGCTACTCATTTGTTTGGGTTGCTATCATTGCCATTATTGTTGGCGAAGTTGCACTGATTGCAATTCCAGCTATTTCTGGTCGTGCAATACCACAGAATAAAACCGAAAATTAATAAAAACTCGAATGTTGACACATTACCGTCAATGTTCGAGTTTTTATTTATCCTGTTAATCACTGCTGGGATAGTGCAATAATCTTTAAAATCGTATCCGTTGCTTGAGTCATCACTTGTGCTGAAACGTATTCAAAACGGCCATGCATGTTCTCTCCACCAGCAAATAAGTTAGGTGTTGGTAATCCTAAGAACGTTATTTTAGACCCATCTGTACCACCTCTTACGGGTTCGATAATTGGTTTAATATCTAGTGACCGCATCGCTGCTTCAGCTAGATTCACAGAACGCATATCGTCTTTCAAAATTTCACCCATGTTGTAGTATTGATCATTGATTGTCACAGTAATGCGTTGCTCATGCGCAAATCTTTGATTAAATTGTTCGGCAATATCAACTAATTTTTGTTTGCGATTTTCAAATTGCTTACGATTGTGATCACGCACAATGTAGCGCATCGTAGCACTTTCAGGTGTTCCTTCAATCATCATCAAATGCCAAAAGCCTTCAATTCCCTCAGTGTTTTCTGGCCGATCATGATCAGGTAACTGTGAATGAAAGTCCATGGCCACTTGAATCGCATTAATCATGCTATTCTTAGCCGTCCCAGGGTGAACATTACGACCAGCAATTGTTACTCGGGCATCCGCTGCGTTGAATGTTTCCCACTCTAACTCACCCAATGGCCCACCATCAACTGTATATGCAAAATCCGCACCAAAAGCATCAGTATCAAAATGATCAGCACCAATACCAATTTCTTCATCCGGCCCAAATGCAAAACGTAATGCACCATGTTTAACATCTGGATGTGTGACTAAATATTGAATAGCAGATACAATTTCAGCAACCCCTGCCTTATCATCCGCACCAAGCAATGTCGTACCATCCGTTGTGATTAAAGTATGCCCCATATACTTTTTTAAGCTTGGAAATTCCGACACAGTTAACTTATAGCCACTATCGCCTAATACAATCTCCGAATGGCCATCATAATTGGGGATAATTTGAGGGTTAACCTGTTTAGCGTTAAAATCAGCGGTGTCAACGTGCGCAATGAACCCAATTGTTGGGACGTTATCGTCATCAATATTCGCTGATAATTCAGCAAAGACATAGCCATCAGGCATCGTCCGGACATTTTCCAATCCAAGCGTTTCCAATTCCATAGACAAATCTCTTAAGAAGGCCACCTCTTTTGGCGAAGAAGGAATCGTCTTTGAATCTTCATCTGATTGTGTATCTATTTTTACGTAACGCAAAAAGCGATTCATTAATTCTGGATATTTTTCGTTTATCATTATTTCGTATTCGCAATCACGCTAATCAGCTTGATTACATCCCTTTCACTAGCATTAGATATATTGGTAAGGATCCGTATTCTCATGTGTTACATTAATATATTCCAAATCCCATTTATGTTCAATTTGCCACTGCCAGACCAATTCTGCCATTTTCTGATTCGCAATGGCCTCCATATGATGATCAGGATCAATGACAATAAAATCATTAGCTAAAATAGCGTGCCCAACATGGTAATACACATCTGCTGTTATGTAGGCATCAGCCCCTTTAGCTTGAGCAACGTCCCAGTAGCGACCGCCATCGCCACCCAAGACCGCAATCTTTTGGATAGCTTGATTTAAATTTCGCGCAATAACACGTACAGCTTTTACATTAAAAGTATGTTTTAACTTTTCTGCATACTCAGCGACTGTTATGGGTTCTGCCAGTTCACCTATTCGTCCAAGACCGGTTTCACCATCATCATTAGGGATTAATGGTTGTACATGTGTTAAACCCAGCTTCCCTGCTAACCAGTCATTCATACCACCCTTTGTCGCATCCAAATTCGTGTGAGAAGCGTAAACCACAATATTGTGTTTGATAAGTAGCGCATACATTTTATTTTGTGGCACAGATAAATCAAGATTTTTGGCAGGGTGAAACATAGCTTCATGATGTGCCCATATAAAATCAACATTCATTTCAATTGCTTCTTGAACAACTTCTGGTCGTACGTCCAGCGTTGTCATAACTTTATGAATTTCTTGTGTTGGGTCCCCAATTTGCAAACCAATTGGATCGCCTTTTTCAGCTAAATTTTTAGGTGCAAATTTTTCAATTTCATTGATTAATTCTTGTGCAATCATCTATTTAATACCTCTTGAATTTCCTGATAACGTTGAGACCATTCATCGTAAGCTTGTGTATTCATTTTATTTGCTTGTCGTAATTTCAACAAAATAATATGAATACGCTCCAATTCTTTTTCCCATCTCGCTTTAAAGGTAGGTGATTTTTGTTTACTTAGCACCGGTCCAAAATAAATATCTTGTCGGGATAATGTTTGTTTACCCTGCTCAATCATCATTACTTCGTAAAAATGCTTTCCCTCTTGCACGATACTTTCTGAATGAATCGTATAATCATGCTTCATTAACCATTCACGCACAATAAACTCATCGGTATTGGGTTGCAAAATGAGATTGGGAAAACGCTGATGTTGGGTTAACCCAGCAGATAATATTTCGGTAATTAAAATACCACCCATACCGGCAATAATCACAGTGTCGATTTTATCGTCCGGCGTTATAGCTTTCAAGCCGTTCGCTAAGCGTGGATGGACTATGTCTGCCAAACCCTGACTCTGTATTTCATGCTTTGCATTATCAAACGGTCCACGTGCCACCTCACCAGCAATAGCATAATCAATTTGTTGATGACGTGCTAAATAGGCTGGTAAATAAGCATGATCCGAACCAATATCAGCTATCCTTGCGCCCTTTTTTACATAGTTTGCTACGGCTTGTAAACGTAGCGAAAGATGTGTACTATCCATACTTACTGTTTTTCCTTTAATAACTTTATACTCACTCAGTATAGCAAAAAAAGCGGTTACCCACCGCTTTTATCAACGCTACTCATGTTACTCGTCCATGAAATCTTTCAATTGCTTTGAACGACTTGGATGTCTTAACTTACGTAGTGCTTTGGCTTCAATTTGTCGGATACGTTCGCGGGTTACACCAAATACACGACCTACTTCTTCCAAAGTACGGGTACGCCCATCTTCAAGACCAAAACGCAAACGCAATACATTTTCTTCACGATCAGTCAGCGTATCCAATACTGATTCAAGCTGCTCTCTTAACATTTCATATGCCGCAGAATCAGCTGGCGAAACAGCTTCATTATCTTCAATGAAATCGCCAAGATGTGAATCATCCTCTTCACCGATTGGTGTTTCTAATGAAACAGGTTCTTGTGCGATTTTAAGAATTTCTCTGACCTTATCTGGTACTAGGTCCATTTCAGCCCCAATTTCTTCAGGCAATGGTTCACGACCCAAATCTTGAAGCAATTGTCGTTGAATACGAATTAATTTATTAATCGTTTCAACCATGTGCACTGGAATACGGATTGTACGCGCTTGATCGGCAATAGCACGTGTAATGGCCTGACGAATCCACCATGTTGCATACGTTGAAAACTTGAATCCCTTTTGATAGTCAAATTTCTCAACGGCCTTCATCAACCCCATGTTACCTTCTTGAATCAAGTCCAAGAATTGCATACCACGGCCAACATAACGCTTAGCAATCGATACCACTAATCGTAAGTTAGCTTCCGCCAACTCTTGTTTAGCGATTTCAGCATCAGCATCACCAGCCTCAATACGCTTGGCGATTTCGATTTCTTCATCACCCTTCAGCAATGACACACGACCAATTTCCTTTAAGTACATACGTACCGGGTCGTTAATTTTAATGCCAGCCGGTGTATCCTCAGCCGCAGCTAATTCTTCCTTACTAGGCTTATTTTGCTTAGCACGCAATACTTCCGGTGCTGGATCGCCCTTTTCATCAACAATGGCAATACCAGCATCTTCAACTTTTTCCATCATGCGTTCAATATTCTCTTCATCTAGAGAGAAAGGTTGCGCCAAACGCGTTGCTAAATCATCGTACTTAACCTGCTTCAAAGGTTTAAATTCAGCAATCAAAGCCTTCAATGCTTTGTCATATTCTGGATTTTTAATAGGACCAGATTTAGTACTTCTTTTATGTGTTGATGCTTTACCTGCAGCCGCTGCTTCTTCTGGTGTTTTACCTTGAGCTAAGGCCAACAACTCAGCTTTTTTGGCGCGGCTATTGTAGGAAACATGATGTTGATCTAAATATGCTTTAATATCTGAGATTTTACTTGATGCTGTAATAGTAGCCATATATTCTCCTGTAATGCAATGCTCATATAACTCAATTATAAACTATATTGTTGCTTTTGACGTTTAAGCTGTATCAGTTCTGTCATTAATGTAATCATTTGTGTCTGATCATGCTGCGCTTTAGCAATATTCAGCTTTTCTTGAATACGATTAATTTTTTCATCTAATGGTGCTTCTTCGACAATAATGTGTAAATAATCATGAATCGCTTCATCATTAATGGTAAGATCTCCGAATACACGTTCCATAGCCATTAATTTTTGATTCAACTCTGGTTTTTGAATAAAATCCATAAATTGCGCTAAATCAAATTGTGCTGGATGCTGGTTATGATAAATGTCAACCAGCATCATTAATAACTGATAATCGGAATGAATGAAAGCGAAACCCTCTGTCTGTTTAACATAAGCTAATACTGATGGTGACTTGATCATGGCCATGATCAATGCCCGTTCAGCCTGCTCAACTCTTGTAATACTGTGATTAACATCAACCGTTTCAAAAGAACTTTTGGCCTGTTCAACATCATTTTGTGTGCCATTAGAACGTTTGGGATGTGTTACTGATGTCTGCGTTACAATTTGTGCTAATTGCGCTTGTAATGCACTTTGAGACGTATTAAATTCATTAGCTAATCGTTTAATTTGAATATCTTGTTCGACGGGTGTTGCTTCTGCGATAATCGTCAATGCGTCGTTGATAAAACTCAGATATTGCGATTGATTACTCAAATTTTTTCCGAAACGCGCATTCTCGATTAGAAATTCTACTGGTGTTTGAACACTCTGTTGCAACGCCCGTTTTAAGTTATCAACACCACGTTGAGTTCTCATTTCATCCGGGTCCAAATTATCAGGTAACAGGACAATGCCCATTTTGATTTTTGGTGCATATTGACGAATTAAATGAATACTACGCTTGGCTGCGCGTTGCCCCGGTTCATCACCATCATAGACGAGCATGACTTGTTTTGCATACCGACTAACCAGTTGAATATGTTCTTTGGTCAATGCTGTACCCATTGTTGCCACACCAGACAATGTATCTGCCATATGCGCTGCAATGACATCCATAAAACCTTCGAATATGAATACCGTACTCGTCTGTCTAATGGTTGCTTTTGCTAAATCAAAATTATAGAGCAGTTTTGATTTATTAAAAAATGGGCTTTCAGGGCTGTTCATATACTTGATCTGATCATCAGGTCTAAGAGAACGACCAGAAAAGCCAACAACCTGTCCACGATCGTTTTTGATGGGCCATACAATTCTACCCGAAAAACGGTCTCGCAACTTACCATCAGAATTATTTTCAATAAAAAGCTCTGACTGACTTAACACATTGCTTGATATACCCTTATCTTGAGCATATTGCAATAAAACATTGTCTTCCGGTACAAAGCCAATACCAAAAGTCTGAATAATATCATCAGATAATTGACGCTTATTATGAAGATAAGCCAGTGCCTTTTCACCAGATGTTGTATTTAACAAGATATGTTGGTACATTTTTTGCGCATCAACATATAACTGATAAATTTGCTGCGTCGTGCCGTCTGTTTGATGGGTTACATTAGAGGCCATTTGTTGGCTGACAGTCATACCAACAGACTCAGCCAACGACAATACAGTTTCAGGAAAGCTCAACCCCTCTTTTTCCATAACAAATGAAAAAACCGAACCCGAACGACCACACGAAAAACAATTATATACTTGCTTCGTTTCATCGACAAAAAGTGATGGATGATGATCATCATGAAATGGACAAGAACCATTATACTGCTTGCCACGTTTAACTAATTCAGTATATTGACCAATAACATCTATAATATTAACTTTTTGGCGAACTTCGTCAACAAAAGATTGCGGAATTTTACCTGCCACAAAGACCACCTTTCAATAACAAAAGTCGCAAACGAGCAGTCTGCGACTAAATACTAACAAATATAATTTTAGCTGTTTAACCGCTTTTTGTCAAGTCTCGGTTAACGCTATAAATGTTATGATATCAAGCTTTTACATCGTTTATAATACTCAAGTACCGATATTATGTTAACTAAACAATCGCTTTTTCCATCATTAATAATTGCCGTTTAAGATCTTTTCCTGCTCTATATTGTCCAATATCCCCATTTTGACGAATAATGCGATGGCACGGCACAACGAATAATACTGGATTTTTTGCAACAGCTGTTGCCACTGCTCGGACAGCGCTGGGATAGCCGACTTTTTGAGCCAATTGGCTGTAGCTCCATGTTTGTCCCCGCTTAATTGTTAATAGCGTTTGCCAAACTGCTCTTTGTAGGTCAGTACCACTATGAAAAGTAATGTGTTGACTAATTGGTGATTCTTCACCATTAAAGTATGCTTGTAAATATTGTGCAGCACCCACCGTCCGCATGTTATCTTCTATTAAATGTGCATCAGGAATATACTGATGTATTTCTGACAGGCCATGATTTGGAGAACCCACAAAGCTCAAACTCAACTGACCATCGACGGCCAAGTAATAAGTCATATCATTGATAGTATATTGATCATAATAAAGTATTACCATATTCTCACCTCGGTTTTTCCAACTAATATAGATAAAATTAAGATAAAATTGTATTTTCTTCTATTATATAATCAATCAATCTACTAATTATATGTTAGTAGTATGTATAATATTACAAATTGTCATCTCACTGACTTAAAAATAGTAATCAATTTAAGAATATATCACGCGCTTAACATTAATCCATTTTTGTCCTTGTTTAAAAAAAGTGAAGTAATATCACTGTAATCGCTAAGGTTCAGAATAGTATTCGTAACATTGTTATTGATATACACAAACGGAGGAAACAAATTGACTACTATCGCTACTAACTTTACTAAAGCTATTCTAGGAACAGCCGCAGCTGCAGGATTACTTATTGCAGGCGGTAGCGCAGCATCTGCTGACTCAAACTATACAATTAAATCTGGCGACACATTAAACAAGATTGCCGTCGCAACTTACGGTGATGCACAAGCTTCAGCTGGTGTATCTGCTATCGCTAAGGCAAATAACATTACCAATGTCAACTCAATCTTTGTTGGTAAAACATTGGTAATCCCTAGCCTTTCAGGTAATACAACGACAACACAAACACAAGCACCTGCTGTTAAGCAAGCTGCTTCAACTCAACAAGCTGCTTCAACTCAACAAGCTGCTTCAACTCAACAAACTGCACCAACTCAACAAACTGCTTCAACTCAACAAACTGCTTCAACTCAACAAGCCGCATCAACTCAACAAACTGCTTCAACTCAACAAGCCGCATCAACTCAACAAACTGCTTCAACCAAACAAGCTACGTCTACAGAAGAAACAGCATCAAGCTCAAGTTCTGTTTCAGGTAGCGATGCTTCAGCCAAAGCGTGGATTGCTAATAAGGAATCAACAAATTCTTATAGCGCCCGTAATGGCCAATATATTGGTAAATACCAATTGAGTTCATCATACTTAAATGGTGATTATTCTGCAGCCAACCAAGAAAAGGTTGCGGACAGCTACGTTAGTGATCGTTATGGTTCATGGTCAAATGCCAAGAGCTTCTGGTTAGCTAATGGTTGGTATTAATATTATATAATCCAAGTATAAAAAGGTCGGACTTAATGTCCGACCTTTTTTAATTGAGTATAGCAGTACCAATCGTCAAGTACGTTGCAAATAGCAACCATAACATATATGGCACTAGTAAGTATCCAGCGTAGCGGTGAATACGATAGGCATATTTCAGAGTGAACATAACCAGCACATCTAAACCTATAATTACCAGTAGTCCCCACCAAAAAGCATTTCCGCCAAAGAAAATAATACTCCAAATAAAATTAACAGCTAATTGAACAACAAACAAGCCAATAAAGCGATTTTGATAACGCTTATTTTTTTGTCGCAATGCAATAAAGAAAGCTGTAGCCATCATAAAGTAAAGTAATGGCCAAACAATACCAAAAACATATGAAGGTGGTGATAACACCGGTTGGGTTAAATGATTATACTTAGTTGCAATGTCACCTGCTAACAATCCAGATAACCAACCAATACCTTCTACAACTAATACAATAATAATAAACTGTACAGTTGCAAGTACCTTGTTATTTTTCATAATGACTGTCTACTTTCTCAATGAACCAATGACAATCTCACAGATTAGCCAATACAGCGATAAAATCATCAATTGTTTTTTGCCATGTGATACGTTGCAAATAGTTTCTAGCATCCTGTGTCATTTTTTGCAAACGACGACTTGGTGACGCTATAGCCTTTTCGATAGCTACAGAAAGTTGATATTCATCCAAGTGCGTTGATATATAAGTGTCTTTAGACATAAACCATGGTCCGGAACCTTCAGCAAAGTCAATAACAGGCAATCCAGCACTCATCATCTCAAATGTTACTAATGAGAAGTTTGTCATAGATGGTGCAATACCAAAATCGTTGTCTCGGTAAAGTTGCAATAACTGTGAATGATTCAACTTCCCTAAATTACGACCATTAATGAATTGGTATTGACTGTCTGACCCAAAATAAGAAATTTCTAATTCAATTCCTTTCTTTTTTAGCAGTCGTTGGCTATTATTCAATACCATTTGAATGTAAATGGGCGCTCGTCTTGGGCTCACCCACTTTGTGTAAACTGCCAACTTAATTTTTTTCTTATCTAAATATTGACTAAAATCGCGTTCTTGGAAAGGATATGTTGAGCTATCAACAGGGAAATTAATGCTTTCAAGTGGACTATTAACCACACAATTTTTTTCGATCAAATCAGCACACCATGGACCTAAACTCACCATATGTAAGCCAAGTTCATACGTTTTTTTGGCTAATTGATAACGATCACCATAGGCATAAAAGTAAGGTTCATAATCTTGAACAAAATACATTTTATACCCTTTGAAATTTTTAATCACATAAGCGGATTCCCATAATGTTGCAATCCAAATATCAGATTGATGTCGTTCTAAATCATTAATACCTAAACAAGTCCCTTGATATCCAGGGCAATTAAACGCTGCGTTCTCTTCCATTTCTTCAACAGGCTGTTCAACATAACTTAAATAATAGACTTGGTAACCTTGCTTACTCAACGCTGTTCCAAGATGCAACATCGTTGTCTGTCCACCGTCAAAAGCAATAATACCCGTCGTGACAAACGTCACCGATTGATACTGCTTTTTTGTATTTTGAATCACTGGATCTGAATTAAAATAAGGCATAATATCATCATAAACATGAATATCACCTTGCGGCACATCGACTACCTTTTTTTTATCAGACATTTGTTCTCCCTTCACTACAATCATCCTATATCATTTATAAGTTTCCTTGTTTTTATCTTAACTCTATTTAAGTCAAATAACAAAAGAGACGATTTCAGCCACTTAAACCATATAAAAAAGACTAATAAATCCTAATTATTCAAGGATATTCATTAGTCTTTTTATGAGTATTATCATATTTTAATCTCATTTAAAGAGACTTAATTACCACAACTTAATCACAAACAGACAAATTTGTAGCGCTATCATAATAAATAAAATAATTAGCCAGCCCGCTATTTTTGTCGGTAATAATTGATAATAGCTCCTTGATTCTCCTTCTTCAAAACCATGTGATGTCATAGCCATAGCTAGATTATTAGACCATACTAAAGCTTGGCTAATCGCCTTAAAGTACAAAATTGGTGACCAAAAACTGAGCACTTGTCCTCGCATTAATGCTACTGCTCGCGTTGTTTTAACAGCCGTAATAACTTTAGGAATGAAATTAAAAGCTCCAAGAATACCATAAACAAAGGTAGCTGACATTTTAGCATTTTGTTCCAACGCTCTCAATAGTTTATATAGCACCATCGTTTCCATAAAGGCTGCACCCATAAAAATATAAGCCCACACACGCGTTGTCATGACTAAAGCAAAATGTAAACGATCAGCGCTATCACCTCTACCGAAAAAATAGAAAGATGTAAATGATCCCAAGGCTGGTAAAATCGACATCATGGTCAAACGAACTAATGTCTTAATTGGACATTTTACCAGAATCAAAATCATAATACTGATCACAATTAGCGCCATATTCACGACGACGGAATGTGTAAAAGCAATTTCAACGGAGATGAGCAGAACTAATAACAACTTCTGTGATTCATTCATGAGGCTACCTGCTGACAATAGTGCAAACCATTTTTATCAAAATGCACGTGATAATCAATATAAGGTAACAGATTATGCGTTTGATGTGAAATCATGATAATGCTCTGATGTAATAATGCAGTTGTGTATTGTAATAATGACATTAATACATGAATAGAATGCTCATCTAGACCTGCTAATGGCTCATCCATTAATAAAGTTTCTGGTGCAATAATCATCATAATTAAGATTTGTAATTTTTTTTGCTGACCACCTGATAACTCATAGACTGAATGATGAGATAATCCAATTAAATTTAATTTTTCGACTGCATCGGCTATCACTTCAGCTGTCCAGTAATCACTACGATGGCTATGTTGTTGTGCTTGTTCGATTTCCTCGGCAACAGTAATATTTAGAAACTGTTGGCTCGCATTTTGAAACACCATTCCAACTCGTCTTGCATGATGTTTTAATTTGATACGATGCAGTGGAACGTCTTGATAGGTTAAATCACCAGAATATGCCTGTAATTTAGCCATTGCCCGTAATAAACTTGATTTACCAATACCATTTGGTCCAGTAATCAATGTTATTTTACCCTTTGGCCATACTAAATCCGTATTTTCGAGTATCCTTTGATTGCCATTACTTAAACCCATATGTTGCATTTGAAAAATATTTTGATTAAATGGTGCATTATCTACACGATTCTGTTGCTGCGTTGACTTAAAAAAATCACCCCATGCAGCATCAGCAACTCGTTCTAGTTGCTGATTTTCCATATGATATAAATGCGTGATGAGCGTATCATAATTACTTTTATCATGATCGGATACTAAAATGCCGTGTCCTTCGTCGACTAATTTTTTGAGTACCAACTGTAATTCTCGACGATGTATCGGGTCAACTGCCGCAAATGGTTCATCTAATAAAATTATTTCAGCACCTAATGCTAATGTTTCAGCAAGTGCAACTTTTTGTAATTCACCACCCGATAACTGTGACAACTGGCGGTGCTGCAATGACGCTATACCAACCGATTGAAGCGCTTGATCAATTCGTTTATCTATTTCTTCTGCAGCTAACGACAAATTTTCGAGTGCAAAAATCATTTCATCTCTAACATTGTCCATCGCAAACTGCTGTTCAGGATGTTGAAATAATATAGCGATTTGTGGCGCGCGTTGATTCGCTTTTATCGAGTGAACAGCAAGACCATCTAATGTCACTGCACTACTTAACACCCCGCCGTATTTTGGATACAGACCGGCAAGTGCCATCATTAAAGTCGATTTCCCACATCCCGAAGGGCCAACTAACAAAGCAAATTGCTTACTCTCCAGCTCAAAATCAACGTCCTTCAAAATAATTTGATTGTCATATTGAATACTTAGCTGATGTGTTTCTAATTTCATACCTACAGTCAACTTTCTTTAATCACATTCAATACCAACGTTCACTTCAACAATTTTGACTTTTCTAATAAGCGAACAATCCAGTAAACTAATACGCCTGCAAAAAAGCCAACTGAAATCCAACGCACAATAAACAAACCAATTAACATACCTATATTCAATTGTAGGTAGCCATCATGAAACAATGACCAAAAAAAGGTTACGGCAGTTCCCGTTAATGTTGATAAAATCAATCCTAATTTCCAACTTTTATAACCCGTTAATGTAAAACCAAGTTCCGAACCAATCCCTTGAATAAATCCTGAAATAATTGTCGCAACACCCCAATAGCCACCCAATAAAGCTTCACCAGTGGCTGCTAATATTTCACCAATCAAGCCAGCACCTACTCTTTTAAGTAAGTAACTCGCTAATGGCGCAGCCATCATCCATGGCCCGATTGTAATAGCAATTGCATAGGGATGTAGTCCCATTGGGACTAACACCGCATCTAGCGCTGCATAAATCGGATCCATAATAAAATAAATGACACCGAATCCAATCCCGATTAAAGCCATCAAAATGACTTCTCTAAGTGACCATTTGTACGCCCTTGATGTTTGTACTGCTTCTGAATTTTCCATAATCTCCTACTCCTCCTAGAGAAAGAGGTCCTTATGTATCAATAAATTGCCCGATGACTAAATCAACGTAAAAAGCCATCTATTGCAAAAGAAAAATGCAACAGACGGCACTAAAAACCAATCTAGCTTATCTTCCTTCGCAGGTATTAACCTACAGGTTCAATGGGTATTATCTCAACCTTACGGTACCCCAGATAAATAATTTAACTACGACGTTAGTATAAGTTATCCTTTTTCCTAAATCAAGAACTTTTTTATCCTTCCATTCAAAATCGTTCAGAAAAGTATTTGCAATAAATGATGAAGTTATGCTATGCTAACGTCATTAAAAATAATAATATGCTGTCCACTAGGGGTGCCATTTTGGCTGAGATGATGTAAAGTCAATCCCTTTGAACCTGATCTAGTCAATACTAGCGTAGGAAAGTGGTATTCTGATAAAAGATACCTTTTTTTACTTAGATTTCACCTAGGTAAAGAAGGTTTTTTATTTGTATTCTACTAGTGGCAGCTAGGAGGATTTATGTTTTCAGATGAACTAAAACTAGCAGCAGCGCCTATTATGGCGGAAATTCACAAACATCCATTTGTACAAGGTATTACAAATGGGCACGTCGACAAAGCGGCACTTATTTTTTATGTACAGCAAGATTATCAGTACTTAAGTGAATTCATTAAAATTTATGCTAATGCTATTACAAAACTAACCGATCGTAATGAAATGACCTTTTTTGCCAATTCAATTGATTTTATTTTGAATAGTGAAATACATCCCCATCATGTCTTTTGCGATGTGGCAGGTGTTCAGTACGAAGATTTACAACACGCTACCCCAGCACCCAAAGCCTATTTATATGAATCACATATGTATCGAGCAGCTGACACGGGTTCTCTCATGAATATTCTGGCTGCCTTTCTGCCTTGCCCTTGGACTTACGGTGAAATCGCCCGTCAACAAGTTGCTCAAAACGCTAACACTGATGATAATCCATTTAAAAGTTGGATTGATTTTTATGCCGGTACGGAAAATGACGCTGATGAATCCTTATCAAAACGGGTCTTTAGCTGGATCGACCGCCTCGCTTCAGAAGCAACATCTGAGCAAAGAACTCAGGCAAAACAATTTTTCCTAAAGAGTTGTGAACTAGAGTGGCAATTCTGGGAACAGGCTTTCTATCAACAAGATTGGCATTTTAAATCAATCATTAGTCAACCCGAGGCACAACAATCATGAAACAATATCCTCAAGCGCTAACGATTGCCGGCACCGATTCGGGTGGTGGTGCTGGTATTCAAGCTGATATTAAAACAATGCAAGCTTGCCATGTATTTAGTACTAATGTGGTTGTTGCGGTTACCGCTCAAAACACGCTGGACGTGCAAAAAGCCTTTGCACTCCCCACCGATATGGTGGATGCGCAGTTCGCCTCTATCTATGAGGATTTTGATATTAAAGCGGCCAAAACCGGTATGCTAGCTGATGCTGAACACGTTGCCTGTGTTGTGCAAAATATTAAAAAATATCATATACAACCACTAATTGTTGATCCTGTCATGGTTGCCAAGGGCGGTACACGTTTATTATCTAAAGATGCTATAGATTCTGTCATTCATGATCTCATTCCCTTAGCGACTATTGTGACACCTAATCTTCCTGAAGCAGAAGCCATTACTAATATGACAATCAAAAATCATGAAGATACACGTACTGCAGCTAAAAAAATTGCTAGTATGGGGGCTAAAAACGTCATCATCAAAGGTGGCCATCAAGACAGTGATATTATTTCTGACTATGTACTACTATCAGACGGGACTGACTTTTGGATGGCAAGTCCAAAGGTTGACACAATTCGAACACATGGTACAGGCGACACTTTATCTTCAGCCATTGCTAGCGCGCTGGCTAAAGGCGATACCATCCCATCAGCAATTCGTTTTGGGAAGTCTTTTATCGAAACAATCATTCAACAAGATATTATTGTTGGCCATGGACACGGACCATTAAATCATTGGAAAATGGCAGGTACCCCAAATGAAATTTAATAAGGCTATTTTAGATATGTATTTAGTTGCTGGAACACAAAACGTTCATGGTAATATTGATTCTTTTTTATCCCAATTAGAAGCAGCTTGCCGTCACGGCATTACAGCATTTCAGTACCGTGAAAAAGGTCCTAGCGCTTTATCTGGTACAAGAAAACTTGAAATCGGACGCTTAGCACATGATATCACTCAGAAATACCATGTTCCTTTTATTGTTGATGACGATATTGAACTCGCCAATCAATTAAACGCAGATGGTCTTCATGTCGGGCAAAACGATACTGATATTTCACAAGTTTTGCAAGATGCGCATAACATGTTTGTTGGTTTATCCATCAACACAAAAGATGAATTACATGATGCTCAAAAGGTGTCTGGTATTGCCTACCTAGGTATCGGTCCTATTTTTTCCACCCAAAGTAAACGCGATGCAGCACCAGCAATCGGAACACAAAATCTCCACCAACTATCCCAAGCAACAGATTTACCAACGGTAGCAATTGGCGGTATTAATGAACATAATGTTCAATCAGTAAGACAGGCACCAGTTGATGGCGTTGCAGTCATTTCAGCAATCATGAATAGTAGCAATGTTGCAGCAACCATATATCAGTTAAAAGGAAAATCATTATTATGACACTGACCATCGAAAAAATCAGAACCACTAATCCTATCATCCTTAATGTTGCTAATATGGTAACACCTCAACACGTTGCTGATGCCATTAATTTTATTGGGGGTTCGCCCATCATGTTCACAGATCCTCGTGAAGCTGGCGATCTTACCGGTATTTCTAACGCTTTAGTTCTTAATCTAGGTTCCACAAATCCTGAAGCATTCAAGAGTGTCATCAGCAGTGGCCGGGAAGCAAATAAAAAGGACATCCCAGTGGTTGTCGATCCTGTTGCTATTGGTGCTTCCAAAATAAGAGATACTAATTTTAAATTACTGAGCGAAAGCGTAAAAATCGCTGCCATTCGAGGAAATATCAGTGAAATTGCACATATCGCTGATGTTGCTTGGGCTAGCAAAGGCATTGATGCTGGGCAAGATTCTGGTGATAAAATAGCTATTGCCAAAACTGCAGCTATTAAGACCGGCGCCTTTATTATCATATCCGGTGAACAAGATATTGTAACCGACGGGCATAGCGTTTTTATCATTCAAAATGGTAATCCACAATTTGCAACCAATGTCGGTGCTGGTGATATGCTAGACGGTATTATCGGCGTTGCATTGGCAACAGAGTTCAACTTAGAGTCCTGCGCTTTCGGTACTGCTCTGCTATCAGTTGCCGGTGAAATCGCTGCTCAAGAGTATCCTAATCAACCTTATTCTTTCTTTAATGCAGTCTTTGATACCCTAGCACAACTCGATGATACAACATTTCAAAAGTACGCAAAAATTATACAAGAATAAATAAAAAAGCAATGATGAACCATTATAATTCATTATCGCTTTTTTATTTTACGGTCCAGCCACCATCAATCGGTACTACTGAACCATTAATATAATCTGCTTGAGGACTAGTTAAAAAGAGTGTTAAATGCGCAACTTCTTCGGGTTTCGCCCATCGCCCAGCTGGCGTTTCATCAGCAACTTGTTTTGCCATTTCACCGCCATTTTCAAAATCTTTATGATTCATGGGTGTTTGAATCGCACCAGGTGCAATTGCATTAGCATGAATCCCCTTATGAGCATAATCATATGTTAATTGTTTTGTATATCCTGCAATCGCATGTTTGGTCATTGTGTAACCTGCCCCACCGCCACCAGCAACCAGTCCTGCAATGGAGGACATATTAATAATATGACCATAGCCATTAGCTAACATGCCAGGTAGCACACTGTTAGATAAGATAAACATCGGCGTTAAATTAGTTGCAATCATATCTTGCCAAGATGCATAACTTGTTTCTAATGAAGGCGTATAATCATCTAGCTTACCAGCAGTATTCAACAAAATATCAATATGAGATACTTGCTGTACAATAGCTGCTGCTATTTCAGATAATTTCTGATGATCTGTTATATCTAACTTGTAGCTGGTTAATTGTGCATGTTCTATCGGAATATTTTGACGGTCTATTGCAAAAACATTTGCGCCCGCTTCTAAATATAATTTTAGTTGTTCTAATCCAATACCTGACGCTGCACCGGTTATCAGAACATTTTGATTTGAATAATTTTGATCTATCATCTTATTTCGCTAAATCAACAATCTTACTTAAAGCAAAAATCACAACAGCACCAACAATCAAAGATGCCAATTCTCCAGGTACAACAGTCACATAATATGCCCACCATTGCGCCACTAAACCACCATTGCTACCTGAAGGAAAAGCATTGTGAACGCTCAAATTAAAGGCTAAAACAAATTCAGCCGCTAATATTGCCATTCCTAACGTTGATACCACAATTGTCGAAATTAATATCTTAATTATCGTATTTGTCACACGCCGTGTTAACCAGTAAGTAACAGCAGTCATAATGACCGTTCCTAGCGTACCAAATACCCAGTCGACCCATCCAAGTGATGTGGGTGATAGGAAATTAGCAATAAAGACGCCTAGTCCCAAAGCTAATATATAGCGTTTATTAAAAGCTGATAAATGATTCAAACCTTCTGATAAACGTAATTGGACTGGTCCAAAAGCAATCGGCATCATACTTAATGTAATTGCTGCATAGATAGCTGCAACAATTGCTGTTAATGTGATTTCACGTGCTCTATTTTGTTTCATTTTCAATTCTCCTAGTTTTTTTAAGTGGGATGGTTACGAACCACTATTGTCTACTCTAACATATTTATGATGAGCCCAAAATAAAAACGCCATTCGGCGTTTTTACCACTTCATCAATTGTAAAAAATGAATTTTACCAAGAAGCCTTCTTCACACCAGGAATTTGACCCTTGTGTGCCAATTGGCGGAAGTTCAAACGTGACATCTTGAATTCACGCATATAAGCATGAGGGCGACCATCAATTTGGTCACGGTTATGTGCACGTACAGGTGATGAGTTCTTTGGCAATGCTGCCAAAGCGATGTAATCACCCTTGGCCTTCAACTCAGCACGCTTGTCAGCATACTTAGCAACCATTGCTTCAATCTTTTTTGCCTTTGCAATCTTTGACTTCTTTGCCATAAATTACTTAATCTCCTTAAATGTCACTACTTTGCGAAGTTTTGGTGAGTACTTCTTTAACTCCAGGCGGTCAGGCGTATTACGACGATTTTTTGACGTCAAGTAAATACGCTCACCAGTTTCATCATTGCCTAAAACGACGTGGATACGCATAATCCTTGCTCCTTAGTGTGGTTTATTAAAAATTAATTTGCTTGTCAATACAGATATTTATTATACATAACAAATGTACGGGTGTAAAGGGCTTTTACCATATTTGATTATGTTTTCTTTTTTAACGATGTATCATCATTCTTTTCTTCATAATGATATAAATTACAGCAACAATATAGATACCAATAAGACGGTCAATATAATCCGTGCCAACTTGTACCAAAAAGACAGCTAACGCCTGATTCATACCAAGACCCGACATAATTTGAACTAATGAACTGGATCCAGATGACGTAATCCCATGAAATAAGATAACCGTAATTACAGTACTAACAATCGTCGCTGGTAAAGATATGATGAACGCCAGCCACCATAAACTTTTTTTGTTTTGAATGCCTATTCGTCTAAACATTACGCCAGCTACTAGTGCAACAATCAATTGTGATGGCATGTAATAGATTGAAAATAAATCACCAGTTAAACCATTGATTAGTGCCGTTAAAAATCCAACAATTAACGCTGCAACCGGCCCTAATAATGCCGCTGATAAAATCGTACCAATGGTATCCAAATAAATCACAAGATGCAGATATAATGCTAAATGACCACCAACAATATTAAGGACAATACATAGTGCCATCAAGGTTAAAATTTGCGTTGAAATCTTCTTACCCATGTGTATTAGTCTCCACCATAATCTGTGTGATTGTTTTAGCTAATATTTCTTCGGGTAAATGTGTAATTCTAGACAAAAAGAATACCATAAAATTTGAGGCATCAACATCTGTTAGTACGTAGCTATTAGGCGTTTTGCGCCAAAAATCGCCGACATCAACAATAGATTGCCCAATCGCTACACCATCTGTGCATACTGTCGTGTAAGCGTCAAACCCTCGAGCAAATCTGTCAGGATTAATTGCATAAGCAATAGCTAACGGATCATTAATTACCGCACCAATCACTTGCTCTTGTTCCCAATGAAAGTCAAAATAGAAAGGTAAAATTTTACCTAGTAACTCGCCCACTTCTGAATGACATTGTTTCACAAAATATAATAAATTCGGTGTGAACACAATAGGTCGCGTGACATCTAAATTAACCATCTCTACCTTAACCGGCATATGATCAAAGACATATTGTGCGGCATCAGGATCTACCCAAAAATTGTACTCAGCAACGGGCGATGTATTACCATGGCTTTTAAATGTACCGCCCATCACAATAAACCGTTGAATATTTTGCCAAGCTTTTGGATTGTTTTTTAAAGTTAAAGCAATATTGGTTAGTGGTGCCAAAGCAATAATCGTCATATCGCGGTGCGTCATCAGCATCTCATTGATAAATTGCTGTGCATCGCTGTGAGGCTGTGCATCCGTAACAGGCGGTATGTCAGCATTGCCTAAGCCATTATCACCATGTGTGTCTTGAGCGCTAACATAGGCCTTTTTAAGCGGGGATTTAGCACCACTATACACCGGAATATCCAAGCGTTGTGCCCAATTCAAAATTTTAAGAGCATTTGTTGTACCTAAATCAGTGGGGACATTCCCCTCAGCTATTGTAATGCCGAGAATGTCTAGCTCTGGTGAATTAACAGCCAGTAAAAGTGCCATCGCATCATCAATGCCCGGATCAGCATCAATAATTACTTTTTGTTTCTGCATCTAAATTTCCTACCTCTCATTAATGATTGAAGATTCTTGGTTTTTTATTACTGGGAAGTTTTCGAACCAGTCCAAAGCATCATCGCTTTGATTTTTTTAAATGCATCTTTGAGTATACGTCGTTTGAAGGGCGATGTCCACGCTACTCACCAACTCGTATTAATTTTGGACAAAATAAAAGATGCTGCGCACACGGCACAACATCTTTGAATATTCTAGTTAAAATAATGGGTTTAGAATTGCTTTTCTAATGGTGGTACAACTTGTTTCTTACGTGAAACGACACCTGGTAAATCGATAACATTCGTTACCAGATCGCCAGCGAATGCTGCCTTAACTTCTGCGTTAGCATCACCCAAAAAGATCGCCTTTGAATTAGAATTCAAAATGTCCGTAATAACAAATAAGAAGTTGTCATATCCCTCTGCCTGACGTTCAGCTTGCATCTCTGATTCAATACCTGCTTGACGTGCCAAAACATCATCAATGTCAACAGTGTTAACTTGTCCAATACGGAATGACTTACCGCCCATCTCAAATGACTTAGCATCCCCATCAATCAATTCCTTATCAGAACGTGATGATAGATCAGTACCAGCCTTCAAGAGGCCAAGGCCATAGGCATTGACATCCTCTACCTGAGCCATTTTAGCCAATTCTGGCAATGCTTGACGATCAAAGTCAGTCGTTGTTGGGCTCTTTAACAGCAAAGTATCTGAAATCAAACCAGAGAGTAAGAGTCCGGCAATTTCCCGTGGTAATTCAAGGTTATTTTGCTTATATTCATAAAAAAGAATAGTAGAAACTGAGCCCCATGGCTTAGCTGTAATATAAAGTGGTGTGGATGTGCTAAAGGCAAATTTATGGTGATCATAAATACCAGCGACATGAACGTCAGCTAGGTTATCAATGGATTGTGCTGCTTCATTATGATCAACTAACACAACATTTTCAGTATCTGCTGATGTAATAATACGTAAAGGTGATACACCAAAGTAATCCAACGCAAATTGTGTTTCCGCGTTTGGCTTACCCTGTGCAACGGCTTCTGTATCTTCACCATAAGCATGGTTCAATAAATAGCTAGCACCAATAGCTGATGCAATTGTATCCGTATCAGGATTTTTGTGTCCAAAAACAAGTGTGTTTACCATAATCATTTAATCGTGTGCTATGCCACAATTCATATACTTATTGGGCACACAAACTGTGGACGCGCACCTTTCTCCTCTAAATTTATAGTTCCATTCTACCAAATAATTAAGCATTTGTCGTTGTTAAGGTTAACGGCTTAATCATCCAAGGTGTGCCATTCTTCTCAATGTCAACGACGTATTGACCATTGCCAACACGTTGAGAACCATGATAATCACTCAACTGCAACTCTTGCAACTGATAACGATTCGTTAGTATGGACAAGGCTTTTACTTGATCGTCAAATAAAGTCGCTGTTGCAACATGATAAGCAACCGTCTTCTTTTGAGTAAAAATAGCAACACCCTTACGCGCTCTGGAAGATGGTGTGATTTCTTTTACTGGCATGTACTTAAATGCACCATTCATGGCAGTAATCGCGACCTGCTGTTTTTTATCGCGAATCAGCAATGCTCTAACGACTTCATCTTCTCCCTTGAGATCCATTGAACGGACTCCAGAAGTTCGTGCACCAACTACAGGTACCTCATCAAGACTATAACGCAAAGCAAAGCTATCATGTGATAGTAACAAGACATCAACATCTATCGATGTTGTCACATAATCGATATCTACAATATAGCTAGCTGCTGTTTTCAACTTCATCGCCACAATTGTCTTTTTCTTATAAGTACGACTTGGTTGTAAATCAGATAGTGCTGTTTGTTTAATATAGCCATCGTTGGTTGCCAAGACAAATGTCCCTTGACCAGCTAAATCATCTACAACAATGACTTTCAGAATCACTTCATCACTCGACCAGTTACTTAGTTGTTGAGAAAAATGTTCACCAGAATCTTTCCAACGCATTTCTGGCAATTCATGCACTGCGCGATAGATGACATTGCCTTTATTAGTAAACATATATAAATGTTGCGTTGTATTAAGTGTTGACTCCAACACAACCACATCATCTTCAGCTAAACCGTTTTCGTTGCCTGAAGCCTGATGAGAACGCAATGAAGACCGTTTAAAGTACCCATTACGTGAAATCAATACAGCGACATTCTCTTCACTAATCATGACACTGTTATCAATAACTAAGTTCTCCACTTCCGCCTCGATTACGGATAAGCGTGGCGTGGCATAATCTTTCACGATCGCTTTAATTTCATCACTAATCACAGCATTTAATGTCGCTTCGTCATCCAAAATCAATTGCAAACGATCAATTTTAGCTTTCAAATCAGCAAACTCTTGTTCCAACTGAGTCACATCTGTATTGGTTAAACGATAGAGTTGTAACGTGACGATTGCTTCAGCTTGTTGCTGTGTAAACGCAAAAGCTGTGATCAAATTTTGAGTCGCATCTTTGCGATTCTTTGATGCTCTAATCGTTGCAACGACTTCATCCAAAATCGATAACATGCGAATCAAGCCTTCAACAATATGTTGTCGTGCTTGGGCTTTAGCCAATTCGTAAGCTGAACGCTTCAAAACAACTTCTTTTCTAAAGTCCAGGAATGCTTCTAATCCATCACGTAAACTAACATGAACTGGTCGTTGGTTATGGATAGCCACCATATTGAAGTTATATGATATTTGTAAATCAGTTTTCTTAAATAGGTAAGTTAAAATTCCTGTCGCATTGGCATCTTTATTAAGTTCAATAACGACCGATAGCCCTTCACGATCTGACTCGTCGCGCACTTCTGTAATACCGGCAACTTCTTTATTCAGACGAATATCATCAATCTTCTTAACTAAATTAGCCTTAATTACTTCGTATGGCAATTCAGTAATCTCAATTTTTTTCTTACCACCTTTAAGATCACTAATGATTGTCTTAGCGCGAACGATAATTTTACCGCGTCCTGTTTCATAAGCTTTTTGAATACCATCTAAACCTTGAATAATACCACCTGTTGGGAAATCAGGCCCCTTCACGTAGCGCATTAACTGTTTAATCGTTGCATTAGGATGACTTAAGAGATAAATCAGAGCTTGGCTAATTTCTTTTAAATTATGTGGTGGTATCTCAGTTGCGTATCCCGCAGAAATACCCGTTGCGCCATTAATCAATAAATTAGGAATACGTGAAGGCAGAACAGTTGGTTCATAGGTTGTATCATCAAAGTTCAAAACCATATCAACTGTCTCTTTATCTAAGTCTGTTAGTATTTCACCAGAAATTTTTGATAACCGCGCTTCAGTATAACGCATAGCTGCAGGTGGATCAGCATCAATAGAACCGTTATTACCATTCATATCAATTAATGGTTCACGTACTTTCCAATTTTGTGATAAACGGACCATTGCTTCATAAATCGATGAATCGCCATGGGGATGAAAATTACCCATAACATTTCCCACAGATTTTGCCGACTTACGATACGGATGATCATACGTGTTGCCATCCTGATTCATTGCAAACAAAATACGCCGCTGAACCGGCTTTAATCCATCACGGATATCCGGCAAAGCACGTTCTTGAATAATATATTTTGAATAACGTCCGAACCGCTCTCCCATAACAGCTTCTAACGATAATTCGGTTATACGATCTGCCATATAGTTACTGTGTATTTTGAATAATACACTTTTTCCTCTCTATATCATCATGTTTCTAAAATAAATTTAAGTTGGTCGATTCATTTGTATCCGATGATGTCGCATCGTTTTGCCATGTCGTAATCTTAGGCTGAGTATCAGATTGCTTTGGGATTGCCTTTGTCGCTGTTGTCTTAGACTGCATGTTCTTTTGCTTTTGACGTGTCTTTTCAAATACAGCACTACTATTACTGTCGCCATCGACGGTATCCAATATCGATCCCGCTTCATCTAAAGTAAACGATACATTAGCTTCAATCCAATTACGGCGTGGTTCAACTTTATCACCCATTAAGGTTGTGACTCTTTTTTCAGCCAAAACACCGTCATCAATTTTCACACGAATCAGTGTCCGTGACTCTGGATCCATTGTTGTTTCCCAAAGCAATGAAGCGTTCATCTCACCCAGACCTTTAAAGCGTGTTAGCTCATAACGACCAGTTGTCTGGCTTGTAATCGTTTCAAGCTCATCATTTGTCCAAGCAAACTGATCATCATGCTTTTTAGAACCAAACTTCACACGATACAATGGTGGCAAAGCAATATAAATTTTGCCTTCTTCTATTAGTGGTCGCATATATTTATAAAAGAACGTTAGCAACAACGTTTGAATATGGGCACCATCATCATCAGCATCAGTCATAATAATAATTTTGTCAAAAGCTGCATCTGCAACCTTAAAGTCAGCGCCAACACCACCACCAATAGCATAAATCAATGTCGAAATTTCTTCATTTTTTAAGATGTCTGCTAATTTTGCCTTTTCCGTATTCAAAACTTTTCCACGTAACGGTAAAATAGCTTGAAATTTTCTATCTCGACCTTGCTTGGCAGAACCACCGGCTGAATCTCCCTCAACTAAGAAGAGTTCATTTTTAGCCGCATTCTTAGATTGTGCCGGCGATAGTTTACCGGACAATAATCGTTCTTTGGCGTTTTTAGAACGGCCAGTGCGACTTTCATCACGTGCTTTACGTGCTGCTTCACGTGCTTCACGCGCGCGTAATGCTTTACGGATAAGATTTTGTCCAAAATCACCGTTTTCCATTAAGAAACGACTTAGCGTTTCATTCACAATGGCGTCAACGATACCGCGTGCTTCAGGTGTGCCCAACTTATCTTTCGTTTGGCCTTCGAACTGCAAATATTGTTCTGGCACCCGCAAAGAAATGACGGCAGATAGACCTTCACGCACATCTGAACCTTCAAGATTTTTGTCCTTATCTTTTAATAAGTTAGTTCTACGTGCATACTCATTAAAAGCTTTCGTCCATGCCGAACGGAACCCAGCTTCATGAGTACCACCATCTTGTGTTCGAACATTATTCACAAACGATAATAACGTCTCAGAATACCCATCGTTGTATTGTGCGGCAACGTCAACAATAATCCCTTCTTGCTGACCTTCAAAAGTCATAATCGACCCAATGGTGCCCTTATCTTCATTTAAAAAGCCAACAAAAGCCTCTAACCCTTTATCATAGTGATAGGCCTCATGCCGAATTGGATCGACGCGTTCGTCAGTTAAAGTGAACTTAACGCCGCTCATTAAAAAGGCCGATTCACGTAATCGTTCAGCCAATGTTTCATATTTATAAACAGTTGTCGAAAAAATATTGGCATCCGGTTTAAACGTCAATATAGTCCCAGTATGTTCTTTGGTTTTACCTAAATCACGCAGGGTTCCTACAGGTTTACCACCGTCTACAAAGTCCTCTTCCCACTTATGTCCTTCACGAACAATTGTCACTTGCAAACTTTCAGATAAAGCATTAACCACTGATGAACCAACACCATGTAACCCACCTGATGTCGCATAACCGCCTTGTCCAAATTTACCACCCGCATGTAGCACTGTTAGGATAACTTCAGGTGTTGGTTTGCCGCTTTCGTGCATACCAACTGGCATTCCACGGCCAAAATCTTGAACTGTAATGGCATTATTTTCGTGAATCGTTACATTGATTTCATCGCCAAAACCGCCCAACGCTTCATCAACCGCATTATCCACTATTTCATATACTAAATGATGCAGGCCACGGCCATCTGTAGAACCAATATACATTCCTGGTCGTTTACGAACCGCCTCTAAGCCTTCTAAAATTTTAATTGAATCTGAATTATATTCGTTATTTTTTACCATATATCTTAAGCGTACCCAATAATCATTAAATTAAAATATGATGACGTACATTTTACTTTCACTTTAATAGCATGTGTGCTTGACTGCCTATAAACACAATCTACTTTATATTAATTGAAAAAGCAAACCCTGACAAGCATAATTATTGTGAAATACTTAAATGTTGTTTATGTCATCTACTAATGTGGTAAAATTGAATTTGCATTATTTGAGGAGCAAAATAAAAAATGATTATCACAATATTAATATTTATACTCGCCTATTTACTAGGATCATTAGTTCCTGGCGTGTGGATTGGTCAACTATTTTATCATGTTGATATCCGAAAAGTCGGTTCAGGTAATATTGGTACGACAAACTCTTTTCGTGTTTTAGGTCCAAAAGCTGGAACATTAGTCTTACTACTTGATTTGCTAAAAGGAACTCTTGCTGGTATGTTGCCGATGATATTCGACAGTCATATTAACGCAATGTTAGTTGGACTCGCAGCTATTATTGGTCACACCTACCCCATTTGGCTCAAATTTAAAGGCGGTAAGGCTGTTGCAACAAGTGCTGGTGTGTTATTAGCTTATAATCCAAGTTTCTTCTTACTTATTGTGTTGGTATTTGTGTTGACACTACTTATCAGTTCAATGGTATCCATGAGCGCTATGGTAACTTTTACTTTTGCAACCCTTAGCTCTTTATATTATCATGATTGGATTTTAACAATTGTCGCTGTCAGCTTAACCATCTTCGTCTTTTATCGCCATCGCACAAACATTGTGCGTATTAAAAACGGTACTGAAAGCACCGTCCCGTTTGGTTGGTACTATCAAAAGAAAAAAAGCACTCATTAAGAGTGCTTTTTATGATTCAACAATTTCACTGAGATATTCCCAGCGGCCCATCTTTTCATCAAGTTGTTGTTCTAATAATTCTTTTTGCTTTTGAAGTTCACCTAATTTAACATAATCGGTACCATTATGTGTCATGTCATCGCTTACTTGACTCATTTGTGATTCTAACTGTTCAATATCATCTTCAATCGTTGCCCATTCCTTCTTTTCGTTGTAAGTGAGCTTTTTTTTCACTGGTGTTGTCGGCGTCTCATGATTGATCTTCTTAGGTATTTTCACCGATGGTTCGGACTGTGTTTCTGTTGTTAAATATTGACTAAATAAACCATCAAATCGTTCAATTTTTCCAGCACCCTTAAAGATAAACAGTTTATCAGCAACCTTGTCTAAGAAATAGCGATCATGGCTGACAGTAATGACAGCACCTGCAAAATGAGACAAGAAATCTTCTAGTACGGTTAAAGTACCAATATCTAAGTCATTCGTTGGCTCATCTAACAACAGAACATTAGGCTGTTGTAATAATAATTTAAGTAAATATAGTCGGCGTTTTTCGCCACCAGATAATTTACGAATCAGTGTCCCATGCATAAAGCTCGGGAACAAAAATTGTTCTAATAATTCTGAAACACTGACCCGATTACCTTCTTTATCAATGACTGATTCTGCCACATCACTCAAATAAGCAATAACGCGCTTATCATCAGGAATAGCTTCGGTCATTTGTGTATAATAAGCCATTTTGACCGTTTCACCAAGTTGAATTAACCCACTGGTCAAAGGTTGTTTACCTGCAATGGCATTTAAAAATGTTGATTTTCCTGCTCCGTTGGCACCGGTGATACCAATACGATCTCCAGCAGATACACGTAAGTCAAAACCATCCAAAATGATTTTATCATTAAATTGGAGTTTGGCATCCTCGATGACCACAACCTTTTTGCCCAATCTTTGCTGGCCAAGATTAACCTGGACATCTTCGTCGACAGCAACAGGGCCCATTTCATTTTCTAGCTGTGCAAACGCATTTTCACGTCCCTTTTGTTTCGTCGTTCGTGCCCGTGCAGATTTACGCATCCATTGCAATTCTTTTTTATACAATTGCTGTTTCTTATGATCGGCCACCTTTTCTTGTTCGACACGTTCTGCCTTACCGACAACATAATCTTGGTAGTTCCCTTTATACACGTATAATTTGCCAAAAGACAATTCAAAAATACGTGTTGTCACCGCATCTAAGAAATAACGATCATGAGTGACGGTTAATACCGCGCCTTTATAGTTAGCTAAGTACTTTTCCAGCCACGCAATAGAATCAAAATCAAGATGATTCGTTGGCTCATCTAAAATCAACAAATCAGGTTCTTGAATCAAAATTTGAGCTAAGCCAACACGCTTTTTTTGGCCACCAGACAACTCACTAATACGATGCTGTAAGTCCGGCATATGTAGTTGCGTTAAAATCGTTTTTATTTTAGCTTCAGTCGTCCATGCATCCTCTTGCTCCATTGCAGCTTGTGCTTTTTCAAACTGATTCGCAATACTATCATCGTTGGGTTGCTCGCTAAACCGTTGTAAGGCAAAAGTATAATCTCGAATCACTTTAAAGACTGGCTGGTCGCCTGAAAGAATGGCATCCATAACTACTGCATCTGGATCTAAATCAGGCAACTGCTTCAGATAGCCAATCCGATAGTCATTTTGTGTGAGAATATCTCCGGAATCGGCCTTAGTAACACCCGCAATTGCATTAAGTAGCGATGTTTTACCACTACCATTAACACCAATCAGTCCAATATGATCACCCTCAGTGATCAAGAAAGAAATATGGTCAAAAAGGACTTTCTCGCCATATGTACTTGTTAAATTATCTACTCTAAATTGTTTCATAATAGTATTATACCCACATCTTATCTTTTTAGATTGGCAATTTTGTGTTATATTAATTTAAATACTTTTGTGTAGGAGAACACCATGACACTATCTGCCCAAATCCGCGATCACCACTTTGATCACATCCTTTTAAATGCTGCTGGCGTTATGTGCCAAACAACTGAAGAGTTGGACCAAATTATAGAGACTAGCAACACTGGCGCTGTTGTCACAAAATCTGCGACAACAGCTCCTCGTCCAGGTAACCCTAAACCACGTTACCATGAAATGCAAGACAATCTTGGTACGATTAATTCAATGGGATTACCCAATGAAGGCTTTGATTACTATCTAGACTATGTTCTAGACAAACAAAACACAACATCAAAATCTATTTTCTTCTCAATCGCTGGACTCACTAAACAAGAAAACATTGATATGTTGCATCGTTTACAAGATAGCAACTTCAATGGCCTTGTTGAATTGAACTTATCTTGCCCAAATGTTCCCGGTAAGCCACAGACAGCCTATGACTTTGAAGCAACACAAGCTATTCTTGAAGAAGCATTCGCATTCTTTACAGGCGATCTTGGTGTGAAGTTACCACCTTACTTTGATATTGTTCACTTTAACCAAATTGCGGAAGTTCTTAATCAGTTCCCACTAGCATTTGTTAACACCATCAATTCAATTGGTAATGGCCTAGTCATTGATCCAGAAACTGATACTGTTGTTATCAAACCTAAAGGCGGCTTTGGCGGGTTAGGTGGCACAATTGTTAAAGCAACTGCGCTGGCTAACGTTCGTGCTCTCCGTCAACGTCTTAACAGTTCAATCAAAGTTATTGGTACTGGTGGTGTCACGAGTGGTCGCGATGTTTATGATCTCATCTTATGTGGTGCTGATCTCATCGAGATTGGTTCACAGTTAGCAATTGAAGGTACCCCTGTATTTGACAGAGTGACTGATGAATTGACTGCTATTTTAAAAGCTAAAGGTTATGATAACCTCAACCAAGTACGCGGACAACTGCAAATCATAGAATAAAAAACGTGCAAATAATATTTGCACGTTTTTTATTCACTCAAAGAGTTAATACCAATCATGCTTAAGCCGATGCGATGACGCTTTTCATCAACACTTTCAATCCAAACATCCACAATATCACCAACGGCAACAACTTCCGAAGGATGCGTTACACGTTTTTGTGCTAACTTTGAAATGTGTACCAAGCCATCTTGCTTAACCCCCAAATCAACAAAGGCGCCAAAGTCGACAACATTCCGTACTGTTCCCTGCATTTTCATGCCAACTTTTAAATCTTCAATACGCAATACATCGGCGCGTAATAGCGCCCCTGTCATTTCCGAACGACCATCACGACCAGGACGGCGCAAAGAAGTAATAATATCTCGTAACGTTTCACGGCCCACATTAAGCGTTTTAGCCATCATTTCGTTGTCTAAAGCCGTTAATGCACTATCTGTTGCATGTCCCTTTACTCTTTCTAATAATTGTTGCGCAATATGATAGCTTTCAGGATGAATATCAGTATTATCTAATTGATTTTTACCATCCACAATTCTCAAGAATCCAGCAGACTGCTCATAAGACTTTGCACCTAATCTTGGCACTAATTTAAGCTGTGCTCGCGAATCAAATGTCCCCTGTGTATTACGATAATTAACAATATTTTGTGCAAGCGTCTTATTAAGTCCTGCAATGTGTGTCAGTAATTGGGGACTAGCAGTATTAAGATTAACACCAATTTGGTTAACAGCAGTTTCAATAACAACATCAACTTGTTCATCTAAAGCTTTAACGTTCAAATCATGTTGGTATTGTCCCACGCCAACAGATTTAGAATCAATTTTGATTAATTCCGCAAGTGGATCTTGAATACGCCGACCAATTGATATAGCACTCCGTTCTTCTACGTGCAAATTAGGAAATTCTTCCCTCGCCTCTTTCGAAGCAGAATAAACGGAAGCACCTGCTTCATTAACAATAGCATATTGCACATGGTCGGGCTTATGCATTGCCACAAATTCCTCTGATTCGCGTGACGCAGTCCCATTACCAATCGCAACTAATTGGACACCATACTGTGTAATCAATTGTTGAAATAATGTCACAGCTTCTTGACGCTGTTGCTTGTTAGCAGGCTTATGCGGATAAATCACCTGACTACATAAAAATTTACCGTTTTCATCAATAATCGCTAACTTTGACCCCGTTCGATACCCTGGATCAAATCCCATCACGATTTTATTTTTCAGCGGTCGTTGCATCAGTAAATGATATAAATTGTCACCAAATACTTTAATCGCCTCTTCTTGTGCTAGTTGTGTCAGTTCTTGACGTATTTCTCTTGTTACAGCGGGTAAAATAAAACGTTTATACGCATCCTCAATAGCCGCTATTACCAAATCAGCAGCATATCCAGTTACTGATTTGATCAGTTGCGTTTTCATAAAGAAAAATGCGCGTTCGTCGGAAAACGTGACTTTAACAGATAAAATACCAGTCTTTTCGCCACGATCGATGGCTAAGATACGGTAACCATTTTGTTTCAAATGTGGTACCGTTTCCGAAAAATCATAATATTGTTGATAAATTTGTTGTTCATCTTTTTCTGCTGCACCGCGTTTTAATGTTGTTGAAACAACACCATCACGTACCAAACGTGCTCTCAACCATTGTCGGAATAATGCTTGTTGCCCAATCTGCTCTGATAATATTTCATGAACACCGTCATAGATAGATTCTGATGTTGGTAGTGCTTCACTGATATAATCATTCACTTGTGCATTAATCTGACTTCGTGTAGCTGATAAATGTGTTAAAAGCCAATCTACAAGTGGTTGTAAGCCATTTTCCCTAGCAATCATCGCCTTGGTACGTCGTTTTTGCTTATAAGGTAAATAAATGTCTTCAATATCTTGAAGACTAGTTGCGTTCAATATCGCACTGTTCAGCTGCTTAGTTAATTGACCTTGATCGGCAATTAACTTCAACACAGCATTTTGACGTTGCGATAATTCACTCACCTTTTTAGCTACTTGTTGTATATCACGAATCTGGACTTCATCTAGATTACCTGTCATTTCTTTACGATATCTAGCAATAAAAGGTACAGTGCTACCTTCCTCTAATAATGTCAGAGTACTAGCAATTTGTTTTTTGGCAAGCGATGTCATATGCTGACTGACGACTTCAACAATTTTATCCTGTGTTGTTTCAACTAAATGCGGTGTCATATTCAGTGGTCACTCTACTTTCTATTTGTCATTCATCCTAAAATGTTTGTAAATATTTTCTAAGACGTTCATCAATTAAATGATTATCTAGACCAATTAATAGCTTAAGTCGTGCTTTTTGTCCATTGATGCTTGTCGCAAATATAGCACCTGCACGTTCCAGCTGCACGCCACCACCCAAATAATCATACACAGGTTCTGCCACACCATTGAAACTTCTAGATACAATCACAACCGGAATATGGCGCGATAAAAGATAACTCACACCTGTAGCAGCTTCACGTGATAAATTACCCGCACCCAACGCTTCAATAATAATACCGTCAATGTTCGTCGCAGCCAATAACTCCAATAATTGTCCATCCATCCCGGCATAGGCTTTTAGCACCGGAATATTACGATTCACATTATGAATAGGCAAGACATGTCGTTTAGGTAAATTATATAGGTAGATAATTTGACGTTTTGTCAAAATCCCCATCACACCACTAATTGGTGACCCAAATGTTGCAATATTTGTTGTATGTGTTTTAGTCACAAAACGTGCTGCATGAATCTCGTCATTTAGTACAACTAATACACCACGTCCACTTGATTGTTCATCCGAAGCAACACGGATTGCCGATTCATAATTATAAAGACCATCTGATCCTAACTCATTAGCTGAACGCATGGCACCTGTTAGAACAATTGGTAATTCAATATCCAACGTACTATCTAAGAAAAAAGCTGTTTCTTCTAAAGTATCCGTTCCATGGGTCACAACAATTCCCGCAAAGCCTTCACTGTTAGCTTTCAACAGACGCTGATATAATACCAACATATGCTTAGGACCAATATGCTCACTTGGTAAATTAAAAATATTTTCCACTTGTAATGTGACATTTTGCGGTATTTTAATGATGGCTTGAATGAGTGGATTTTCTTCACTTGTTTCAACATCCCCATCGCCATCTTGATGCATCGCAATCGTACCACCCGTATGTAAAACCAAAATTTTCTTATTAGCCATAATTAATTATCCGTTCTTCGAAGTTTTTTTAATTGATTTGTCCAAGAATGCATTTGCTCAATGAATCTTTTTGCACGTGGTTTGAAGCCAACTTGTCGATCATATATATAATCAATCACTTGTTGTAAGCCACGTTTGGTAATGTTGGACACTTTAATATGTCCAACTTGTGCTAAATTAATCGTGCTAAATTGACGCAAATAAAAAATGGTTTTGGCATCAACGTGCAACCGATGTTCGTCTAAGCCAAAATGATTTTCACTGATAATACCATTATACTTTTCTGAGTAGTCAAAAATACCAACTTGATTACCATCAATTGGATCTGCACGCCAGTTAGGTGCTACACCTAGTGGCACTAATAACTGTACTTCAAATATATTCGTGATAATTTGTGGATCAGCACCGTTATTGATTTTATCCAATGCGATGACGAATTGTTGATACCAATGTGTTATCGGCTCTCCATCCTCAAAAGCCGCATCCAACAAACTAGCGATTACAGCGACATAGGCATTAGCCTCAATATCTTTTATCAATCGCGTATATTGCTTGGTATCTTGCACATCATTAATATAACCTAAAGACCCATTTTGCTTAGGTAGTGCACCTTCAAATAATGATAATGTATATGTTTGTACACCAGCAGATAATTTTGATTTTTGTTTTTTAGCACCACGAGCCAAAAAAGTTCGCAAGCCTTCCGTTTCCGTTAGCACACGAACTAATAAATCATTATCTTTATATTGCCTTGTATAAAGCACAATGCCATGAAATGATGTCATCTTCAACTACACACTCTTCTAGGATTTATCCACCATATCTAAGCACCAAACCAGTTTAATAATCTTGTTCCTTATAACCCAGTGTTTGTAGTGCTTGTGGACGATCACGCCAACGCGGTTCAACTTTAACCCATGTTTCCAAGAATACCTTATCACCCAAAAGGCGTTCGATATCTTGACGTGCACGTGTTCCAATCTGCTTAATCATCTTACCTTGCTTACCAATGATGATATTTTTTTGTGTTGGTCGTTCTACAATGATAGATGCTTGCACATGAATCTTTTCTTCATTTTCACGTGCAATTTTGTCAATGACCACCGCAACTGAATGTGGTACTTCTTGACGTGTTAACTGTAGCACTTTTTCTCTAATCAATTCGCCAATAACAAAACGTTCCGGATGATCTGTCAATTGATCAGCATCAAAATACTGTGGCCCCTCATCCAATATGCTAATAATATTTTCTAATAATTGGGGTACATTATCACCTTCAGTAGCAGAAATTGGATAAACTTCTTGCCATTCAGGCGCTTCGACTTGATAGCTTGCAATAATGTCTAGTAAGGTTTGTGGATCAACCAAGTCAACTTTATTAATAAGCAAATAAATTGGTGTTGCTTTAATTTCTTTAAGTCGTTCAATAATAAAATCGTCACCACGACCTCTTGGCATACTAGCATCCACTACAAACCAAATGGCATCTGCTTCATGCAATGAAGAAAAGGCAGACTTAACCATAAAATCACCTAATGAATTTTGAGGCTTGTGGACACCTGGTGTATCAATAAAAACGACCTGTGCGTCATCTGTTGTATAAATACCTTGGATTTTATTACGCGTTGTTTGTGCCTTATCAGACATAATTGCAATTTTTTCACCAACAATTCGATTTAAAAGTGTTGATTTACCAACGTTAGGTCGTCCAATAATGGCTACGAAACCTGATTTAAAAACTTTTTCTGTCATATTTTAAGTGCAACACTTTGTTGCATTTCCTTTCAATTGCTCACAACGTCTATTAATGATGGAAGAAATTGGTAACAATACCGAATTGTCGCCATATATAGGGTTGAAAGATAATAGCTAAAATAATAAATTCAAAAATAGCTGCGACTAATACACCACCGGATGCCACATCCTTCGCAAGACCTGCAAGTGGATGATAAGTTTTGTTAACAACCAAATCTACGAGTGCTTCAATAATTGTATTTAAAAATTCACTGGAAATAACAGTAAATACAGCAACAGCTACCCACAACCAGTCAGAACGTGCCAAATCATAATATAAACCTGCTAATAGAATACAAAATCCTAGCACAATATGGATACGCATATTACGCTCGCGAACCAATATCATCCATATTCCACGTAATGAATTTTTCAAAGCACGGAAAAAATTGCTATTACGTTCTATTTTCTTATTATAGTCTTTCGGCGCATTTTCTAATTTGTATTTATCTTTCGAGGCCATAATCATCTAAAATCTTTCGCTGTAATTCAAACATTTCTTTTTCCTGTGGGCCTTCATCCATATGGTCATAACCATTTAAATGTAAGAAACCATGGACCACTAGAAAACCGAGTTCTCTTTCAAAACTATGGCCTAGATAGTCAGCTTGAGTATCAACAATATCAATCGATACTAGTATGTCCCCAATATTTTTAGCTAATGTTTCTGCCATTTCTTCATCAGGTAACACTGGTAAGTCATCGCCATCTTCCTCAATAGCAAAACTAATGACATCTGTTGGCTTGTCAACACCACGATATTGTTTATTATATTCATGAATTGCATCATTATTCATGAATGTTACTGACATTTCTGTGTCTTCCGGCAACTTCAGATAATGTCCTGCGTAGTTTAAAACCGAACGGACTAAATCTTGATGATATGGACTAACACCATCTTTAGTTTGATCAATAATTGCGAGATCCATTATCAGTTTGCTCCTTTTTCAAATCTTTAATACGTTGATCAGCTGCTTCATAAGCATTCACAATCAAACCAACAACAGGATGACGCACAACGTCTGCACTTGTGAAATTAATAAATGAAATACGATTAATATCTTTTAATATGCGTTGCGCACTAATGAGACCAGATTTTGCGCCTTTTGGTAAGTCAATTTGTGAAATATCTCCATTAACCACCATCTTTGAACTAAAACCTAATCGTGTTAAGAACATCTTCATCTGCTGATTCGTTGTATTCTGCGCTTCATCCAAAATGATAAATGCATCGTCCAATGTACGGCCACGCATATAAGCCAACGGCGCGATTTCAATCACTTCGCGATCCATTAATCGCTGCGTTTGCTCAGCACCAATTAAGGTGTTCATAGCATCGTAAATAGGACGTAAGTATGGATCTACCTTCTCTTTTAAATCACCAGGTAAGAATCCTAATGATTCTCCCGCCTCAACAGCTGGACGTGTAATAATAATTCGCTCTACTTCACCACGTTTAAGTGCGGAAATAGCCATTGCAACTGCCAGGAAAGTTTTTCCGGTCCCAGCAGGTCCAATACCAAAAGTCACATCACTTTTACGAATGGATTGGACATACTGCCGTTGTCCAAAATTCTTCACACGTACCGCTCGGCCTTTGTTATCACGAATCAATGTTTCTGAATATAAATCACCGAAATACTCTAGTGTACCACGCTTTCCCATGGTAATAGCACTCACAACATCTGTAGCTGAAAGTGTAATTTGATGTTGAATAAGGCTCGCTAACGCTTCGATAATTTGTAAAGTTAATTGTGCCGCATCTTCATCACCAGATATTGTTAATTGATCACCACGTGCATGAAGGCGTACATCTAACCCTTCTTCAAGAAGACGAAGGAAGCTATCGTTAGCACCCGCTAGCCCACTTTGCTGTTCACTATTCTTGAAATGATAAGTCACTTGAATTTGTGCAGTCAAAAAGTTCAAACCTCTTTTGCATTTGTTTTTCCTTTTAATTTTAGCACAGTAAACTGCTTAAGACTAGCATTCTAACGCGATTACAAGATATGCACAAGACAATTATAAAGACGCCCTTGATATACAATTGCCAACAGCAAAATTTAGGCAAAAATAAAAAACCAGAATAGCTTTTGTCATTCTCGCTTTTTATTTTATTCTAAATTCAACGTCAGTACGTCAATTTAAAATGAAGCTTCTTGTCTAAAAGCATGCCAACATGTACCTAAAGAAATCGTCAGACCGATAGCACTCATCAAGGTGAGATATGTGCTACTGACCTCGTGGAATGATGACACACCGACATAAAATCCGACAAAGAATACAATAGTAATAAAACATAATTGTATCAACCATAACTGCCGATATGATTTGAACAACAAAACCAACAATATCCCTACTACGCTAATACCTGTCATAATCAGATAAATTGTCATCGGTTCATGCCAACTCACAAAATCCATTATCATTTTACGTCTAGTAATGAATGCCGTTAAAAAGTTCATCATCACCAAACAGATAATGTGCCATTTCGAAATAATTGTTTTGTGCATTTGTACCTCCCGTCCTTTGCACCACATGTATTTTATCACGAAGTTTAGATACGCTTAAAAAACATTTTAGATTTTTTTGGAAAATAAACTTATTTTATATAAAACAAGCAAAAAAGCCTCTGCTACTAAACAGAGACTTTATATTACTTAACATATATGACTTACATTGCCATCCAGACTGCTGACAAAACATTGCCATCCGGATCCTTCACATCTAATTCGTACATTTGATCTTCTGGCATACCAATATCTATATGATAAGATTCACCACCATTTGCTTCAGCAGTTTGCGCAAATTTTTTAACATCCTCAACACTTGGCAAGCTAAATGCTGTCATTGAACCGCTTGTTTCATGCGTATCTGCTGTTGTCTGATCTTTCAAAAACTTCTGATAAAAATCACGGGTCAATAACATGACCCAAATATTTTCATCCCAAACCATACCTGCGCCACTATCATCAGAAAATTCTTTATTTTGTTTAAAACCTAGCGCTTCATAAAATTGAATCGATCGCTTTAAATCTGTAACAGGCAAGTTCACAAATATCATTTTTGTCATGTCTATATACCTCCATGTTAATCAATGCTTTTGCTTGTTTCGTTTCACTAAGGCTATTATCTCATGATTGATGAACGAATATAAAAAATATGATTATACAATGCGATATAGATACAATTGAAAAATCCAGCTCTACTTGAACTGGATTTTTATAGGTTTTAGAATGATCTGTTATTCCCATTCCACTGTCGCAGGCGGCTTAGCGGTAATGTCATAGACAACGCGATTAATATGACCCACTTCATTGACGATACGTGCAGAAATCTTCTGCAAAAGCTCCCATGGTAAGCGAGCAAAGTCAGCTGTCATACCATCAACTGATGTAATAGCACGAATTGCAATGGTGTAATCATACGTACGGTAATCACCCATAACACCAACAGAACGAACGCCTGTCAAAACTGTAAAGTATTGCCAAACATCCCCTTCTAGACCAGCATTCGCAATTTCTTCACGTAAAATAGCATCTGATTCGCGGACAATTTCTAACTTGTCTTCTGTAATATCACCAAGAATACGAATACCCAATCCGGGTCCAGGGAACGGTTGACGCCATACTAATTCATGTGGCATACCCAACGCTTCGCCCAATTCACGCACTTCATCTTTGAATAACTTATTCAATGGTTCAATTAGCTTGAAATGCATATCTTCAGGCAAACCACCAACATTATGATGTGACTTAATTGTCTGTGCTGTGTCCGTACCTGATTCAATCACATCAGTATACAGCGTTCCTTGCGCAAGATAATCAATGCCATCAAGCTTTTGCGCTTCATCATTGAAAACTTGAATAAATTCATTACCAATAATTTTGCGCTTTTTCTCTGGATCAGTAACACCTGATAGTTTTGTTAAGAAACGTTCTTGTGCATCAACTTTAATAATGTTTAGGCCAAACTTTCCACCCAAACTTTCCATCACAGCATCAGCTTCATTTTTACGAAGCAAACCATGGTCGACAAATATAGAAGTCAATTGATCACCAATCGCACGTTGTAACAAGACACCGACAACGGAAGAATCAACACCGCCAGATAAGCCAAGCAATACTTTCTTATCGCCAACTTCTTCACGAATGATTTGGATTTGTTCCTCAATGAAACTTTCCATCTTCCAGTTGGCCTGTGCGCCAGCAATATTGAAAACAAAGTTACGAAGGATATCTTTACCATGTTTACTTAATGTTGTCTCAGCATGGAACTGAACACCATATAACTTCTTATCATCGTTAGCGATTGAAGCAATTGGTGTTGTCTTTGACCCAGCAGCAACAACGAAGCCTTCTGGAACTTGAGTGACTGAATCACCATGGCTCATAAGTACTGTTTGCTCAGCTGGTGTATCAGCAAATAGCTGACCAGCATCTTTTGATAATACAAGTGTCGTTTGACCAAATTCACCCTGGCCATCAACAGATTTTACTTCACCACCTGGTAATGTATTGGCCATAAGTTGCATACCATAACAAACACCAAGTACGGGAATACCCAAATTAACTACTTCAGGGTCGATACCAAAAGCGCCTTCTTCATAAACTGATTTAGGACCACCAGATAAAATAATAGCCTTAGGTTGATAAGCTTTAATTTCATCAATTGTCATGTTCCGGCTTTTTAATTCTGAAAAGACACCAAATTCACGAATACGACGTGTGATGAGTTGATTATATTGTGAACCATAGTCCAAAACAAGGACTTTATCATGCGCTTGTTCGCTCATGTAATTCTCACTTTCATGTGTATGATATTAATAAGTTAGTGCTCGAAAATTAATGATTATAGTTCGGTGCAGCTTTGATATTTTGTACATCATGAGGATGACTTTCAAGTAATCCAGCACCCGTAATTTGAACAAATTGTCCATTATCAATTAATTCTTGAATATTAGCAGCGCCAGTATAACCCATACCAGCTCGAATACCACCAAGAATTTGCAACAATACATCGTCTAATTGACCTTTGTAAGTTGTTCGTGCTTCGATACCTTCAGGAACCATCTTGTTAGCTTCATTAACTTCGCCTTGGAAATAACGATCTTTTGAACCATTTTCCATAGCAGCGATAGAACCCATGCCACGATATTCTTTATATTGTGCACCAGTCACTTCATCAGTTAATAATTCACCTGGTGTTTCAAGTGTTCCAGCTAGCATTGACCCAAGCATAACGGCATTACCACCGGCAGCAAGTGCTTTAACAAGGTCACCCGAATACTTCATACCACCATCGGCAATAATCTTCTTATTATTTTTAGCGGCTGCAACAGCAGCATCTACAATTGCGGTTACTTGTGGGACACCTACACCTGCAACAACACGTGTTGTACAAATAGAACCAGGTCCAATACCCACTTTAACAACATCTGCACCAGCATCATACAATGCCTGTGCACCAGAAGTTGTTGCAATGTTACCAGCAATAATATTCAATGTTGGGAACGCTTCACGAACTTCAGATACCTTACGCAATACACCTTCTGAATGACCGTGCGCTGAATCCAAAACAATTGCATTTGCGCCAGCTTCAGCAAGTGCTTTAACACGATCCAAAGTGTCGGATGTTACACCAACGGCTCCAGCAACAATTAACTTACCATCAGCATCAGTTGCCGCAAGCGGAAATTTAGAACTGTCAAATGTTTCTGCTTTTACCTTAGCTACTTCTTCTGCTTGTTGGGCAATAAGTAGATTCTTGTGGATGACACCCATGCCACCATTTAATGCTAATCTTGTTGCCAAACGAGATTCTGTAACAGTATCCATTGCAGCTGATAGAACTGGAATATTCAAATGAAGTGTTGGGGTTAAGTCAACTGATAAATCAACATTGTTAGGTAGTACGTGTGATGCTGCTGGTTGCAACAAAACATCATCAAATGTTAAACCCAATTGTGTGAACTTACCGTTAGGTGAAAAAGTATTTGAAGCCATTGTGATCATTTCCTCCGGAATAGTTGATATATATGAAACTCAGCCTTTTAGTTAGCAATTAACTGATCCGCCAGTTTTATGACAACAAAAAAGCATTTGGGATGCACAGATCCACAAATGCAAATTAAAAAATTGGCACTTGCGGATAGTCACGACATAGGTGTGCGGTAGAGACTGCTGGCCATTATCCAGCGATATATCTGCAAATCATTTTTAGTTGTTGACAATACTTTACACGGTTTTATTAGAAAAATCAACCATTAAAATAGCTCATATACATTAGAAATTATCTCATAAAATTAGAGTATATTTTTAAACATAATGTCGGTCTAAGTGCACTAAATCATCATAACTTTCACGCGCAATAACCAACTTCGCCTGACCATCTTCAACAAACACTACAGCGGGCTTTGGATTACGGTTGTAATTAGAAGCCATCGCATAACCATAAGCACCTGTAGCTAGAATAGCTATAACATCTCCTGGTTTTGTTTGAGGTAATGCTTGTTGCCAAACTAGGATATCACCTGATTCGCAATATTTTCCAGCAATACGCACAACTTCCTCACTCTTAGCATTAACATTTGAAGCTAAAAGCGCTTCATATTCAGCTTGATACAAAGCTGGGCGAATATTATCTCCCATGCCACCATCTACAGCTAAGTAAGCGTTAATGCCAGGAATGTCTTTACGAGAACCAATTGTATATAATGAATAACCTGCCGGCCCAACAACAGAGCGACCTGGTTCAATCCATATTTCTGGCATCTTCATATTTAATGCTTCTGTTTTAGCCTTAACCGCATCAATGATTGCCGCTACAAATGACTCTGCTGGAATTGGCGTATCATCCTTAGTATAGCGAATACCAAAACCACCACCAACGTTAATCACTTCAACTTCATAGCCAAAAGATTCACGCCAGTCTGCAACAATATCCACTAATTTTTCAGCAGCAGCCACAAAACCATGGACATCAAAAATTTGTGAACCAATATGTGCATGAACCCCACGCATATTAATTTTAGAATTTTTCATCACACGTTCAAACGCTACACGTGCTTGACCAGATTTTAAATCAAAACCAAATTTAGAATCTTCTTGCCCCGTTGAAATAAATTCATGTGTATGTGCTGAAATGCCAGGTGTGATACGTAGCAAAACATTAACGCTTGTTGACCTCGTGCTCAAGATCTGTTCAATGAGATCAATTTCGTGAAAATTGTCCACAATAATCGCACCAATACCAGCATCAATCGCCATGACTAGCTCATCATAAGACTTATTATTACCGTTAAAACTAATATCTTCTACTGGAAAATTTGCCTGTAAAGCTGTATATAGTTCACCACCAGAAACAACATCAGTATGGCCACCTTCTTGGGCAACAACTTCGTACATACCAATAGCCGAAAATGCTTTGGAGGCATAACTCACCGCATATGGTACCTGTTTTTCCTCAAAAACACGTTTAAAAGCTTTAATTTGGGAGCGGATTTTAGAGACATCATACGCCACCAATGGTGTACCAAATTGCTGAGCTAATTGTGTGGCATCAGCGCCACCAATCAACAAATGGTTCTCTTGATTTATATCTTGTTCTGTAATTTGTTCTGACATCTGCTAATCTCCTTTAACAAAAAACTGGAAATGATTTTCCAGTTTTGTTTTATCGCTTACTTCATTATTTCTGATCGCTTTTTAATACACCACCAACAGCATAATGATCTTTAGGCATCTCTCGCAAGATAACATGGACGGCCTCGCGGCTAGCACCAGCATCCGCAACAATGACATCTGTGATATCTTTAACCATTTTAGCAAGCTGTTCGTGTGTGCGACCTTCTAGTAATTCGACTTGTACAATTGGCATATTCGTGTCCTCTTTTTTATATTATTATACCGACTAATGTTGCTGTTTATCAACTTCTTCAAGTTGTGATTTTAGCTGTTCTTCTGCTTCAATCTGAGTCTCAACCGTATCTACTTTTGGTACTGCAGCAGCCCGTTTCATTTGTAGCTGACGATCCGCATCTAAGAATTCACCCGAAACATTCACAGTATTGACCAAATTAACAAAAGCTTTAGGATCTGTTTGATGCACAATTTCTTGCATTTCAAATAGCTCATAACGTGATATTACCATCATCAAAGTTTCTGATTCGCGTTTGGTATATGCACCTTTAGACGGTAAAATCGTAATCCCGCGAATCAAGTCCTTATGCAACGCTTCAGCGACAGCTTCGCCTTTGGTTGTAACAATCAAAGCAGTAAGCTTCTGGTAACCAGTGTACAATGCATCAATCGCCCGACCAGTTGCATAAATACCAATTAAAGTAAAAAGCGCATTTTGCCAACCAATAAACGACCCGGCAATCAAAACAATGGCAAAGTTAATGACATTCATTAATGCACCGATTGATTTACCAGTACGCTTCTGTACTACCATTGCTACAATGTCCATACCGCCAGTTGAAAATCCATAGCGCATTGCTAAACCAATCGAAACACCAATCAGTAAATCACCAAACAGGGCTGATAATAAAGGGTCAGTTGTTAAGGGATCAATCGGCACAAAAATCAATAACAAGGAAACAAAGATAGCATTGGCAAAACTTAAGGCAGTAAATTTACCACCAATAAGTTTCCACCCAATAATACCTACTGGGATATTGAAAAGTAAAATAAAAATACCTGTCGGCAGGCTCACATGAAAAGCTTGTTGACCAAATAACGATAGCAATTGTGCAACACCATTAAAACCACCAGAAAATACATTATTCGGTACTAAGAAGGCATTCATGGCTAATACCTGTATCAGCGAACTACCTAAGAAGACCAATGCTGTCAGCAATAATTTACGATTCTTTAGCATACTGTTTCTCTCTTAACTAACATTCCTTATGACTTATATGATAACAAATTGTGCTTCATTTGTATTGTATTAAAATTATATTAATGATTTTAATTTAGAATGATCAAATATTGAAACAAAAAAGACAATTCAGTTTTTTGAATTGTCTTTTTATTTTTTCGCTTTGAAGAAATTAGGAACGTAGCGCATCTTACTGCCTAATACCTCATCTCCAAGTCCTTGCTTGAAGTAGAAGAATAAGAGCACGACACCACCTAGTGCTGCACTGATTAAGGCATTTAGTGTATTAAATAACCGCGTATTGCTTAGTAGTAAATGGCCTAATATGAATGCTGACCCACCTGCTACGATCATCATGACGATATTTGCAAGGAACATATACCATATATCTTGGCTAATACTATATAATGACACGCCATAAGCACGCTTTAGAAAATCTAACATATATAGTATCGCAATAACCATACCAACCACACTTGCCATTAGTGCGCCCATTCCTTCAAAATAACGAACCAAAGGAATCTGCAACATTATTTTGACAACAAGACCAACGGCAAATGATTTAATGACAATATTAACTTCTGACAAGGCTTGTAGAACAAACGACAAAAGCATAAACAAACTAAAGGCAATCGCCATAATGCTAGAGTACTGTAATAAATAAATACCTTCTTGATTAGTACTATCAATCGGATAAAACATTTTGTATAGTGGTGCAGCAATTGCAAACATCCCTAAAGCACTGGGCAACATAACTAAAACAAATAGCTTAAGCACCTGTTTTAATTGACCTTGGATATCATTTAAAGACAATACTGCACGATTACCGGATAACATAGGTAACGCTGTTGAGGCGATACTTGTTGCAAACGGGACAATAATCATAATGATTTTATTAGGATTAGCACTAAATAAAGCAAATTTTGTTGATAATTCAGCTTGTGAATCGGTAAAGAAATGACTCATAATACGAACATAACTAAATTGATCAACTAATTGAAATAATGTGATTGCAGAACCAATAATAATAAACGGCCATGATTCAGCTAATATATTAAAAATAATTTGGCGCGTTGATTCTGTTTCAATAACAGCATCATCATTTTGAGGCGTTGGTAACATCACATGGCGATATTTTAACCATCCCCAAGCAAAAACAGTAAAGCTAAATACTGCACCAATAAACGCAGCAAATGTAGATTGTACAACAACACCACGCCAATTTTGTGGATCTATGTTCAATATGATGACTGCCATTGCAATCATATAGATAACACGTGCAATTTGTTCAATCACCTGTGATAATGCTGAAACGTGCATGAGTTGGTAGCCTTGGAACATGCCACGAATCATTGACATTACCGGGAATAAGGCTACTGTTGGTGCCAATGAATGTAATACAGGAACTAAACTATCATTTTTAATGGACCACTGCGACAATTGTGGTGCTGCAACATAAATGATACTGCCAAATACCAATCCCAATACAATGCCCAAGAGAATGGATTGCCTCATTAACTGACGTGACTGGTACACTGCCTGACGCGCATTATACTCAGCAACTAACTTAGATATTGCTGCTGGAATACCCATAGTCGCAATTGCTAAGAAAATAGCATAGATATTATATCCTTGTGAAAATAAAGCATTAGCTTGATTGGCATAGACACCTAGAAGAGCCATCCATGGCACGATATAAACTGCGCCTAACACCCGAGAAAGGATATTTCCTAATGATAACCACGCAGAACCTTTAACCAACGTTGCTTGGCTTGTTTCGGTTGTTGATGGTTCAATTGGCGCTTCAATCATCCGCTGTTGCGTTGTATGAGTAGTGGCTCGTTCATCATCTTGATGATTATCATCTGAAGATGACTGGTGCTTTGTTTCTATACTTCTTTCGGGTAATAAACGACGCTTTGTACGTCGTGAACGATTCGCATTTTTACGCATACGCGATGGCTCTTGATGTTGATCATCTTGCCGCTTTTGAAGCTGAATCTTTGCTCGCGCCAGTATTTCTTCTGCTGTGAGCGATTGTCCATTAATCTCAGTCTCATCAACACGGCCGCCATTGTGTGAACGTTTATGTTGATCATCAAGCTGATCTTGCTTCGTCATCTTAATACTCCTCTGTACCTCAATATGTACCCACCAAATGAATACTTGGTGGTTGGCTGTTCATTAGTTCGCCACAATATTAACTATTTTACCAGGAATAGCAATAATTTTTCGAACCGATAAACCTTCAATACTTTTTTGAACATTTTCGTCTGCTTCTGCTAACGCAATGAGTTGTTCACGATCAGCATCTAGTGGCACAGTCATTCGACCTCTTACCTTACCATTCACTTGGAAAACAATTTCGGCAGTATCTTCCACTAATTGTGATGCATCGTACTTTGGCCATGCAGCATAACTCAAATCATCAGAATTATCCAATTTAGACCACAACTCTTGCGCAATGTGTGGTGCAATTGGTGCTAATAATTGGATAAAGCCGTTCATATATTGAACAGGCAACGCCTCGGCTTTATAGGCTTCATTAACAAACACCATTAGCTGGCTAATCGCTGTGTTGAAGCGCATGTTCTCCAAATCATCGGTTACTTTCTTAACAGTTTGATGGTAGATTTTATCCAACTCACCGGTATTCACTGTTGTCACATGATCTCGCAAACGATCTTCATCATCAATAAGTAAACGCCAAACACGATCTAACCAACGGCGTGAGCCACTAATACCTTCCTCAGACCACGGCTTACTCTGCGTCAATGGTCCCATGAACATTTCATACACGCGCAATGTATCGGCACCATAAGTCGACACGATGTCGTCAGGATTTACCACATTGCCCTTAGATTTAGACATTTTTTCATGGTTTTCACCCAAAATCATGCCTTGGTTCACCAACTTTTGGAATGGTTCCTTAGTTGGTACCACACCCAAATCATATAAGAATTTATGCCAGAATCGCGCATAAAGCAAGTGCAAAACGGCATGCTCCGCACCACCTACGTACAAGTCAACATTCATCCAATAATCTAGTTTATCTTTAGAAGCCAATGCTTCATTGTTATGCGGATCAACATAACGCAAGAAATACCAAGAAGATCCTGCCCATTGTGGCATAGTATTCGTTTCACGACGACCTTTCATACCATCTTCACGAGTCACTTTTAACCATTCTGTGGCATTAGCTAATGGTGATTCACCGTTACCAGTTGGCTTCAATTGATCTTGGGTCAAATGTGGCAAGCGCAATGGTAGCTCATTTTCAGGAACAAGTGATTTCGTACCATCTTCCCAATGAATCACAGGAATCGGCTCACCCCAATAACGTTGGCGTGAGAAAATCCAATCACGAAGACGATAGTTAACTTGTTCATGTCCCTTTTCATGTTCTTCTAACCAAGTGATGGTTTCAGCAATGGCATCTGCTTTATTTTTACCATTCAAGAAATCAGAATTAATGTGTAGTCCATCCCCTGTATAAGCAGCTTGTGTGACATCGCCACCTTCAATAACTGGGCGAATCGGCAAATCAAACTTCTTAGCAAAATCATAATCACGTTCATCATGTGCAGGAACAGCCATAATTGCACCTGTCCCATAACTCGACAAAACATAATCCGCAATCCAAATTGGCAATTGTTCACCATTAATCGGATTAACACCATATGCACCTGTGAATGCACCTGTTTTATCCTTATTTAAATCTGTTCGTTCTAAATCAGACTTGGTTGCAATTTGCTCTTTATAAGCCTTAACCGCTGCTTGTTGTTCAGGTGTTGTAATTTGATCAACAAGATCATGTTCTGGTGCTAATACCATATAAGCTGCGCCAAACAATGTATCTGGACGTGTTGTATAGACTTCAACTTGCTTATCTTTAGATCCAGCAACATCAAAAAATACCGACGCTCCTGTTGACTTTCCAATCCAATTGCGTTGTTGTTCTTTGATTGCTTCTGGCCAATCTAAATCGTCTAAATCAGATAACAAACGCTCGGCATAGGCTGTAATTTTAAGTACCCACTGTTTCATTGGTACCCGATAAACATCATACCCGCCACGTTCAGTCTTACCATTAATAACTTCTTCATTGGCAACGACGATACCGCCACCCGGGAAATCCGGCGCCCAATTGACCATCATTTCATCTTCGTAAGCTAATCCCTTTTCGTATAGCTTCTCAAATATCCATTGTGACCATTTATAAAATTCTGGATCAGTGGTATTAATTTCGCGTGACCAATCAATAGAAAATCCTAGAGATTTCACTTGTTTTTTGAATACTTCAATATTTTGATTCGTGAATTCGGCTGGATTATTTCCTGTTTTAATCGCATATTGTTCAGCCGGCAAGCCAAAAGCATCCCATCCCATTGGATGCAACACATTAAAACCTTGTGCTCGCTTATAACGGCTCATAATATCAGTCGCTGTATATCCTTCAGGATGTCCAACGTGTAATCCCTGTCCTGATGGATAAGGAAACATATCCATTGCATAATATTTAGGTTTATTTGTATCTTCAGTTACTTCAAAAGTATGATTGTCGTCCCAAAATTTTTGCCATTTGGTTTCGACTTCTTGGTGATTATAGGCCATAATTATTCCCCTTAAAAATTTTAAAATATTAAAAAACGCCCTATAGCATACTAAAAAAGTATACCATAGGACGATTAAAATCGTGGTACCACCTACGTTTACGTTCTAGATGTAACAATACATCTAACGCCTTATCTTAATCTTAACGCGATTGCACGTGATAACTACTGAGTCGTTCACTATCAGATTGACTAACCGAGTTCACTACTTTGCTTGATGAGCTTTCAGCACCGCCCATTCTCTGATGGCCACAGTATAGTTAATAGTGTTAGTTTATATGCATTTAATTGTAGCACATGCTTTATTGAAATTCAGATAAAAAATGCATTAAATACTTTTCAGCAACAACTTCATGAGTCCAACGTTGTAATGGTACAAAATCGTGACGCTGATTAAACGGTAAATCAGCAGTGTGCAACACAGCTACAAAACGATTATTTTCGGTGAGAAAGACCTGACCAATTTTGGAAAAAGTACCTTTCGTATGTTTACCAGTACGCCATACATTAACTTTGGCATTAGCATCTGGTAAATATTGTCCAGATGCATCCTGTTTGACAACAATACCAAAAAACTTTTGTGTGTCATATTTTGACTTACTCATCAGTAATACTTACTCCCATCTCAAAGCGTGTACTATCAATATCATTTTGCGACTGCAAGTGTAAGCTATAGTCAACATGCGCATCAATCATCTTAATTTGCGTTTGCGTTTGACATTTTGTATTTAACTCGGATAACAATTGATAATCTTCTTCTGTCAAACGATTTAACATTGCCCGAACTGTTAGACGAATCCATTGCACTTGCATGGCCTTATTCAAAAAAGCAACTTGGCCAAATGGCATTGGTCGTAACCATGTGTCATGGTCAATGGGTTGCGTGTTGACAGACACCATTGGTTTAGTATCGTTGATATACCATATAATTTGATAGACTCCTGGTGACGGACATTGTTCAGGATCAATACCAATTGGTGCTGTAATTTTTTGCTTTAAAATACGCAACTTACCCACTGTATGTTGTGTGATATTAAGCGGATAAATATCATGACCATCAAAGAAGAAATTCAAAGCAAACTCAGACTGTTCTGTTGTAGGACCACTAGGCACGTGCTTTTGTTTGGGCATAATTAACACGTTTTGTTCCAAATCACGTAATGCTTGAATTAATTTTCGGCGATTACCAGACACAATAATGGCTTTTGGTTGTTCAACTTCTACGACTTTCATAATGTCTGAAATTTCTAGCGGTTCTAAGTATTGCTTATCCGCCAAATGTGGCATCAATGTCGCATCATGCGGATTATTATTCATAATAACCGTATGATATTGCAATCTTCTCAATTCTGATAGCACCGTAGTCATGAGATAGCCACTCGCAGCAGAATCTCCCATTCTAAAAGCACCATTACCAATAACTAGAATGGAATCTGTCGCAACTTGGGTAGATTCGTTTTCTTCTTCGTAAGTCGCATAATACTGATGTGCATGTTCAGGAAATTCTCCAGCAGATGGCTCAACAGCTTTATAAGTCACATCAATTTGATTTTCTTGTGCTAAGGTACGAATGATTTCAAAACTCGTATGCCAGAATCGCGCAATAAGGCCATCAGATAAGCCGTGTTCTTTAGCGTTTTTGAGTGCACCAATATTATCAACAGCAGCCTCAACGCTTTCTTCTAAACGTAATAAGCGCTGTAACTGATAAAAATAAAATTCATCAATATGCGTTAATTCGGCTAATTCATCAACCTCGTAGCCCCGCTTAATGGCCTCAATTAGCAATAAGACGCGATTATCTTGTGGATGAATTAATTGCTGAATTAATTCATCATCACTAATCCCCTGCATAAAAGTGGGTGAGAAACTCGCGTTATTGAAATGTGCTGAACGGATTGCTTTTTCTAACGCTTCAATAAAGGTACGACCAAAACCTAATACTGTACCAACAGATTTTTGAATACTACTTAACTGACGGTTAACCTGAACACCTGATTCTGCCAGTTCACCAAAAGGAAAAACTGGTAATTTAACCACAACATGATCCATCATCGGTTCCATGATGGCAGTTTTAGTATGAAAATAATGGGGCAACCTAATTTCATCCAATGGCACACCAATCGCAAGATTAATCGCAACTAATATAGTCGGATAGCCAGTCGCCAAAGTTGTACGCATCGCCATTTGATCGATATAAGGCGATACCTTGATAATGAATATCTCGCCAGAATCGTCATCAACAGCAAACTGCACATGCATTGTGCCCTCAAGTTGTAACAAATCAGCGATGTCAAAAGCATATTTTCTCAATTTTTGGAGTACTTGATCTTGCAATGTTAATACGGGTGAAATGCTGAGTGAGTCAATTGTATGAATACCAATGGGATCCATATCTTCACTTGCGCCAACACGTAACTTATTGCCACGTCTATCCCGCATAACTTGTAAGCTTACTTCTTTTAAGCCATTAATAGCACGAGAAAAGACTACTTCCTGTGTTAACGACTGTGTTTTAACTTGGTTAAAAATTTCATCAAAATCATCAACTCGTTCAACAATACGTCTCGTATTTTGAACAATAGGATGCAAGGCGCGAATCATTAATGGTAATCGCACTTGACGCAATAAGTCATTAGCTTCATCTCGAGCATGAACAACGTGATTCGTAATAACTGGTAAGCCAGCTTCTGCTAAATAATCGGTCATTGCCGCAACGTTGACAGTCTTTAGCATCATTTCAATGCTCAATCCCAAAGTTTGTGGCAAAGGACCATCGCCCTTTTGCCAATCTTGCACGACCTGAGTCCAAATACGCAAGGCTCGATCGCCACCAAAAAGTGGAATAACAGTGTCAATATCTTCTTGATGAATAATATTTTTTATATTTTTGGTCGTTAATGGTTGCCAAAAAACTTGTGCTGCTAAGCTCTCCAAAGAAAGTGAATACGGATTTTCATCAATTAAATAGGCTTCTAACCCAAACTGATTCAACTCTGGCATCACTTGAAAAATAGCAGCATCATGTTCTGATTCACGGCCAAAATCATTAGGCCCAGAACCAATAAACAACACTTTTTTTATTTTTTTATGACTGAACGTGTTCGACATAATCCTCTACTGTATCAAAAAAGTCTGCAAATATTGTTGTCGCATCCAACGGTCCTGGCGCACCATCTGGGAAAAACTGAACACTAAAGGCAGGATAATCACGATGACGTAATCCTTGAATGGCACCATCAACTAAATCACGGTGTGTTACAAATAATTTGTTGCGATCAATAGACTCAGGATCAACTGCATAACCTTGTCCTTGCATTGCATACATCATCTGTCTGGAAACGATTTCTTCTATGGGATGATTCATACCATGATGTTCAGATGATAATGGTAATAGTTCTGCATCATTAGCCAACGCAAAAAGCTCATGTCCAAGACCAATACCAAGCATGGGTGCTTTTGTTTGTAAAACACGAATCAAGGTTAATACACTATCCGGTAACACTCGTGGATCACCAGGTCCAGTGGATAATACAATACCATCAGGGTCCAAGGTTAATACTTCTTCAACTGTTGTTGTATATGGCATAACCGATACATTTGCATCATAATCATCCAACATGCGTAGTATGCCATGCTTTAACCCGAAGTCAATCACAACAATATGTCGACCTCTACCTGGATTAGCATATGGTTTAACTGTTGCAGTATTAGCAACTTGCTTATTGGTCAAAACCGTGGCAACTAATTGATCTTTAGCATGATCATCAGCAAAATCAACAATTGAAGCCTTTTGTGAACCCGTTTCACGTAAATGACGAATTAATTTACGTGTATCAACATGATATAGTCCAGGAATATTATGTTGCTTTAAAAATCGGTCCAAATTCATACGTCGTTGTCGATTAACAGAAACTTCAGCTAAATCGTGGACAATCATCCCCCGAATAGTCGGTTTCATAGATTCGTAAGCACCAGCATGAATACCGGCCGCACCAACTATCGGTGTTGCAAATACAATAATTTGATTATCATAAACGGGATCTGTGATGATTTCTTGATACCCAGTCATAGCTGTATGAAACACAATTTCGCCAAATGTCGTTGCAGGTGCACCAAAACTTTCACCCGCAAAAACCGTTCCATCCTCTAAAATAAGATGCCGTTGCATTGGTAACTCCTCTACATCAAATCATCATATTAATTGATGATTTCAACTGCGTCTTTACCATCAATTTCTTTGACAAAGACTTTAATATGTTCTGCCTGTGCTGTTGGAATGTTTTTACCGACAAAATCAGCGCGAATTGGTAATTCACGATGGCCACGATCAACTAATACAGCTAACGAAATACTTTTAGGACGTCCTACATGAATTAACGCATCCAAAGCCGCACGAATTGTCCGTCCAGTAAACAAAACATCATCAATCAGTACAATATTTTTATCAGTAATGTTCATTTTATCTTCTGAATTCAAACCTAAATTATCGCTATCATGATTCGTTACATCATCACGGAAATTGGTTACATCAATCGCCATAATTGGAATAGAAATATCTTCCAATTGTGCCAAGCGATTACCAATGCGATGTGCTAGATATTCGCCACGTGTTTTAATACCGACTAATACTAAATCCTGGCCGCCTTTGTTTCTTTCAATAATTTCATATGTAATACGTGTTAGTGCACGTTGGAGTGAAGCATTATCTAGAACTTCTTTTTTACTCATTTCTTCTCCTTAACTCTCAATTACTCATACAATGGTGTTAATGTATCTAAAGCCTGCTGAAAATATACTGGCAATGGGCTGTCAAATGTCAATTCTGCTTGTGTTGTTGGTTGCATCAAAGATAATGTTTTGGCATGTAATAACTGTCCATGCAACGTAACATTAGGCATTTTCGGCGCATTACCATACACTGGATCACCAACAATAGGATGCCCAATATATGTCATATGAACACGAATTTGATGTGTACGCCCCGTTTCAAGACGTACTTTCAGCAATGTATAACCGACATAGCGCTGTACCACTTCAAAATGTGTAACAGCTGGCTTGCCGTCTGACACAATCGCCTGCTTTTTACGGTCAATTTTATGCCGTGCTATCGGTGCGTTTACTGTACCACTATTTTCCTTAAATTCACCGCGAACTAATGCGTAATAAATTCGTTGGTTTTTATGTGCTTTCAGTTGGGCTGACAGCGCTTGATGCGCTGTATCATTTTTTGCAACCATTAACAGACCACTTGTATCGCGATCAATACGATGTACAATGCCTGGTCTAAATTCCCCATTGATAGTCGAAAGCGGTGCATGATGAAGTAACGCGTTCACCAATGTGCCCGAACTATGACCTGCTGATGGGTGTACGACCATTCCTTGCGGCTTATTAACCACTAAAAGATCGTCATCTTCGTAGACAATGTTCAAAGGTATTGCTTCAGGTTCAATTGTTGTCGCTTGGACCTTTGGTGGTGTAATGACAATAATGTCACCTTTATTAACTTTGTAAGATTGCTTCACTTTTTTTTGATTGACCAAAATTTGTCCATTATTGAGCCAATCCGTTATTTTAGACCGAGAATATCCTAAATTTTCTTTTGCGAGTACCGCGTCTATACGCCCTTGTTGCTGTTCTATTATGATATCATGCATTTATTTTGCCCTATTTTGGTAAAGACTGTCTAATTGAATCCGCAATATTACGGCTCACCCAATACTTACGTTGCCGACCTGCTCGTTCAAAAGACAGCTTTTGTCCTTTCAATTGAACATTTTTTAAAGTTGTTAAAGAGAATTGTTCATATTCTGTCAAAAATATGCGACCCAAAAAGACCTCTCCGCCAGCAATGTATATCCGACGACGAAGTATCAATAATAAACCAACTGCTATAGAAACAATAGTAAAAATAATCAATAATAAATTAAACTTAAAGTTGACTTCAATCCACATTGCACCAGATAAGGCAATGAGAATGCCCCACCAAAGCCAGCCAATTTGTCCAACCACATCAATTGGTTGGAAATAACCACGTTTTGGAATCATTTTAAAACCTCTCCAACTTATTTTATCATGTTTAGTGCTGAATTTACTGAATGACCTAAACTGATTCAGTAATTATTTAACATATACGTTAAACTTAACCTAAAGGAAATAGTGAATATGATTCGTTTATATTGTGATGCTGCGCGTCAGCAACATTCTGGTGTCAGCACCGCTGGTGCCATTGTCATCGTCAACAAACAACAGCAACAATTCAAAACTACCTTGGGCCCGTTACCAGATAACCATGCAGCCGAATTTACTGCATTGTTATGGATCTTACAACAATTATCATTGCAAGACGCCATGTTAACGATATACGTTGACTCAAAAATTGTCGCTGATTCGCTTAACAAACAATATGCTAAACATTACCAAGCATATGTTGATGATATTTGGTTGATATTAAATCAAGTTAAATTTGTATCTATTGAATGGATAAGTGAAAAGGAAAATCTCGGTGCCCATCATTTAGCATTGCAAATGCTCCATCAAAAAAACAAGTCATAAATATGACTTGTTTTTCATTGCGTATTTATCTTTCACGTTTACCCCAAAATTGGAAATAGTCAACACGTAAAGCACCGTTGTATAGCTTTCTTTTCTTCGTTGCCTTTTGACCAAATGATTTTTCAAAATCTAAATCACTCGTCAAAATATATTTACTCCAACTGGGCATCTGCTTATAGACTTTGCCCATCTGCGCATAAAGCTCTCTGGCAGCTTCTAATTCACCCAAACGTTCACCGTACGGTGGATTAGATACAAGTACGCCATTTAATTGGTCCGTTTGCCAATCTTTGGCAGCTAATTGCTTAAACGTAATATCTTGTGATAACCCAGCATGTTTTGCGTTTTCATTGGCAATGGCAATCATATTTTCGTCAATATCATAGCCTGTAATATCCAATGTTCTATCGTAATCAGCTTTACTTTCAGCCTCATCACGCACTTCGTCGGATAACTTTTCATCAAACCAATCCATATCCTCAATTGCAAAACGACGTGTTAATCCTGGTGCCAGATTTCGACCGATTAAGGCCGCTTCAATCGGTATCGTTCCTGATCCAGTCGTGGGATCAACAAATGGCCGATCTGGATGCCAATTCGTTAACATTACAAGTGCTGCAGCAAAGTTTTCTTTCAGAGGCGCACCCCCTTTATTGACACGATAACCACGTTTGAATAGACTTTCGCCGGTTGTATCCAAAGTTAATAAAACATGATCCTTTTCAATTTGAACTTCAAGTTGTGCAAAAAATCCTGTTTCTGGTAGACGTGTTCGGACATGATAGGCTTGCTTTAGGCGCTCAACAATGGCCTTTTTAGTGATAGCTTGAACATCTGGCACACTAAATAATGTTGATTTTCTAGAACGACCAGCTACTGGAAATTGCGAATCGTAATTCAAATACTCTTCCCAAGGCAGTGCTTTAACTTGTTCAAATAAACTATCGAACGTTGTTGCCTCAAATTCACCGACAATAATTTTAATTCTATCTGCAGTCCGTAACCAGACATTGGTATTTAAAATATCACGCTGCGTCCCTTGGAATCGAACACGATAATTCTCAACCTGATGATTGTAACCCAATTGATCAAGTTCTTTGCCAACAAGTGATTCAATACCAGCAGCTGCTGTGGCCATTATTTGATAAGTTTTTGTCATTATTTCCTCTTTAATCATGTTAAAATGAACGTTACTATGAAGATGATTGATTTTGAAAGTTTAGTACAATATGTGACACCAACTGCACAATTATATTTACGCAGTCATGATAATCAAATTAAGCCAATCAGTCAACTGGCATTTGCACCTAATAAATTAGATATTATTTTAATCACGGGCAACAGACCAATAACCCTATCCCAATTGACCACACGAAGTCGTCAAATATCAGGTCATGCACGTTTATTATACCCAAACGAAGACAGTATTTTTGGATTTCAGCTCGATATTACAACACAGCCCATTCAAATTATATTACATTAGAGCTCTTCATCCAATTTTGTCAATGGAATTTGCACATCATACGAAATAGATTCGTGCATACCATCAGTATAAGCAATCCCTCGTCTTTTTTCCTTAGTCGCCTGGGCCGCTTGTGGCGTATTAATATTCTTTTTCTGCCAATTAACTAGAATTGTTTCGATATAGCGCAGATTCCTAACATTATTGGCAATCGCTTCTTGTATTGCTAACTTTACCATTTCTGGATTGAATTTATCTAAACTAAACCAATGGCCCACCGTTTCCATTTCCATTGGTGATAGTGGTCGCCCAAATTCAACCTCTAGTACTTGTAATATTTCACGACGTGTTTGTTTACCATCAGATAAAGGTGTAGCAGCATGATGACTTTCGCCGTTAATCAGCTTATCGTATAGCGGTGAAAAATCATATGTTTCGGTTTGTCGTGATGTCCCTTTAATCTTAACAAACCCGCGTTTCACTAAACTCTTAAGCCTTGATAACACTACATTTTCAGTAGTATGTAGTACTTGCGCTAAAACATTAGGATTAGCCAAGTTGCCTTGTATTTGGATGCGTTGTATTTGTAAGTATAACGCAAAATCATCATTATCTAGGCCAATATCATGATAGTGCAGTAATAAATCATTACTGATACTGGTATGTCCAGCATTAATATATTGTTCAAAACGCTGTTCCATATTCGTCGCATCCTTTCAAAAAATACGTCCGAGCGCTACCTCAGTGCCCAGACGTATTTTAAATTTTATGCACTAATTAAGGTCGAATACGTGAAATCATACGTGGAAATGGAATGGCCTCACGAATATGTTCTTCACCAGTTACAAAAGTAATCATTCTCTCTAGCCCTAAGCCAAATCCTGAATGTGGTACCGTACCATATTGACGTAAGTCTAAATACCATTGATATTCTGCTAAATCCAGACCCTGCTCTTCAATACGTGTCTTAAGATACTCATAATCAGTATCACGTTCTGATCCGCCGATAATTTCACCATACCCTTCAGGGGCAAGCAAATCAGCACTAATCACAACATCGTCACGCGTTGGGTGGCGCTTCATATAAAATGCTTTGATCTCTTTAGGGAAATTAACGATAAACACTGGCTTTGAGAAGTGTTCTGCCAAGAATGTTTCTTCTGGCGAACCAAAATCAACACCCCATTCTACATCAAAGCCATTATCTTGCAATAACTGAATCGCATCATCATAACTCAAACGTGGATATGGTAATTGTGTGTATGAACGCAGAACCTCCTTATCACGCCCTAAAATATCAAGTTCTTGCTCATTATTTTTCAAAACAGATTCAATTAAATATGAAATATAACGTTCCTGAACTTCCAGACTTTCCTCTTGGGTTGTAAAAGCCATCTCAGGCTCAATCATCCAAAATTCCGTCAAATGACGACGTGTCTTAGATTTTTCAGCACGGAATGTCGGCCCAAATGTAAACACCTTACCAAAAGCCATTGCCCCTGCTTCGGCATATAACTGTCCCGTTTGAGAAAGATAAGCAGATTCACCGAAATAATCTGTCTCGAATAGTTCTGTTGTACCTTCAGGTGCAGAACCTGTTAAAATGGGTGAATCTAATTTTGTAAATCCCTCTTTATTGAAAAATTCATATGTTGCACGAATTAATTCGTTACGAATTTTCAAAGTTGCGAAAGGCTTTAAATGACGTAAGTACAAATGTCGATGATCCATCAAAAAATCAACACCATGCTCCTTAGGTGTTATCGGATAATCATGGCTTTCACCAACAATCTCAATACCAGAAATTGCCATTTCGTAACCAAAATCAGACCGTGTATCTTCATGAATTTCGCCAGTAACATACATGCTGGTTTCTTGCTTAAGACTCTTGGCTATCTCAAAAGTTTCTTCTGAGACATCACTTTTAACCACAACACCTTGGAAAAAGGCTGTACCATCGCGTAGTTGCAAAAAGGCAATTTTACCGCTACCACGCTTTTGACGTAACCATACGCCAATGCGGACAGTTTGGTTAACGTAATGTTTAACATCTGTAATCTGAATCGTAGGAATTTCTTGTAACATTGAATTATTTGAACTTTCTATCATTAATATTTTAATATTGGTTAAAGAACGTTGCCAAACGTGAAATCGCTTGATCTAAAGTATCCTGACTCTTAGCATAACTGATTCTTAAGTATCCTGGCATGCCAAAACCTTCACCAGCAGGCAAAGCAACATGTGCTTCATTAAGTAGCTTCAAAGATAGCTCTTCAGTGCTGTTAACACCAACATTAACCATAACATTTTTGTCTACTTTAGGGAATAAATAAAAAGCACCTTGTGGTTTTAATGCAACAGACAATCCTTTAACCGCGTTGAGTGCAGTGTAAGTTTTGTTTAAGCGCTGTTCAAAAGCCAAACGCATTTTTTCGATATTATCTGGATTAGAACGAAGGGCTGCCAATGCTGCATACTGTGCTACTGCCGTTGGATTCGATGTTAAATGATCGAGCAACTTGTTCATAGCTGTAATAATTTTAGCATCAGCAATCGTCCACCCAATACGCCAGCCTGTCATTGCATAGGCTTTAGACACCCCATCCACAATAATCATGCGACTATCATCGACTGGTTGAATCTGTAGTCCTGAAACAAATACTGTATCATTGTATACTAACTGACCATAAATTTCATCTAAAATAATGTAAGTGTCATGTTGATTAGCCCAATCTAATAAGGCAATGATTTCATTGCGTGTATAGACTTGCCCGGTTGGATTAGTCGGCGTATTAATGATAATCACTTTTACAGGATGTGTTAATGCATCTAAATCTGCTACTGTTAATTTCAAGGCAGGGTTAGCGGGTTGGATTGCTTCTAAAAGCCCCCCTGCTAATTTCACTTGTTCTTGATAACTTACCCAATAAGGTGCAGCCGTTACAACACTATCTCCTGGATCTAGTAATGTCTGCATTAACGCATATAATGATAACTTACCACCTGTAGTAACCGTCACATTCCGTGGTGAAATCGTTGCATTATATCTGGTTTTAACAGTTGATACGATGGCAGATTTTAGCTCTGTTATACCGCTTGTGGCTGTATAGAAACTTGTTTTTTGTGCTTGAATCGCTTGAATAGCGCCTTCGGCAATTTCGTCTGGCGTTTGAAAATCAGGCTCTCCAACACCAAGATTAATAATATCAATGCCTTCAGCTTGCATTTCTTTTGCTTTTTTATTCATAGCCAAAGTCGGCGATGGTGTTAATTCAGAAATTCTTTTTGATAGTGTCATCTGTTTAAATCCCTTCAATTGTGCGATACGGCTTGCCCGTCTTAAAATCCAATGTCACATAATTCAACTGCCGGCGTTGGTTTAAATAACTCACTTCCCATACCAAAGCATTTTGATAACGACTAATATTAGCACTATAAATTTTCTTGGGCTGATACTTCTTAATGATTAACTGCCGTAAAGCATCATCTGAAAGACCGCTATCACGACGGTAAACCCGCACATGATTTATACTGCCATTAACAATAGCAACTTGCTTTTGTTTTGATGCGTCTTCACCAATCACTGCATAAGTTATATGTTTACGATTATCAATACTCGTTGACGAAATCTTCGTAATTTTAGTTTTATGCAAAACAAATGCATTGACCTTCTGTTCAGCTTGTCGTACTGGTGATAGTGAGATATAAAAAACAGTCAAAACAACGGCTAAGAGAATAATCATTACCCCTATTAACCAAAACCATACACGTGCCCAATGAATCTTAGGTTTCCTTTGGTTTTGCCGGATCCTAATATCTTCTCTAAATTGCATCATAAAATATCTCCTACATACCACTGCTTTACTCAAATATTATATCAAGAAATGCATCACAAATTTAATATTCTTTCATCATTTCCAAATATTTTTGAGTTAATATTTCGGGTTTTTGATCAAATTTTTTAATATCGATTTTCTTTTTAAAACGATGGCGTTGCATTGCATTAAGTTGTGTCACAAGCACATTAGTATTATTACGTTGCATTTTACCCAATAATAATTCCAGTCGTGACGCCGGTTGCCAGACTGTTTTCTCAGGTACAACAACAATTTTTGGAACAGACTGTTCTCTTTGCCATAAGTGATCAAATATCTGATCAGTCACAAGGATTATCTCTAATTGATTAGGTTGTGTCTGACGATGTATTTTATTAAATGATCCTGTCACGCCTTCGGCCACAATGCCATAATCTGTTTCTAATCCGTAGCGTATCTTTTGATACCAATGATTCACTCTAACCTTATCCGGCAGAATGACTAGAATGGGACCTACTTTAGTTTGCACCAAAGCTTCTAAATGTTGCAAAAATGAAAAATCACCTAGCGCCACGAGATTAACCTTGGTCGTATTATCTCGAATAAATTCACGCTTGAAAGTGTGCGTTTTTGGCACAGCCATCAGTAATTCACTCACATCTACCGGTAAAAATTCGCTCACAATCAGTAACTTATCAATCGCCGTTAAGAACTGACTCTGATAAAATGCCACATCATCTATATCAAAATTCAATGTCACTTGACGATCGCCATTATCCAACTGATGCGTGTCTTGGCTGACTAAATAACGCTGTGCAAGTAATCTTTCGCTCCGTAATAATTGGTGGTCAACTAATAGTAAAAATTGCGGCACATCGTTATGACTATAAACCAATAAATCTCGTAATTTAATGAGGATGCCAAATAACTTATGTGCGCGTTTTAAGTTGCTGTTAGCCGTACCATTTTGTTTAATCTGTTTAATAATGTGCAACGTCTCGCTTATGATTTGTTTCATTAACAAACGTTGCCGATGTGTCATACCTTTCATTTCCTCAAGAACCAACGCTCTTAATTGATGTTTCAATTGGGTTAAAGGAATGGCAACATGGAAATAGTAATTCAAATCTTTACGAAAACGACTAGGCGTTTCCATTACAACAATCGGCCATATTTCGTGTTGCTTAGCAACCAATAATTGTTGCGATAAGGCGAAGTATGCTTCGAAATTCATAATGACAATCTGGCTTACCTGTGCATTTTGTTGTGCACGTTTGAAAAAGTAAGTTTGTTCATGACCTTTTAGTTCAGATAACCAGGATACATTACTCGCACCAATTTTTATTTCTTGTAACAGGCCAGTTTTAGTTTGCGTTAGCCAAACTAGAATCCGCGCCTTGAGTAACTGTACCTGAGCTGGATATTGATCATCCGTCAAAAGTTGACTATATTTCTCTAAATCAATATAACAATTGGGTTCATATAAAATAGATGCCCTAATTGGCAACTTGAAAAAGCGACAATATTGATGAATTAGTTGCATTTGTTGCTGCTGTAAGCTGACATCATCAGTCAACAATACAGTCTGCTTTTTTAACGCATTAAGCAACACCGGGATTAAGTAACCAACTGTTTTACCACTTTTAGGTGGTGTATTAATCGTCAATACACCATGATGCTTTTTATCGATAAATTCAGACACATGACGTACTAATTTATCTTGTGCGGGTTTAAAGCTCATATGCTGCTTCACTTGTGGCAAAGTGAGTGATGCATTATTTGGTGATTTTTGATTCGATAAGAACGTTTGACGTAAAGCAATTTTTTCATTAAAAATTGTAAATTGATGATGGGTTCTCTTTGGCCGAACCAATTGCAAGAAAGCTTGTGTTTGGCGTAATAATTGCCACTGTCCTTGCTGCAGTTGTTGTAATGTTTGTGCAGGTAACTGTTCTGCTAAACGCCATAAAGATAAGAATAATTCTGCCGTTGCGTGTGCATCTTCATTTGCACGATGCGCATTGGAAAGCTTAATATCCAGATATTGTGTTAAATCAACAAGTCGATACCCTGGTGCTGTAGGCAGCAAAATTTGTGATAACATCACTGTATCAATGGCAGGAATATCTAATGGTGATAATCCCGCTCGTTCAAACTCTTCATTCAGGTAAGGATAATCAAAATTAACGTTGTGTGCAATGATAACACTATCTTTTAACAGCGTGTGTATAACAGGTGCTATCTCTTCAAAATATGGTGCATGCTGGACCTCGTTTTGCGAAATATGCGTCAATTGTTGGATTTGACGATCAATTAATTGGCCAGGATTAACAAAAGTTTCAAAGTGGTCCACAATCTTACGCTTTTTAATAAACGTCATACCAATTTGAATAATTCTGCCACCACGATCAACACTTTGACCAGTCGTCTCCAAATCAACTACCACAAAGGAGTCATTGGCGTTCATCATTAGGTTCATGATACCTTTCTATTTTAGAGTTGAATCACGCTGTTAAAAATCAGCCAAAATTAACGATATCGCTAATTTTTATTGTTATTTTTTAAGAAGAACGTATATAATTTACACAGTATGCTACAAAATCTTAGCATTACGATTATTAATCTGACTTATTTTTAACAACGCAATTCTATTATATTTTACACTTATTTGGCCTAAAAAGTCTGTCTGCGTTACAATAGTAAGGTATTATTTGGAGAAATTTATGATTAGTCAAATGATTGGCGTTGGTACTTCACACGCTAAAGTAATATTGATTGGTGAGCATGCAGTAGTCTATGGTCAACCAGCTATTGCCATGCCACTCCCAAATCTCACAGTGACTGCTACATTACGACCAGCATTCCGCGGTCAAGTCCTCGATGGTAATCATTTTCACGGTGAATTAAATGAAATTGGTGCAAATATTGAGGGCCTTCGCCAATTAATCTTACGTTTATTAGATAAATTCGGCGTGCCGGATATGACGTTTACATTATCCATCGAAACTAACATCCCACAAGAACGAGGTTTGGGCGCTTCAGCTGCCTTAGCTACAGCAGTTACTAAGGCCTTTTTTAATTATTTCAATACTGGTTTAAGTGAAACTGAGCGTACTTATTTTACAGATATTGAAGAAACTATTACCCACGGTTCACCAAGCGGTTTAGATGCTGCCACAGTTCATGCAACCAACCCTGTTTGGTTCGTTAAGAACAAAATCATGCAGTCTTTTGATATGCATCTGAGTGGCACACTAGTGATTGCTGACACTGGCATTCATGGTCAAACTATTCGAGCCATCAGTGTAATTAAAGAACAACTCAAAATTAATTTTGATGAAACTTATGCGCAAATTGAACATCTTGGTTCATTAAGCGATGAGGTTCGATTAGCATTAGTCAACAATCAACCTGCTTACTTAGGTGAATTATTTAGCGAAGCACACCGTACCTTACGATCACTTGGTGTTTCACATCCACGCCTCGACAAATTAGTCACAGCGGCTATAAATGCCGGCGCTCTTGGTGCCAAGCTAACTGGTGCTGGTGTTGGGGGTGCAATGTTTGCACTTGCCAAAAATAATAACGATGCGATTACAATTGCTAACGCCCTCAATGCTGCGGGCGCACAAAATACATGGATACAACCACTATCATGACAAGTACAGCTAAAGCGCACACCAACATTGCGTTCATTAAATATTGGGGTAAAAAAAATCAACAACTCAATTTACCCACTACAAGTTCATTATCTTTAACACTAGATAAATTCTATACCAAAACAACCGTTACCATTGATGATACGTTATCTACCGACGTATTATATCTCAATAATCAAAAGGTTGATGCGACGCGTGTTCATCAGTTTTTAGATGTTTTACGAGACGAATTAGGTTATTTCCCCACATTAAAAATTAATAGCTATAATCACGTACCAACTAGTGCTGGTCTAGCCTCTTCAGCTTCTGCTTTTGCTGCCTTAACTGGCGCAGTCGTTCAAGAATTGGGATTGCATTTGGATACTTGTACGCTATCTCGATTAGCACGCCGTGGATCAGGCTCCGCTAGTCGTTCATTTTTCGGCCATTTTGCAGTATGGCATGCTGGCATTGATAACGATTCCTCTTTTGCTGAAAGTTTACATGCCCCAGCCATGCCGATTGCGTTAGTTGTTGCAGAAGTCTCTAGTCAGCAAAAGAAAGTGGGTTCTACTGAAGGTATGCAGCGTGCGCTCACTTCACCTGATTATGGCAATTGGGTTAACAATAGTCAGCAGCAATTCATTGATATGCAGTCAGCAGTGATGGCCGCAGATATTGAAAAAATTGGGACTATTGCAGAAGCCAATGCTATGAGCATGCATGATTTGAATCTAACTGCCACACAGCATCCATTTACATATTTCACAGCAGAAACACAACGTATCTTACAAATTGTTGATGATTTAAAACATCAAGGTCTTCTTGCTTTTGCCACAATGGATGCCGGCCCTAACGTCAAAATTATTACACATGTTGAACACGCACAATTGATTATTCAAACGCTCAACAATGCCCTACCCAACTTAAAACTTGAAATCGCACAAAGTGGTCCCGATATATCCTATGAATAAAATCAAAATCACAACGCCTGGTAAACTATTTTTAGCCGGTGAATATGCCATTACACAGCCTGGTAATCTAGCCATTGTTGCGGCTATCAATTTAGGTCTAACGTTAACGATTAGTGAAACACATAACAATGTATCAACAATGACATCCAACTTAATTGAAAGCCCTTTAACCTTTAACATTGATCATTTACCCAATACAGTAGCTGACACAAAATGGTGTTATGCCCTGTCTGCTGTGCATATCGTACAGGATTATATGTATCATCATCAAAAGCCTCTATTAAAAGAATTTAATATCAATATTAATAGTGATTTGGATCATTCAACCGGAAAACTTGGTCTCGGCTCATCTGCAGCCGTCGTCGTTGCCGTTGTTGAAGGATTAGATCGCTATTTTAAGTTACATTTATCACGTATTCAGTTATTTAAATTAGCAGCTTTAGCACATTTAAATGTGCAACAATCTGGTTCCTTAGGCGATATTGCAGTTGGCGTTTATCACGGCATCATTGCTTATAGTAGTCCTGATCTATCAAAATTCGAACAACCATATACAGCCAAAATAGTAGATTCTCCTTGGTCTGGGCTCCATATTGAGCCTCTAACTTGGCCTATGAATTGGCAACTGTATCTGGCACCAACTTATCAAGCCGCTAGTACTAAAAAAGCTTTAAAATCTGTGCAGATACCTGCCGTCTTTTATAAGCAAAATATTACCATTGTTGACAAAATTATAATCGCTATCAAAAGTCAAAATTATCAACAGCTCAAACAGTATATCGCTTACAATCAAGCACTCTTAACAGAATATTTACCTGCAACGTATAGTACATCAAAATTAGCTACCGTGCTATCATATATTCAACAACATCAATTAGCTGGTAAAATAAGTGGCGCAGGTTTTGGTGATAATGCTTATATCATTGCATTAACTCAAGAGCCATTACCCGCTACAAATTTCGATGTACTACCTGTTACCATTTATGAGGATCTAAAAATAGGAGGTAACTATGACTGAATCTCAACAATCACATCGAAAAGATGAACATTTATCACTTGGTGTTCATTCTTGGCGACAGCAACCTCAAATTATCGGCGCTACCTTCGATGATGTCCGCTGGGTTCCGAATGCATTACCCGAATTAACTGTCCAAGATGTTAATACAAGTACCGTTATGCTTAATCATCGTTTCTCATGGCCATTTTATATTGAGGCAATGACCGGTGGTTCACAAAAGACCACCCAAATCAATCAACAACTTGCCGAAGTAGCACTAGAGACAGATTTGGCAATGGCCGTGGGTTCACAAAGTATTGCAATCAAAGAGCCAGACAAAAGAGAAAGCTTTAAAATAGTGCGTAAGACGCATCAAGATGGTTTCTTAATTGCTAATTTAGGTGCTAATCACAACATTATCAATGTACGTAACGCAATAGATATGATTGACGCCAATGCAATAGAGCTTCATCTTAACGTTGCGCAAGAGCTAACCATGAGCGAACACGAAGGTGATCGTAGTTTTTATTGGTTAGATAACATCGCAACTATCGCAGCTAAATCCCCTGTCCCAGTAATTGTTAAAGAGGTTGGTTTTGGCATGAGTCAAGCTACTTTTAATTTATTACAAGATACTGGAGTTGCAGCTATAAATGTAGGTGGTGCTAATGGTACTAATTTTGCAAAAATCGAAAATCGGCGTAATCAAGATAAACTGAAATTAAATTTAGACAACTATGGTTTCTCAACGGTTGAAAGCTTATTAGATGCTAAAATGTCCCAAAATACGCTACCGCTTATCGCAACTGGTGGTATTCAAAAAATTCAAGATGTGATTACCAGTCTGATGCTGGGTGCTACGCTTACAAGTAGTGCAGGATACTTTTTACATACGCTTGTTTCTAAAGGGCAAGATGCCCTCGTTCATACAATAAACGAATGGCAACAGAATTTGCCGCTAATATATGCATTATTAGGCGCCAAAAATACTTCTGAGTTACAAAGTCGAGAATTTATAACAAGTACTACTATCGATAATTTTATACAGCAACGACAAAAAAAGTAAGACCAATAATTTATTGGTCTTACTTTTTTATTAATTAATTTGTGGCTGCCTTACGGCGCTTTGCTGATTTTTCACGTTCTGAAGTATTCAAAATTTCCTTTCGAATACGAACGTTTTCTGGTGTTACTTCAACATATTCATCATCATTCAAGAATTCCAAGCTAGCTTCAAGACCCATGATACGTGGTGTCTTAATTGATGCTGTTTGATCCTTGTTAGAAGAACGAACGTTAGATTGTGGCTTTAACTTTGTTACGTTAACAGAAATATCGTTGTCACGAGAATTCATACCAACAATCATTCCTTCATAAACTTCAACGCCGGCACCAACAAACATTTGTCCGCGATCTTCAACACCCATGATGGCATAGTTTGAAGTAGTCCCTTGATTAATTGAAACCAAAGCACCATTACGACGACCAGGTTCCCAGTTACGGATAACAGGACGGTATTCAGCATACGTATGGTTATAAATACCGTATCCGCGTGTTGCAGTCATAAATTCAGTAGAATAACCAATTAAGCCACGTGAAGGCGCCATATATGTTAATCTTGTCTGACCGTTACCAACTGCTTCCATATTAATCATCTCACCCTTACGTTGGTTCAATGAATCAATAACTGTTGATGAATATTCGTCAGGTGTATCAATTTGTACAGATTCGAAAGGTTCTGATAATTGACCATCAACTTCACGGTAAATAACTTGTGGTCGTGAAGCTTGTAATTCAAAGCCTTCACGACGCATTGTTTCGATCAAAATTGATAGGTGTAATTCACCACGACCAGATACTAACCAAGCACCAGCTTGATCTGTATCAACAACACGTAGAGAAACATCAGTATGCAATTCGCGCTTCAAACGATCCTCGATTTGACGTGCAGTAACGAACTTACCTTCACGACCAGCAAACGGACTATCATTTTGACGGAAAGTCATTTGCAATGTTGGTTCATCAATACGCAAAATTGGCAATGCTTCTGGATGTTCTGGATCAGTAACAGTTTCACCAACGTTGATGTCTTCCATACCTGAAATCGCAATCAAATCACCAGACTTTGCTTCTTCAATTTCAACACGATCCAAACCGATATAACCAAATAACTTAGTTACACGGAAGCTCTTTGTTGTGCCATCAAGCTTTAATAGATCAACATTATCACCAACTTTGATTGTACCGCGCTTAACACGACCAATTCCAATACGACCAACGAAATCACTATAATCTAACATTGCAGGTTGGAATTGTAGTGGTTCGTCTGAATTATCAACTGGTGCAGGAATTGTATCAAATACTGCATCAAAGACTGGCTTCATTGTATGCTCTTGATCTGCTACGTCTGAACTCATTGAACTTGTACCATTCATAGCTGATGCGAAGATAACAGGGAATTCTAAGCCCTCATCGTCTGCACCCAATTCAATGAACAAATCCAAAACTTCATCGACAACTTCATCAGGACGAGCACCTGGACGGTCGACCTTGTTCACAATAACGATTGGTGTTAGATGTTGTTCGAACGCCTTTTTAAGAACAAAACGTGTCTGTGGCATTGTACCTTCAAAGGCATCAACAACCAATAAAACACCATCAACCATTCCCATAATACGCTCAACTTCACCACCGAAGTCCGCGTGTCCGGGTGTATCTAAAATATTAATTTGTTTGTCGCCAACTTTAACAGCTGTTGTTTTTGACAAAATCGTGATACCACGCTCTTTTTCGATATCGTTGGTATCCATGGCACGGTCACCAATATCTTTACGAGAGTCTATTGTATCTGATTGCTTCAAAAGTTCATTGACCAACGTTGTCTTTCCATGATCGACGTGGGCAATAATAGCGATGTTACGGATGTCTTCGCGATTTGCCAATTTTCCAGTGCTCCTTTAACTTACTGCTACTCATAGTAAAAGCTAGGGAAACAAGATAGCTTATTACCCTAGCTCTTTCGCAACGTCATAATTTTACGATGCGTCTGATGTGTAGCAACTAATACTACGTTTGATTTTAACATATCAAGTGGTGAACCGTCAAGGTTTGTTACCAAAAGATCTAATGTTCTTGCCAGGACATTGCCTGCTGCAAAATCCCAGGGCATCATCTTGGAAGAATAGCCAACTGATTGCCCACGAATGACTCGAATAAACGATGGCCCCGCCGCACCAATCACACGATATCCTAATGCATGCTTAGCAATTGTGTCATATCCGAACATATTATATAGTAGCCGTTTACCGCTCAACAAAATGATACCATTTTCGAGTTGTGTATCTACTGGATTAGTCATCCGTAATTGGTTACTATAAACACCAATTTGTGGCCCACCATGATAGACTACATTGCCCATTACGTCTAATATCCAACCCAGAATTGGTTCGCCATCAACGTATAAGGCAATCATGATAGCAAAATCTTCTCGTTGTTTAACAAAGTTCATCGTCCCATCAATCGGATCCACAAACCAAACGTGTCCTGCCATATTAGTTGGTCGATCGCCATAACCTTCTTCACTCACAATAACAGCGCCAGCATCAAAACTCCGAATTTTTTCGACAATAATTCTTTCATTGTTTCGATCAACATTCGTTACTAAATCGCTGGCGTCTGATTTCACATCAACGTCTAATTGTTGATTCATTGCTGTAATCGTTTGTGTTCGTAACTCATCAAGCCATAACATGACTGTTTGGTCAATTTCTTGAATTTCAAATTGTTGAAAACTCATAAGCCTAATCTTATCCTATCTTTTGACGAAGCTTTTGCTGTTTGTATCGTTCTATAAATACTATATCCCGTTTGTTGCTCAAAATCTCGATCAAATTTACGCTGTTCGCCCTTAGATGGTATTACATCACAAAAATCACGGTATGCTGTTAGTAAATTGGAACGTCGCATACTCGTTTCATAAACTGAGAGCACATCATCTACTAACTTAGAAACCTTAATGATATCCTGTGTATGCCAATGTCGTTCAATTGGCAGCTGATAATTATTATTTGTCATACACCAATTCTATCAAATTTTGCTATACTAAAATAGTATAAAAATGTGTCATGTGACATATAGGAGAAATGAAAAATGCGTTTTACAATGGATAAAATTGTACGTGATGGTGATCCCGTTTTACGTGCACAAGCAAAAAAGGTTGAATTCCCTCTTAGCGATGAAATCCAACAATTAACTCAGGATATGATGGACTATCTTGTTATTTCACAAGATGATGAGCAAAACGAAAAGTACGGCTTGCGTCCGGGTGTCGGTTTAGCTGCACCACAAGTTGGTTACTCTCTCCAAATGGCTTCAATTCTTGTTCCGCCTTTGGATGAAGATAGTGATGAGCCTTATTGGCAAGGTACCATCTTTAACCCGGTCATTATTTCTGAATCAGTGAAGCGCGGTGCACTTAACGTTGGAGAAGGCTGTTTATCTGTAGATGAAGACGTTCCCGGTTTCGTCACACGCGCCAACCGTATTACAGTTCGCTATCAAGATGAACAAGGTCAAACACAAACCATCAAATTGCGTGATTATCCTGCTATTATTTTCCAGCATGAGATTGATCATCTACACGGTCATCTTTATTATGACCACATCAATACAACAGCACCTTGGCGTGTTGAAGATGATGTTAAGTATATCGACTAAAATTAAATATAGACACAAAAAAACATCAAATATAATTTGATGTTTTTTATTCATCATAATTTATCAAAATCTACAACTGCAATAACTGGTAGATTTCTAAAACGATTATTATAGTCCATACCATACCCGACTAAGAATTCGTCTGGTACAAGCATCCCCGCAAAATCGACGTCGATATCAAGAACACGCGCATCCTTTTTATCAGCAAGAGCTACAGAGGTCACTGAGGCAGCACCCTTTAATTCGAAATAATTAATGAGCCACTTCATTGTACGTCCAGAATCGATAATCTCATCTACAATGACAACATCACGATCCGTCACATCCATACTCACATCATGAACAACTTTCACTTGACCGGTTGACGATGTGCCATTATAGCTTTTAACATCAATAAAATCAAAATCAACATCAAGTGGCATGCGACGTAACAAGTCAGTTGCAAATATGACGCCACCCTTCAATACGGCGACAAATATCGGCCTTTGAGCTTTATGCTCATACCTTGTTGTTAACGCATTGGCAACACGTTGCACTTGTGCTTGGATATCTGTTTCGGTAGCAATAACTCGCTTTATTGCTGGATGATTAATCAATGAAGTCATTCAGTTAATCCTACTCTCTTAAAAATCTCATCCACATGACGCAAATGATAATGATAATCAAATGCATCATCAATTTGTTCTTTTGTCAAATGCGATGTAATTGTTGCATCGGCGTCCACTAAATCTCTAAACATTAATTGCTCATCCCACGAACGCGCAGTCAAAGGTTGTACGGTATCATAAGCTTGCTCACGAGATAATCCAGCATCAATTAGGCTCAGTAATAGACGCTGTGAATAAATCAAACCGTATGTACGATCCATATTACGACGCATTGTCTCTGGGAAAACACCTAAATTATTCAAAATACCTGTATGCCGATGTAACATATAGTCAATCAAAGCTGTTGCATCAGCTAAAATGATCCGTTCAGCAGAAGAATGACTAATGTCACGTTCATGCCATAAAGCAACATCTTCTAATGCAGTTACAGCGTACCCTCGCAAAACACGTGCTAATCCTGTGATATTTTCGTCACCAATTGGATTACGCTTATGTGGCATTGCTGAAGAGCCCTTTTGACCCTTAGCAAATCCCTCTTCCACTTCATGAATTTCTGAGCGTTGTAATGAGCGAATTTCTGTTGCCAACTCTTCCATTTGCGTACCAATTAACGCAATTGTTTGAATATAATCAGCATGTAAGTCACGCGGTAAAACTTGTGAACCAATAGGTTGTGGTGTTAATCCAAGTTCATCCATTGCCACTTCTTCAACACGCGGTGGTACATTGGCAAAAGTTCCAACCGCTCCACTTAACTTACCTGTTTCAACTGCTTTTGATACACGGTCAAAACGTTCAATGGCACGTGTTGCTGAGGCATAAAAACGTGCCATTTTCAAACCAAACGTCGTTGGTTCAGCATGGACACCGTGTGTCCGTCCCATCATGACTGTATCTTTATATGTCAAAGCCAACTTTTTAATGGCAGCTTGCCATAAACGCAAATCTTCTTTAATGATGTCATTAGCCTGTCTCAAGCGTAATGCTTGGGCAGTGTCAACAACATCAGTTGAAGTTAGACCGTAATGAATCCACTTACGCTCTTCCCCTAATGATTCTGACACATTTCGTGTAAATGCTACAACATCATGACGCGTTTGTAATTCAATTTCTGCAATACGCTTTGGGTCAAATGTTGCATTGGCACGAATTTTTTCTAGATCTACAGCAGGAATGTGTCCTTCTGCTACCCAGCCAGCATCAACAGCAATTTCTACATCAAGCCACGTTTGATATTGGTTTTGCATAGACCAAATATCGCGAAGTTCCGGTCGTGAATATCGTTCTAACATGTTTACAATCCTTTATATTCTGTCTTTATCTATCATTGTACCAGTTAATTTCATTTTTGAGTTCGACATTTTATTAATTTTATCTCACAAAAATAAAAAAGGTTCGTAAATAGCGAACCTTTTAAGCTTTTTATTCATCTTAAACGAACGTTAAGTTTGTAACCGTTTAATTGATTAATGTTTGCGTTGGTTTAACAACCACCATCGAAACCAAAAAGGCAATAGCGTACAAAACAGCAATAGCAACAAACACAATTTGATAATCCATATTCAAACCATGAACAATAAAACTTGCTAATTGATTACCTGATAAACCAGCCGCTGCCCATGCCGTCAAGGCAATACCATGAATTTTAGAAATGGCATGCATTCCAAATCGATCTGCTAATAATGGTGGTAAGGCTGAGAAACCACCACCATAACCAGCGTTAATTAAGAAGAATGCTGCCACAAGTACAATTGGCATCAATCCGCTGGTATTTGGTAGGAAATATGCCAATAATGACATCACTAATGATATTGCAAAGATAACACGATAAACAGTGTTACGGTCTAGCAATCGATCAGATAGTGTTGCAAAACCAATTCGACCTGCTGCATTGAAGAATGCATCAATACTAACAACTGTTGCAATGGCGCCAACTGAGAAAACAGCTACATTATTCGTATTGGTTAGGCCAGCTAAAATATCCTTTTCTTGTGAAATAATCGCTAATCCAGCAGTAATATTCAGATAAAACATTAACCATATACCAATGAAATTAGTATTTTTAACTAATTGTACTGGATTAAACTTGTTTTTAAGTGGCTTTTCATGCCAATCGAGTGGTTTTCTAATCAGCACAGAACCAATCAACATCATCACTGCAAATACAATAGCTAACACAATAAACATCTGCCACAGGCCAACACTCGTCTGTAGCCGCATCATAATTGGTGAAAAGATCATTTTTGCTAAACCAAAGCCAGCAACTGCTAGTCCAGTACCAAGGCCCTTATTATCTTTAAACCATAGCATTAAATTTTTTACTGGCGTTAAATAGCCAATACCAAGACCAATCCCCATAATGACGCCATAAAAAATATAAATACCAATGAGCGACTTTTGCTGAATACTTATACCTGTGCCAATCATCCCAACCACAAAAAATAACGTGGACAAGAGTGCCGACTTTTTAATATCCTGCTCAACAAAATGGCCTAATGCTGCGGCAGATAAGCCTAAGAATAGAATTGCAATTGAAAATGCCCATTCAACATTAGGTACCGATGCGCCAATATAGTCCGCAACAGCTTGCTTAAAAACACTCCAGGCATAGACGGTGCCGATACTCCCGTGAATTAATAATGCTGGTAGCGCCGCTCGTACCCATTTGTTTTCCATTAAACCTTCTCCCATCACTTGTTTATCTTATCATTTAATCATAATAAGTTTAAATTGTAAACAAAACACGTATAATTTTAACATTAAACCATTATAATAAATAAAAAACACGAATATTAGAATATTGACATTCGTGTTTTTTATATGTATTCTTTACCATTAAAACAATCCAGTAATCGTGCCAGATTCATCAATATCGATGTCATATGCAGCAGGATGTTTAGGTAACCCTGGCATGGTTAAAATTGACCCCGTTAGCGCTACTAAGAATCCTGCTCCCAACTTAGGGACAAACTCACGGACATGAATAACAAAATCTCTTGGTGCCCCAAGTTTTTTAGCATTATCAGATAGTGAGTATTGCGTCTTAGCCATAATAATGGGTAATTTATCCCAACCATACTTTGCAAATTCTAATAACTGCTTTTCTGCTTTAGCACTTAATTCAACGCCTTGTCCGCCATAAATGGTTTGAACGATTTTGTTTAACTTCTCGACTGCTGTATCTTCTGTTGCATATAAAGGTTTAAAATCAGATACCTGATTTGCTTTTTCAACTACTGCTTGGGCAAGTTCAGTCGCACCCAAACCACCTTTGGCCCACACATCACTGGTATAAGCTTCTACGTTAAAGTGTTGTGTATAGGCCTTTATAGTTTGCATTTCTGCATCGGTATCAGCTGTAAAACGATTAATCGCCACAACAACAGGTACCCCATAGCGCTGCATTGATTGTATATGTCTACCCAAATTTTCTAAACCGACTTGCAAAGCCTCAAGGTTCTCAGTATTCAAATCGTCTAGTGCAACACCCCCATGATGCTTTAGCGCACGAATGGTTGCTACGATAACAATTGTATCAGGCGTTTTACCCAAAATAGGCACTTTGACATCTAAGAACTTCTCGCCACCTAAATCAGCGCCAAAACCACCTTCTGTAACTACATAATCAGCTAATTTAAGTGCCGTTTTTGTTGCCAGAACCGAGTTAGTTCCTTGCGCAATATTGGCAAAAGGACCACCATGAATAATGGTAGGCGTATGTGCTAATGTTTGTACTAAGTTAGGCTTAATTGCATCTTTAAGTAAAGTTGTTAAAGCACCTGCAACGTGCAGATCTTCAACCATCACTGGTTCTTTATCATAAGTATATCCGACGACAATACGCTTAATTCTATTTTTTAAGTCTTGCAAATTCGTTGATAGTGTTAAAATAGCCATCAATTCGGAAGCTACAGTAATATCAAAGCCATCTTCACGTGGTACACCGCTTGTAGGGCCACCTAACCCAATGGTCACATGCCGCAAAGCACGATCATTAATATCCAAAACACGTTTCCAAAGGATTCTTCTTGGATCGATATTTAAAGGATTCCCTTGATAAATGCTGTTATCTAGCGTGGCTGCTAACATATTATGTGCAGCAGTTAATGCATGAAAATCCCCAGTAAAGTGTAAATTAATATCAGCCATGGGGATGACTTGAGAATAGCCCCCACCAGTAGCACCGCCTTTCATCCCCATCACTGGTCCTAATGATGGTTCACGTAAGGCAATCATCGTTTTTTTATGCGCTAATTGCAATGCATCAGCTAATCCAACTGTCACCGTTGATTTCCCTTCACCAGCCGGTGTGGGATTAATTGATGTTACTAAAATCAATTTCCCAAGTTGCGTTTTACGTTCAACATCGTCATCAAGCTTTATTTTTGCCTTATCATAACCATAAGGTTCAATTTCATGTGTCGCTAAACCGGCTGACTTGGCTATTTCAATAATTGGGGTAATTGTTGCTGATTGTGCAATTTCAATGTCTGTTTGCATCTTTTAAATTCCTCGCTCAATAATGATGTGTCACGATTGTTGACCTATTATTTTACTTCATGTTGTATGGCTTGATAAGCAATATCATGCCGATACTGTAAATCAGTGCCCAATTGGTCTAATTTATTATAAACTTTTTGTTGCGCCAATGTCGTATTCATGTCATGTGCCACAACAGTCGCTACACGACCACCGCTAGCAACACCGGCTTTAACACCTGCAAAATTAATAATTAATGGCGTAATCTCATCAGCTGTTGGCACTTTTGCGCCTTTAATTGGTGCTTGGGGATATCCTGCAGCAGCCAAAACCACGCCAACATAAACATCACTATCTTGCCACTCGGCTACAGGTTGATTGCCATTGAGCAAGTCCATAATTAATTGATAGAAATCAGATGTCAACTGTGGTAACACAACTTGTGCTTCTGGATCACCAAAACGGACATTGAACTCAATCACTTTAGGCCCATCTTGTGTCAACATAACACCGGTATATAATACCCCTATAAATGGGGTACCCTCGTTAGCCATAGCTGCAATGGTTGGCATCACAAGTTCTGAAATTGCGCGATCACGCACAGCGTCACTCAGCCAACGTACTGGACTGTAAGCACCCATACCACCAGTATTAGGTCCCTTATCGCCATCAAATCGACGTTTATGATCCTGCGCAATAGGGGCATGCGTGACAACGCCATTTTCCCCAACTAATGAGAAAATTGAAAATTCTACACCATCAAGATATTCTTCAATCACTAATTTTGCTGCAGCATCACGCGTGTATACATCAGATAAATAGTCCTCTGCCTGTGCTACATCGTTAATAATTGTAACGCCTTTACCCAATGCCAAACCATCCAGTTTAAAGACAATTGGTAATCCAAATTTGGACAAAGTCGACTGTGCGGCCGTTAAAGATGTTACGGTAGCGGAATTAGCAGTTGGAATATGATACTTATGCAGCAATGATTTTGTAAAATCTTTAGACCCCTCTAGTTGTGCTGCAACCGCATTAGGACCAAAAATTGTTAACCCGGCTTCTTGGAAACAATCGACAATCCCTAATGTCAAGGGTTCTTCATTGCCGACAAAGGTTAAATCAATATGATTATTTTTTACTGTTTCAATTAATGCTGTTGTTGCATTGGCTTGAATATCTAATCTGACAAGATTTTCATCTGTCATGCCATCATTTCCCGGCGCAACATATACCTGACTCACGATTGAACTTCGTAAAAATGTTTGAGCTAATGCATGCTCTCGAGCACCAGAACCCACAATCAAAACTTTTGCCATGATCTTCCCCTAAATTATGTAGTCAAAATCCTGATTATTGGATTTTGAAGCATGATAAAATCAAATCATTATTAATGTTTAAAGTGACGTTTACCACTGAAGACTAATACAATCCCTAATTCGTCTGCTTTAGCAATCGAATCTTTATCTTTAATCGACCCACCCGGTTCAACAATTGCTTTGATGCCGTGTTCAGCAGCATATGCAACTGAATCATTCATTGGGAAGAAAGCATCCGAAGCCAATACGGCCGTGTCAAAGCCAGGCTTTTGACTTGCTTTTTCAATAGACATCACTACAGAATCAATACGATTAGGTTGACCCGCACCAATACCCAATGTCTGGCCCTGACGCGCAACAACAATCGCATTGGACTTCACATGCTTAACAGCTTTCTGTGCAAAAACCATTGCTTCAAGTTGTTCTGCTGTTGGCTGTGCTTGAGAAACCACTTCAAAGTCAGCTTGGTTTTCACTCAATAAATCACGTTCTTGCACAACGAGGCCACCAAGAACACTGGTTACTTCTAACTTTTGTGGCACGTCTGTACTAAATGGTAGTGTTAGCAAACGTAAGTTCTTTTTTGCAGCCAAAATTTCATAAGCTTCAGGTGTAAAACTAGGCGCAATAATAATTTCTAAGAAAATGGCGTGCATTTTTTCAGCAGTTGCAACATCGACTTCACGGTTCAAGGCCACGATACCACCAAAAATAGAAATATCATCAGCCGCAAAAGCATTATCCCATGCAGCTTCAACCGTATCACCTTGCCCTATGCCAGCAGGATTCATGTGCTTAACTGTAACAACCGTCGTGTCTTCAAATTCTGAAATAATACGTAATGCAGCATCTGCATCGCGAATATTATTATAACTGAGTTGCTTGCCGTGTAAAATTTCGGCGTTAAGCACAGAATATGTCTCTGGCAAGGCTGTTTTATAAACTGCTGCAGCTTGATGAGGATTTTCACCATAACGCATATCATCAAACTTATCATAAGGTAATGTCAAAGACTGCGGGAATTCTGTTTTGGTCAAATAATTGGCAATTAACGCATCATAAGCAGCTGTATGTTGGAAAACTTTTGCTGCAAGTAACTTACGAAAATCACCATCGATCGTTTTTTCCTGCAACTTTTCGATGACGATATCATAGTCTGATGGATCAACAATTGGCAATACAGCTGCAAAATTTTTGGCAGCTGAACGCAACATGGAAGGGCCACCAATATCAATATTTTCAATAGCTTCCGCTTCTGTCACACCTTCTTTTTGAATAGTGGACTTGAAAGGATACAAATTAACAACAACCATGTCAATTGGTGTAATGTCAAATTCTGATAACTTAGCCATATGTTCTGGCAAATCACGACGTGCTAATAGACCAGCATGTACACGAGGATGCAATGTCTTAACACGACCATCTAACATTTCAGGAAAGCCTGTTACATCATCGATTGACGTTACTGACAATCCAGCGTCAGCAAGTACGCGATGTGTACCACCCGTTGAAACCAATTCATAACCTAATTCAATTAACTTTTGCGCGAAAGGTACAAGCCCTGTCTTATCGGAAACACTTAACAATGCACGTGTCATTTTAAAAATACTCCTTCATCTAATAATTTTTCAAGTGTATCAGGATACAAAGTATGTTCAACTTGATGTATCCGCTGTTCTAACGTTTCTAATGTATCAGTTGAATATCTGGGTACTTTTTGCTGTGCAACAATCGTACCGGTATCAACACCAGAATCAACATAATGAATGGTTACGCCTGTTTCTTGAACATGAGCATCAAATGCATCTTGTATGCCATGCCGCCCAGGAAAATGTGGTAACCATGCTGGATGAATATTAATAATCTTTTGAGGAAATGCGTCTAGCAATGTTGTGGTCAAAATACGCATATATCCTGCTAATAAAATACCATCAACCTGATCTGCTTGAAGTTGTTGAATAATATGAATTTCAGCATCTACCTTGTTAGCAAAATCAGCATAGCGGATCACTGTGATCGGAATGCCAAACTGTTCAGCTAAGTGACTAGCACCTGTATTTTCTTTATCAACAATTAATCGCACAATTTTGGCATTAAAGCGACGTGATGCAATAGCTGCTTGCAATGCCTTAAAATTAGTGCCAGTTCCAGAAGCGAAAACAGCCAGTCGCACCTCACGCTCTTTGTTCCCAATATTTACCATGGTGCATCCCCAGTAAACTTAACCTGAGGCTCTTGATTGTCACAATTAGCAACCGTGCCAATAACATAGGCTTCCTGATCGTGTTGCGTTAATTGTGCCATAGCTACCTCAACTTGATCAGCTGCTACAACAAGAATCATACCCAAACCATTATTAAATGTCAGCAACATATCATCTAATGATAGGTTACCTCGTGTTTGCAATGTATTAAATATTGGTAAAATTGGCCATGATCCCCATTCAATTTTGGCAAGTACATTGGTTGGTAAAGCACGTGGCAGATTTTCGACGATTCCGCCGCCTGTAATATGCGCCGCTGATTTAATTAAACCTGCTTCAATCAAAGGCCAGACAGTTTCTGCATAAAGGCGTGTTGGTGTTAATAGTACCTCTTGCATATCAGAATCTAATTGTTGAAAATCTTCGTTATCTTGAATACCAAGTACATGTCTCACCAGTGAATAGCCATTAGAATGAATACCCGATGATGGCAAACCAATCAAGACGTCTCCTGCTGAAACAGTTTGTGGGTTCAACAATTGTTGACGCTCAGCAACACCCACTGCAAATGCAGCTAAATCATAATGATTTTTAGCATACAAGCCAGGCAATTCTGCACTTTCTCCACCAATTAAAGCCATACCAGAAGCTTTAGAAGCCTTAGCAATGCCAGTGACAATTTCAGCAACAACTTCTGGGCGCATCTTATCTACTGCTAAGTAATCAAGCATAAAGGCTGGCTTAGCACCCTGTACTAGGATATCGTTAGCTACCATTCCCACTAAATCTTGCCCGATCGTATCATGTCGCTGAGCTGCAATTGCCAACAATAACTTAGTGCCCACACCGTCGGACCCAGATACTAATACGGGATCTTGATAGTTAGACCCTAAGGCATAAGCCGCACCAAAGCCACCAAGACCGTTTATCACTTCTGGTGTGTATGTATCGGCTACAGCCGATTGCATTAATTCAACAGCCCGTTCACCTGCTGCAATATCGACACCCGCTTTTTGGTAAGCATTTTGTTCATTATCATTGATTTGATTTGCCACGTATTTGCTCCTTATGAAATATTGGTTTTTGCACACTGCGGATTTGCATGGATAGTACCATCCGGTAAAAATTCTTGATTATGCAATGAAGCAACTTGTCGGGGATGATAAGTTGTAGTAGGTTCCGGTGCGAAAGTTACTTCTCCTTTGTCTACAAAAGTTTGTAGGGATTGCGCATAATCATAAATTGGGCTTGGGTATTGTCCATCAAAGTAAGCCGTTGTCAAGCCAGATCCTTCACCATGATAAGGTAGGTCAATAGCTTTAATTAGTGCGTTAACACTAAGAAAAGCTAAAGAGTCTGCTTCAATCATACGCGTCATTGATTCAATAGAATGATTAGCACCTAGAAGTTCTTTGGTCGTTTGCATATCAATGCCGTAAAAAGATGGGAATTTGAAAACTGGACTAGCTATTCTCACGTGAACTGACTTAGCACCAGCCTCTTTCAACATACGTACAATATACATAGATGTTGTCCCACGTACAATCGAATCATCAATTAACACAATGTTTTTACCACGTACCACGTCATCAACAACACTCAATTTCATCCGAACAGCACGTTCTCTTTTATCTTGTGTTGGTTCAATAAAGGTGCGAGCGATATATTGATTTTTAACTAATCCCATTTCATTGGGAATACCAGCACCCTCAGCATAACCAATTGCCGCACTTAAACTTGAATTTGGAACACCAACCACAACGTCAGCATCAGGCACTGGTTGTTCTTTAGCTAATGCCAATCCCATTCGCTTACGCGCTTGATGAACATTGACCCCATAGATATTTGAATCTGGTCGCGCAAAATAAATATATTCCATGGCATCAATATTAAGTGTTGTTTTAGTCGTATAAGTATCGATGGTGATTCCCTCATCATCAATTGTAATCAATTCACCTGGCTGAACATCACGCACAAATTTTGCACCAACAACACTCAAAGCAGCCGTTTCAGAGGTCACAATATAGTTACCATCAGGCATCTGTCCAATGACAAATGGTCGAAAGGCATGCGGATCTAGCACAGCATACATTGCTGTAGGCGTTAACAGTAAATAAGCGAATCCACCTCGAATTTTACCTAAGGCCTCTTTTATTTTATCTGTAAAGCTATCTGCTTTTGAACGTCGAATTAAATGCAATAAAATTTCTGAATCGGAAGAAGATTGAAAAATTGCACCCTGTTGTTCTAATTCACGGCGTAACGATAACGCATTAGTTAAATTACCATTATGCGCTAAAGCGATTTGCATATCATGAAAATTAGCCATTAGTGGCTGTATGTTCTCAACGCCATGTGAACCAGCTGTTGCATATCGCACATGACCAATAGCTGCCGTCCCTTGAAGTGCTTCAATATGGGCTGTGTCACGAAAGACATCAGAAAGTAAACCGAGGCCACGTTCTTGCCATAAATGACCAGCATCATTGGATACTATGCCTGCTCCCTCTTGTCCACGATGTTGCAAAGCATGCAAGCCATAATAAGTAATTTGTGCAGCATCATCACGTCCCCAAACGCCAAAAATACCACATTCTTCATTAAGTGATTTTGTATTTAAATCTAAAGCCCGCTCAACTTCAGCACTATGGGCATCGCCAGTGTTAATCTGTGATACATGTTCATTGTGTTTCATTATTATTTTCTCCAAAACAAGTGTTCTGTATCATTTTTAATCTTTCATCATTTCAGAAATACTATGCAAATAAATGTCTTTAGCAGTTGCTACTGGTAATGCAATAACTTGCCCCTGATCAGTACCGATATTGATGAGATCAGTGGCAGTTACTTCTCCAATTTCAGAAACTGAGACATCATGATTTTGTACTAATGCTTCAAATGTTTTAACATTTGAAGCAGCAACACTCACAATAAAGCGACCAGCCGTTTCGGCAAAGAGTTGTGATGTACTACCAGCAAAAGTGGCATCAATACCTAGATTATTTTTAATTGCACTTTCAACTAAGCTTACAGCCAATCCGCCTTCACTTAAATCATGCGCACTCTCGATTAAGCCAGCATGGATAGCATCTAAGACAAAACCTTGATTAGCGATTTCTGCTTGTTCGTCAAATTCAAAAAGTTGACCGCTAATTTGTTGCGTTTGCAGCTTTTGAATTTCACTACCATTGAAACTGTCTTGCGTGTCACCGATTAAATAAATAACATCCCCTGGTTTTTTAAAGAACGACGTTGTGATATAACGATTATCTTCAATCAAACCAACCATACCAATCATTGGTGTTGGATAAATGGCTGTACCATCTGTTTCATTATAAAGGCTCACATTTCCAGAAATAATTGGTGTGTTCAATTGCTTAGCAATTTCGGTAATGCCTTCAACTGATTCGTGCAATTCATAGTAGACGTCAGGATTATCTGGTGAACCAAAGTTCAAACCATCTGTAATTCCAATAGGCAATGCACCAGTGGCAACAATATTTCGAGCTGCTTCAGCTACAGCCATTTTTGCACCAATGCGTGGGTTCAAGTAGAGATAACGCGCATTAACATCAGTCGTCATTGCTAATGCTTTTTTAGTACCACGAATTCGAACGACAGCAGCGTCACCACCCGGTTTCACAACTGTATCAGCGCGGACTTGTGAATCAAAATGTCTAAATAATTCAGCTTTTGAAGCGATTGTTGGTTGTGCTAATAATTGTTTCAATGTCGCTGTTGCATCAACTACGTCTGGTACAAATTGTTCTTGATGTGCTGACAATAAGCGTTGTGGCTTTGTTTGTGGTAAATCTTGTTTAGGTGGATTTGTCAAAAACTCAACATCCACATCAGCAACGACTTCATCCATAAAGCGTAAACGATAACGGCCATCATCAGTGACTTGACCAATAATCACAGCATCAAGATCCATGTCCTGGAAAATATCCATCACTGCTTTTTCTTGTCCCTTAGTGACAACGAGTAACATACGCTCCTGTGATTCAGACAACATCAGTTCGTACGGCGTCATATTTGCTTCACGTTGTGGCACAAGATCTAAATTCAGATCAATGCCCATACCAGCTTTGGCAGCCATTTCAGAACTAGAAGATACTAATCCTGCAGCGCCCATGTCCTGAATACCCACAACTTTATCAGCATGTTCACGAATGACACGTAAAGTCGCATCCATAACTAGCTTTTCTAAGAATGGGTCGCCTACTTGCACGGCTGAACGATCTGAAGCTGCTTCAGATGAAAATTCAGCACTAGCGAAGGTTGCCCCGTTAATACCATCACGGCCTGTTTTAGCACCAACATAAATGATTGAGTTACCAACACCTTTGGCTTGTCCAACTTGCATAGCCGCTTGATCCATGAGTCCAACTGCCATAACATTCACCAATGGATTACCAGCATAAACATCGTCAAAACTAATTTCACCACCAACAGTTGGAATACCGATAGCATTACCATAACCAGCAATTCCTGCAATCACACCATCAACAATATGCTTGGTACGCGAATTTTCTAGTTCACCAAAACGCAGAGAGTCTAATATTGCAATGGGCTGTGCACCCATCGAGAAAATATCTCTTAAAATACCGCCGACACCCGTAGCTGCGCCTTCGTATGGTTCTACAAATGAAGGATGATTATGACTTTCAGCTTTAAAGACGACTGCTTGGTTATCGCCAATATCTAAAATACCAGCCCCTTCTCCAGGGCCTTGCAAAACCCGATCATTTTGAGACCAAAATTTGCGTAAAGCTGGCTTAGACTTCTTATATGACACGTGCTCTGACCACATACCAGAGAAAATACCTGTCTCTGTATAATTAGGTAAACGACCTATTGTCTTCACAATGAGTGCATATTCTTTTTCAGTTAATCCCCATTGTTCATAAATTTTGTGATCACGTACCTGTTCAGGCGTTGCTTCATTTGCCATGGGATTTAAAGGCTTTTTGGGCATGACTTATCTCCTAAAATATGCTGTTCAAATTATTTAGCAACTGTACTTAAAATACTATTGACGATACTCTTAAAGAATTGCCGACCATCTGTATTACCCGTCAAGGCATCAACTGCACGTTCTGGATGTGGCATCATACCAAAAACATTTCCTTTTTCATTCATAATGCCAGCAATATTATTAAGAGAGCCATTCACATTTTGCGCGTAACGAAAGACGACTTGACCGTGCTGTTCCAAGCGTTCTAACGTTTCCGGATCCGCATAATAATTTCCCTCACCATGGGCAATAGGTAATATGACGGTTTCTTGTTGCGCATAATCACTTGAGAAGCTTGTTTGGTGGTTAGCAACTGTTATAGCAACTTCTTCACAGATAAAGCCAGGTCGCTCGTTCATTAACAACTGTCCAGGTAGCAAGCCAGCTTCGGTTAAAATTTGAAAACCATTACAAATACCGACAATCAATTTACCTTCATTGGCTGCTTGTGCAACCGCCGACATAATTGGTGAAAATCGTGCAATAGCACCTGTGCGTAAGTAATCACCATACGAAAAGCCACCTGGTAAAAGTATCGCATTATAACCGCTTAATGATGCTTGTCTTGCGTCCACAATATCGGCATCAATATCAAAATCTTGCAATGCATACAACATGTCATCGTCACAATTAGAGCCTGGAAAGCTAATGACTGCAGCACGTATTTTATTCATCATTGGGCTTTTACCTCATCTGTTACCAGAGTTAAATCGTAGCGATATGTTTCAGTATTTTGGTTAATCAATAATGCGTCCGTAAAGGATTCAACGATTTGAGCAGCTGCATCGACATCACGTGCATTAAATTTCACCTCAAAGTACTTACCTTGGCTAACTTTTTCAATACCAGAATAGTCCATACGCTTCAATGCAGACTTAATCACTTCACCTTGGGGATCTAAAATAGAGGGCTTGTAGGTAACATAAATTTTTGCAAGATACATCTTTATTCTCCTTGGAATATTATCCATTTTCGTATGTGATCATTGATTACTGGTTTAGAAACTGTTCTAAGCGATTCAATACTTCTTGATAGCCAACACGCAAGTCACCTTGATGTTTACGGAAGACATCCTTGTCTAATGATTCCCCTGTTGATTGATCAACTAACCGCATTGTATCTGGTGAAATTTCATCAGCTAATAGAATTTGATGATCTGCTGTCCGGCCAAACTCCAGCTTAAAGTCTACCAACGTAATGCCAATATTTTTAAACAGGGCAACAAGCTTTTCATTGACTTGTCGTGCGTATATGCGTAAATCAGTTAGCTCTTCTTTGGTGGCAAGCTTTAAAGCAAGAATTTGTGAATCATTCATAAACGGATCATCCAATGCATCAGACTTATAATAAAATTCTTGGACAGTTGGTGTTAATGGCATCATTGGCTTAACATCAAAACGACTAACAAAATGCCCTGATGCGTAATTTCTAGTCACAACTTCAATAGGAATAATATCAACCCGTTTTACTAACTGATCTGTTTCAGAAATATTAGCTAACCAATGATTAGCAATACCAGATTGCGTGAGATAATCGAATAATAAGTTACTAATTAAATTGTTGAAGTGCCCTTTTTCTGGGAAGTCTTCTTTCAGCTTACCGTTTAAGGCAGTCACTTGATCCATATAATGCACCCATAAAACATCAGCATTATTCGTTGCAAAGACCTGTTTGGCCTTACCTTCATACTTCAGTGCTTTTTTTTCAATGAATTGACCATCTAATTCAAATTTTTCACTGCTCATCTTCAGTTCCTTCCTGATGTGTTGCTGCCCAATTTAATAACTTTGCGATGTTATCCTCACCCAAAACAGTGATATGCCCCATTTTACGATGTTGCTTGACGACTGCTTTACCATAATCATGGAAATGCCATTCTGGATGATTGGCTAATGCTTGACGTGCTTGAATGAGTTCGTCTCCGAGTAAATTTAACATCAATGCTGGTTTAAAACATTCAATTTGTGGTATCGGTAAGCCGACAATACTGCGGATATGTCCTTCAAATTGAGAAATAGTCGTTGCTTCAATACTATAGTGTCCAGAATTATGTGGTCGTGGTGCTAGTTCGTTGACCCAAATTTCTTCAGTTGATTCATTAATAAACAACTCAACACCCAAGACGCCACGCAAAGATAATGCTGTTGCAATCTTTGTTGCAATATCTTCAATTTTTTGTGCTAACTGATGTGATATATTAGCCGGCGCTAGACTGGTCTTCAAAATATGATGTTGATGGTTATTTTCAGCAATGGGCCAAGTTGTAATATCGCCATTGGCTGAACGCGTGACCATAACACTCACCTCTCGGGTAAATTGAATTTTCTTTTCTACAATTAATTGTGCGTTGGGCCAGTGCTTTTTCATTTCTGCTAAATCAGCTATATCATTGATATCCCATTGACCATGTCCATCATAGCCACCACTGGTTGTTTTGAGAATTAATGGTGTTCCCATGCTTAGAATTGCTTTTTCTAAGTCAGCTGGCGTTTTAATTTCAACGAAATCAGCAACAGGTACCTGCGCTTCATCGCGAATAAATGTTTTTTCTTGTATCCGATTACTGGTAATATCCAATAATGCAATACCTTGAGGGATACGTACATTGCTTTGTTGACTTAAAGCATTTTGATCAACATTCTCAAACTCATAAGTGATGACATCACTTTCATCTGCTAATTTAGCTAATGCTGTTGCATCGTTATATTCAGCCGTAATTTGAAAATCAGCTACCTGTCCAGCTGGACTATCAGGTGTCGGGTCTAAAATACCAACACGATAACCCATTGGCTTAGCTGCTAGCGCCATCATTCGCCCAAGCTGACCACCACCAATAATGCCAATCGTTGCTGGTGGTAAAATAACATTTGCATCTGTTTTTTTGATCATACCAGGTCAGCCTCACTTTCAATTGAAGCTTGCGTTTGTTGCTGTCTAAATTTTTGAAGCAACGATGTCACATTTTCACTACTCAACCCCACAATCTGTGCGGCTAATATTGCAGCATTCTTAGCGCCTGCTTCACCAATTGCAACTGTCGCGACAGGAATACCTGATGGCATTTGAACAATGCTAAGCAATGAGTCCAAACCATTTAAGGCACGTGTTTGTATGGGTACGCCGATAACTGGAATGACTGTATTAGCAGCCAACATACCTGGTAAATGCGCCGCACCGCCTGCACCGGCAATAATCACCTGAAGTCCTTTGTCTTGTGCCTGCTTACCAAAATTTTGTAACTGATCTGGCATCCGATGTGCCGATATGACATGTTTCTCATATGTAATGCCTAACTGTGTTAACAATTCTACAGTTTGCTTCATAATTGGCCAATCACTTTTAGATCCCATTACCACGGCGACTTGTGTCATCTTATTTTTTTACCTCGCTATAATGATATTGATCATTATATAAAATATGATTAGTGTTCTAGTTCGTTTACAACTATAATTTACCAAAAATATATTATCATGTGTTCGTTTTAAAATAATATTTTTCTCACAATATAAAAAATAGTTCGTTATAAACGAACTATTTATATAAAATTATAATCGAATCCGAATGTTAAGAAAATAAGCGCTTCCTTTTTAACTAAAAACGAACATTAAAAAAGCACTTAACAATGTTAAGTGCTTTTTAGCAAATTAAGCTTTCCAAACATCACCTAGTAGATGTGTTTGTTCAGGTTTAGGACCCACTGCAAAACTTAATAATGGTACCTCTAATAATTCAGAAATACGCTTCAAATAGTTTTGTGCATTAACAGGTAATGCTTCAAAAGTATCGATACCTGTAATGTCTTCATCCCATCCAGGTAATGTTTCACAATTAATATCCAAGCCTTCAAACCATGTATCACTAGCAGGGAAATGATGAATCTCCTCACCGTTATAGTTGTATGAAGTCACAATTTTAACTTCTTTGAGTCCAGACAATACATCCAAAGAATTCACTGCTAGCTTTGTTAAGCCAGAAACTTGTACGGCATGGCGCAATGCTACTGTGTCTAACCAACCAATACGCCGTGGACGTTTTGTTACCACACCATATTCATGACCAACTTCACGAATATGAGCACCAATTTCATCAAATAATTCAGATGGGAAAGGCCCTTCACCAACACGTGATGTGTAGGCCTTAATAACCCCAACAACATCTTGAATTTGCTTTGGACCAACGCCAGCACCATTTAATACGCCACCAGCAGTAGGATTAGATGACGTCACATATGGATAAGTACCATGATCAACATCTAGCATAACGCCTTGTGCACCTTCAAAGACGACACGCTTACCATCACGCATCAAGTTTCCCAAAAGATAAGCCGTATCTGTAACATATGGCTTTAACTTCTGACCCATCTCAACATAGTGTTGATAAATTTCATCATAATCAAGTGCTGCTTCACCATACAATTTTGTTAATTCATCATTTTTATGCGGTAAGTAACTTTTAAGTAACTCACCAAATATTTCTGGTTCAATTAAATCAGCAACGCGAATACCATTTCGAGAAATTTTATCAGTATAAGCAGGACCAATTCCTTTTTTAGTTGTACCGATACGATTGTTAGTTGCCCCTTCAGCTGCTTTATCCAAAGCAATATGATAAGGCATAATCACATGAGCACGGTTAGAAATACGTAGATTCTCGATTGAGATACCTTTGCTTTCAACTTCCGCAATTTCAGCCAATAACGCATCCGGGTTAACAACGACACCATTACCCAAAATGGCTAATTGACCTTCTGTGATAATACCAGAAGGTAAAGCAGATAATTCAAACTTTGTGTCACCATGATAAATGGTATGCCCTGCATTATTTCCGCCTTGATAGCGAACAACAGCATCAGCATGTTCTGCGAAAAAATCAACGATTTTTCCTTTTCCTTCATCACCCCATTGAGATCCAACAACAATTACACCAGACATTATAGCATTTCCTAACCTTTTAGTATTCATAAAACACGAACTATTTAATTTTAACCAACGTCTTTTACCAATGTATTATACCTTATTTTGACGCATTTTACGAAAATAAAAATAAAAACCGAAAATCATTAACTGATTTTCAGATTCTATTCCAATTTCAGACTTTAAATATGAATTGGTAAACCATCGGCTAATTCAGCCGTATCCATAATGGCTTCACCCAATGTTGGATGTGGATGAATTGTTAATGAGATATCTTCAGCGCGTAAACCATTTTCAATCGCTAAGCTCATTTCATTAATTAAATCACTAGCATTAGGTCCCACAATTTGGGCACCCAACAAAATATCCGTTTCTTTATCCGTAATCAAGCGGATAAAGCCATCGGTTTGATGCATTGTAATAGCACGGCCATTAGCAGCAAATGGGAATTTTGAAACTTTAGCATCCAAATTTTTATCTTTGATTGACATCAGTGTCTCACCTACAGTCGCAAGCTCAGGATCCGTATAGGCAACTGATGGCATAGCAATCGCATCATTAGTGATGTCTTGACCACTGATAGCTGCAGCAGCTACTTTTGCCTCAAAGCTTGCCTTATGCGCCAAAGCTGGTCCTGCAACAATATCGCCAATCGCATAAATATGTGGTGCTGTGGTCTGCTGCTGATCATTCACCACAACTAAACCACGATCCGTCAATTTAACATCAGTTGCATTTAAACCAATCTCATCTGTGTTTGGGCGACGGCCAACAGATACCAAAACATAATCGCTTTTTACGGTTGCTGATTCACCGTCAACTTCGTAAGTAACTGTAACACCATCATCATCTTGTTGTGACGACTTAGCTTGTGCATTCGTTACAATTTTAACTTGATTATTTTCAAAATGACTTAAAACAGGTTGAATCATTTCTTTATCAAAACCATTCAGTATCTGAGGTAACCCTTCGATAATCGTCACTTTAGTCCCTAAGTTGCTATAAACACCTGCTAATTCAGAGCCGATCACACCACCACCAATAATCGTTAATGCTTCGGGAATCTCAGGTAATGATAACGCAGCAGTCGAATCAATAATGCGACCTTCAAAAGTAAAACCGGGGATTTCTACGGGACGTGATCCAGTTGCCAAAATCGCATGATTAAATTCTAGTAAGGTGGAAGAATCATCTGTCATCACATTGACAACTTTATCATCAGCAAAGCGTGCCTCACCCTTATAAATCTCAACTTGATGCTTTTTAAGTAACATTTTCACACCAGTAGTTAATGTGTTCACTACTTCGTTTTGTTTCCAAGATTGCGCTTTTTGCCAATCTAATTCTGGATCATCGACAGTCAAACCAAACGGTGTATCATGCGTTGCGGCATGATATGCATGCCCAACACCGATAAGTGCTTTAGATGGAATACAGCCAACGTTTAAACAAACACCACCAATTTGATTTTTTTCAACAATAGCTACTTTTTGACCTAGCTCGGCAGCACGAATGGCAGCCACATAGCCACCAGGTCCCGAACCAATGACTAATGTATCAACAGCTTGTGTCTGTGCACCAACTACCATTCCTATACCTCCATTAACATGTATGCAGGATCAGCTAGCAACAACTTCAAGTAATTGACTGCTTGTTGTGCTAACATCCCATCAATCAAACGATGATCAAAACTCAAAGACAACTTCAACATTTGCCCAACAGCAAGCTGACCATCCTCTGCAACAATCGCTTCTTTGTTAATTTTACCAACACCAAGAATAGCAGCTTCATTAACATTAATAACAGGTGTAAACCACTGACCACCAGCACTACCAATATTTGAAATTGTTACGGTACCATTAGACATATCTTTCGGCGACAATTGATTATCACGCGCTTTTTGTGCCAAAACTTCTATTTCTTTAGCAATGGCCATGATCGACTTGTGATCGGCACCTTTTATAACAGGTACAAATAAACCTTGTGGTGTATCAACTGCAATGCCAACATTGTATTCTTGACCATAAACGATTTCTTGCTTGTCATCATCAATGTATGCATTCAATTCTGGGAACTTTTTACCAACTGCTGCTAAAGCCTTTGTAAAGTACGCCATATAGGTTAACTTAACGTCTTGTTGGGCTGCAGTCGCCTTAAAGGCTCTACGATGTTCAACTAACTTAGTAACCTCAACTTCATCAAATACCGTCACATGTGGTAAGTTCTGTTTCTGTGCCACCATATTCTTCGCAATTGCACGTCGAATTGGTGTCATTGGAACACGACCCACTTTAGGCGGTTTAACTGATTCGCTTTGAACAATAGGCTCTGCTTGTGGTGTCCTTTGATCAGATGCGCTCGCCCTTTGTGTATCAGGAGTTGGTTGTTCTGACGTCTGGCCTGTAAAGCTCTGCACATCAGCAAAAGTAATATGTCCATGTCGACCAGTCGCTGGGACTTGGGTCAAATCAATGTTATGTTGGCGCGCATATTGCCTTACCGATGGCATGGCTTGTACACGACCATTTACAATTGGTGCACCTGCCTTGTCATCAGCTGAATTTGATGTATTGCTATTCGTTGGTTGCTGGTTATCAACAGTATTAGACTCTGTTTCAACTGCCTTAGCAGGAGCTTTCGATTGGGTATCATTTTCTGCTGTGCCCGTGCCATCACCATCAAATTCAATAATTGGATCTCCAACACTAACGGTTGTTCCTGCATCTACAAATAACTTTGTGATTTTACCAGCATATGGTGATAGCAATTCTTGTAAAAGCTTATCATTTTGTACCTCGGCGACAGCATCTTCTTCTTTAACTGTGTCACCAACCTTGACTAACCAAGATGAAATTTCGCCTTCGGCCATACCTTCACCAATATCTGGCATTTTAAAAATTTCTGTCATGTAAATATCCTCCCTTTACCTGATTACATTAGTCAAAGTTAACAATTTCTTTTACCTTAGCAATGACATCATCGGCATTTGGCAACCAATCATTTTCAGCCAAGGCGAAAGGATAGATGCTGTCCGGTGCAGCAACACGACCAATAGGTGCCTTTAGGTCAAGAATAAAGCGTTCAGAAATTTCACTCATCACACTTGCCCCAATACCAGCTTGACGCTGCGCTTCTTGAGCAACGACGACACGACCAGTCTTAGCAACAGATTGACCAATAGTCTCAATATCCAGTGGACTTACTGTTCTCAAATCAACAACTTCAGCATTAATGCCAGACTTAGCTAATTGTTCAGCAGCAGCCAACGACACAGGCACCATACCGCCATACGTAATAATTGAAATATCTTGTCCTTCACGTGCAATAGCGGCTTTATCTAAAGGTGTCGTATAGTAACCATCAGGTACTTCTCCTTTAATTGAACGATATAACTTCAAATTTTCTAAGAAAATAACTGGGTCATTAGATTCAATTGCGCTAAGTAACAAACCTTTTGCATCTGCGGGATTAGCTGGCATAACGACACGTAAACCAGGCGTTTGGGCTACAATCCCTTCTAAATTATCCGCATGCATTTCTGGTGTTTTAGTCCCACCACCATACGGTGCCCGCACAACAATTGGAAATTGTCGTGTGCCATGAAAGCGGAATCGACCACGAGCCATTTGACCGGCAAGCGAATCCATCACTTCATACAAGAAACCAAAAAATTGGATTTCCATGATTGGCCTAAAGCCTTGCGTTGTTAAACCTATAGCTAATCCACCAATACCGGATTCAGCTAAAGGTGTATCAAAGACGCGTTCCTCACCATGCTTATCTTGTAAACCATCAGTCGCACGGAAAACACCACCGTTTTTACCAACATCTTCACCAAAAATCACAACATTTTCGTCACGTTCAAGGGCGATATCTTGCGCATCTGTAATTGCTTGTATATATGTTTTAACAGCCATTTATATTACTTACCCTCACTTTCAAAATGTGCAATTTGTTCCTGCTGGGCTTGACCAGGCTGTGCCAGAGTTTGCTTAATAAAGTCAGATACCTTTTGCTTTTCAACATTATCAGCTTGCTTAACTGCCTCATCAATCTGCTGATTAACTTCTTTAACCCAGCTTTCCTCAGTTTTTTCATTCCATAGTCCCTTATCGCCAAGGTACTTACGGAAACGGATTAATGGATCCATTTTTAGCCATTCGTCGATATCTTCTTGTGAACGATAACGTAATGGATCATCACCACTCATTGAATGCGGACCAAAACGGTTAGTCAGTGTTTCAATGAGCACTGGACCATTCTCAAGGGCCCACTGGCGTGCTGTTTTAGCAGCTAGATACACAGCTAACGGATCCATACCATCTACAACAATACTTGGTAAGCCAGCTGCCCAACCTTTCGCAGCCAAATGTTTTGCTGCTGTTTGCGTATGGCGTGGTGTTGAAATCGCAAAGCCATTGTTTTGAACAAAGAAGACAGCAGGCGCTTGATAATGACCTGCAAAGTTCATGCCTTCATAAAAATCACCTTGTGATGTACCACCATCACCAGTGTAGGTATAAGCAACATTCTTCTTACCGCGCTTTTTAAAGCCTAATGCAATACCAGCTGTTTCAACATATTGAGCGCCAATGATAATTTGTGGAAACCAACCTTTAACATCCCCAAATTCATTACCTTCGTAATGACCACGTGACCAGAGGAAAGCTTTGTAAATTGGTAATCCTTTTAAAACAAGTTGTGGCACATCACGATATCCAGGCATGACATAATCTTCTGAATCAAAAGCATAATTAGAGGCAACTTGTGATGCCTCTTGTCCTGCTGTTGGTGCAAAGAATCCTAAGCGCCCTTGCTTGGCTAGTCGAGTAGAACGATCATTTAGCGTTCTTGATAGCACCATTTGTTTCATTAATTCGACTAATTGGTCATCTTTAAGCCCAACCTTCTCTAAAGCCTGCTTGTCAACAATTTTGCCTTTATTATTCAAAATTTGGAATGTCTTAAATTCGGAATCTTGTCGTTCAAGTTGTGCTTTAAAATCTAATATATCTACCATGTTCATCCTCCTTATAACCGATATCTCAGTTCATTATCATTAACTGGCAAACATTTTGGCAATATCATGATTTGGTATGTGTCCAAAGTAATTGTCAGATGCATCCATTTCATCAAGTACACGTTTAATATTGGCTTCATCAAATTTCTGACCAATTAATTTTTGTCGAAGTGGCGTAATGTCTAGCAAGCCTAAGAAATCACCTTCAAAATGAATGTCGCGAATGATTCCCTCCTCAACTTGTGCAAAGACATCTACTGCACCACCTGTAAACTTCTCATGACTATGGAAATTAAAGGCCGGTGACTTACCGTAATTCCAATCCCATGTTGAGAACTGTCGTTTCTGTAAATCAGTAATCTGCGCATTTTGTGCACTATCCAAAATAATCTCTTGATCCTTACCTTGGTTAGACAAATAATACTGTAACGCTTCAAAGAAACTATCCATTGTCGTTTCTTTAGGTGCATAATTTTTAATCATACCTACACGAGAACGGACTGACTTAGCCGCTTTAGACATGAACTTCTCGTCTGCCACATTCAAAGCGTGTACCATCGTGTCAACATTCGTATCAAAAAGTAAAGTACCATGATGCATTAAATAACCATTAGCATACCGTTGCGCATTCCCAGATATTTTTTTGCCATCAATCACCAAATCGTTACGACCAGTAATTTCAGCTGGAATATCCAATGAGTGAAGTGCGGCTAACATGGGTTGCACAAACTTGTGAAAATTGACTTCTGCCGTTTGCTCAACAGGTACGATGAAAGTAAAATTCAAATTACCCAAATCATGGTAAACTGCACCACCGCCTGTAACACGTCTTACAACTTGGATACCATGATCATCGACATATTCTTGGTTGACTTCTTGAAATGTATTTTGATTTTGTCCAAGAATAACAGCATTACGATTTTGCCACAATGTAAAAATTGGCTCATCTGGTTTCAAATCATTTAACAGCCATGTATCCATGGCAATGTTATGGGTTGCATCTGTTTGGTTATTCATCACGTAGCGCATGCATTACTCCTTCATATTCAACGAATTTGTTATCATTTTAGGAAACTGCAACCATAAATGAAAGCGTTTTCCTACGCCCTAATTGTAACTTTCTTCCCCCTAATATGCAAGACTATTACCTGGGTTTGTGGCATGATAGAATTGGAGGTTTTTATGATGTCTACTTTTTTAACAAATGATCATATTAGCATTAATTATTCTGATTCTGGTCAAGATGATCGCCAACCAGTTATTTTAATCAGTGGTTATTCTGGCGTTCAAGGTTCATGGATTGAACAAAAAAAGGCCTTATTAGCCAATGGCTATCGTGTCATTACTTATGATCGACGCAATCACGGTGCTTCACAAACGTCACAACAAGGTTTGCGTATTGCGCGTCATGGGCAAGATTTATACGAACTCATTACTCATCTTCAGCTCACTAACGTTAATTTAGTAGGTCACTCAATGGGTGCTGCTACCATCTGGGCCTACCTATCTCTCTGGTATGATCAAAATGTTTCTCACATTATCACAATTGACGAATCACCAAAAACTATTAGCGAGAACGATTGGCAATACGGTCTGTTAGGATTAACTTGGGAAAATTATGCAAACGGTGTCCGTGAGATTGAAACAACACGCATGACCCGACACAAAATTAAATCTGACATCAAGATTGCAATCGGCAAAGAATATCGACCATTTGATTTTGAACTCAATTTACCACTCCTTCGCGATCACACCGCGCAAGATTGGCGTGATGTGATTAAAATGACACACACACCGCAACTGTTTATCGCTGGTAGTGATTCACCATTATGGTCTGCTGATCATGCTAAAGCTGCTCAAAAACTCAATACCAAATATATTGAAGCTATCACTATTGATGGTGCTGGGCATATGCCATATATTGAGTTTCCGGACTTATTCAACCAATATATGTTAGATTTTTTCAAAACAAAAAGCCAATGATAAATATCATTGGCTTTTTAGTACGTCTATTATAGATTAGAATTTCTGATTAAAATCAGATCCCTTTGGATGGTTAGGTACTGTAATCTTACCATCCTTAATTTTCTTTTCAGCTTCATTAACTGCTTTCTTTTGGCTATCTGTTAATTCAGATTTAGTTAACCAAACACCCTTTTCGTTCAAACCATAAGCAATCGTCTTACCACCAGGGAACTTACCGTTCTTATTGTAATCATCAGCAATATTCTTAACACCATCACCCACTGATGTGATTGATGAGGCCATAGTTGATGTGACCTTCTTCCCATCCTTTGACGTATAATTACCGTCTGACTTTTGGTCACGATCGACACCAATAATCAATAAACGATTTTTATCTGTTGCCGTCAACTTTGAATTTTCAGCCTTTGCTTCAGCAAAAGCACCATTACCAACAAAACCAGCAGCTGCGAAAATTGTATGAATACCACTGGCATACATTGTCTGAGTAATTGTCTTACCCTTTGCTGAGTCAGAAAATGAATTGGCATATTGCTTAACAATAGTTAAATCAGAATTTGTTGCCTTAACGCCAGCATCAAAACCTGCATCAAACGCATCAATGATATTACCATGGATACCACCAATGAATCCAACTTTTTTGTCTCCATTTTCAGTTGCTCGAGTGGCTGCGGCTACACCTGCTAAATATGATGATTGTTCTGAACGAAACATCACGTTAGCGATATTTTTCTTACCGTTCACAATATCATCAACCAAAACAAATTTCTGTTTAGGATTTAACTTAGCTGATTTTTGAATGGACTGGTTTAATGAATAACCAATACCATAAACAATATCATACTTTTGGCCTTTTGTAGCCAAACTAAAGTTTTGGTCCAATTCAGATTGATCCGTTGTATTGAAGTAAGCAACTGACTTATTAGATCCAGCAGGAATATTATTGGCTTTCGCATAACGCTTAGCGCCTTCCCAAGCAGATTGATTGAAGGAATGGTCGTCAACACCACCCACATCTAAAACCAAAGCTAATTTAGCTTTATCAGTATCATTAGATGCTGCTTTCTTATTCCCTGTTGCAGCATAAATACCACCACCAATAATAGCAATTGCAGCAATACCGCTGATAATTTGTGTTGATCTTTTCATCGCAATTCTCCCCTAGTGTGCTGAAACAGCACGATTTATTATGACATGATATGTAGCCAATTCTGCCATACCTTATATTATTTGATCATATACTGTCATTCAGATAATAATGACCAACCGATATTCTATTCTACAGATTTTCTTTAGGTTTACAAGCCCATTTTTAGTCCACAATAAAAAGAGCCCAATTAGGCTCTTACTTTAACTTATCTTGCTCATAAGTATGTATACGTTCTAAATTCGCAAAGCTTTGTTGACGTAGGGCTTCGTACAACACAATGGCAACGGTATTCGATAAATTCAATGACCGAATGTGCGTATCATCCTGTGGAATTCGAATCGCTTTTTCAGGATTTTGGCGCATAAACACTTCAGGTAAACCAGTCGTTTCTTTCCCAAATAAGAAATAATGATCACCATCAGTTGCCTGATAGTCTGGCTGTGAATAATCTTGATTAGCAAATTTTGATACCAAATAAAGATGATCCGTTGGCTTTAATGTGTCCAAGAAATCGGGTAAGCTTGGATGCTTAACTAATTGTACATGTTCCCAGTAATCTAGCCCTGCACGTTTGACATGTTTATCATCTAGTTCAAAACCTAACGGCTCAATTAAATGCAAGACAGCATCTGTTCCTGCTGTTGTACGGGCAATATTCCCAGTATTAGCCGGCATTACCGGCTCAAACAATACGATATGATTTGTCATGATTCTTTTGTGTTTCCTTCTAATTTTTTAACTGAATTATCCATTTCCGATGTCGTAGCGTGTGCATCTTCTGCAAATAAATCAGAATTCGTACGCCACCATTCATAAATGTGCGTAACCAATACCTTAACAACCGCATAGGTTGGCACACTCAATATGATACCTAACACACCGAATATGTGTCCCCCTGTTAGCAAAACGACAATAACGGTCACTGGATGAATTTTAAGTGCACTTCCCAAGATTTTAGGTGCAATGACATGCCCTTCAATTGGTTGCTCAATCACGAGAACAATAAGTGCAAACAATACCAACTTTGGTCCACCAGCAACTAGAGCAACGATAAAAATCGGTACTTGCGCCAAAATAGAGCCAACATACGGGATCATATTGAACAGCCCAGCCATGAATGCCAATAAAATACCGTATGGCAAACCAATAATCGTATACCCAATTGAAAACATGATAATAACAGCCAATGCGACGCCCAGCTGACCACGAATATATTGTGCAACTTGTTTGCTTACTTCTTGTAAAACACTTTGCAAGGATGTTTGTGCCTTACTTGGTAATTTATCAGCGATGAAGCTAGATAATTTATTTCCATCTAATAACATATAGAATAAAATAAATGGTGAAGCCACTAGTGTCACACCAACTGTGGTTAATGTTGATGCAATTTGCCCAATACCACTCACACCGCTTTGCAGATACTTGCGACTCCAATCGGCCACAGTTTGGTTAATGTCAGAATTGGTATTAGATAGCCATTCTCTCACCGTTTGAAATTCCGATGTTGCAAAAGTATCGTTAATTACCCGCTGACTATTTTGCCAATAATTTGGCCAATTATCTACTAAACCGCTCACTTGATCACTAATAATCGTCACCGCTATCGTGACAATCAATGCTAGAATAGCCAATACCGCCACCAATACTAAACCTACCGAAAACTTTTTAGGCATTTTAGTGTGAGTATTTAGCCAATTAACAACAGGAATCAAGAGATAATACAAAACACCTGCAATAATGATGGGTGCACCAACCGCCGTAAATAAGGCACGCATTGGTTCAATGATAAATCGAATTTGATAAATCATGAAAATAATGAGCAAAACGAGTAGTGCCATAATGAGGCCATTTAAAACATTATTTCCAGAAAACCAACGTTGATACCAATTTGTTTTATTTGATGGTGATTTCATAAAACACCTCCCAGAGTTATGCCCTTATTTTATCATGAAAATGTTTGCTTTTTATGTGAAAAGGCTTACATATATGATAAAATTGTGGTGTGTAACACAATATCAAATCTATTTTAGGAGAAGCATCATGACAACACATAAGATTCTTTTCGGTACTTATACTAAGCGTATCTCTAAAGGGATTTACGAAGCAGAATTAAACACAGAAACGAAACAATTGACTAACCCGCAATTTATTGGTAGCTTAACTAATCCTACTTATTTTGCGCTTTCACAGGCTAATAAATTATATGCCGTTGAAAATCGTGATGGCCAAGGTGGTGTCGTAACGATGGACAACAGCGCGCGCCCATTACAGGAACTAGAAGTACATCTCAGCGAAGGATCAGCTCCTGCATATATCGGTGTTGATGAAGCACGCCAACTTGTTTATGCTGGTTATTACCATCGTGGTAGTGTTGAGGTATACCGTATTGATGCCAATGGTAAGCTAACACTGAGTGATACTTTCCAAAACGAGGGATCAGGTCCACGCCCAGAGCAAGGCTCTGCTCATGTTCATTTCAGTCACTTAACACCAGATAATCGCTTAGTCGTTGTTGATTTGGGTACTGATGAAGTGATCACCTTTGACGTATCTGATGATGGCCAATTAACAGAGATCGCGCGTTATCGTACTGATGAAGGATTCGGGCCTCGTCATATTCGTTTCTCACCAGATGGCCACTATGCTTACTTGTTGGGCGAACTTTCAAGTCTCTTAAGTGTTTTAAAGTATGATCAAGAAACCGGTCAATTTGAACATGTGATGACAGCCTCAACTATTCCAAATGATTGGACAGAGCACAACGGTTGTGCTGCACTTCGCATCAGCAAAGATGGTCGCTTTATTTATGCTTCTAATCGTGGTCACAATTCAGTTGCTGTTTTTGAAATATCTAATCAAGGTGCAGAAATTAAGCGTGTTCAACTGATTAGTACTGAGGGTGACTTCCCACGTGATATGAATTGGGATGCCAACGAACAGTTCTTGATTGTTCCTAATCAAAACACCGATAATGTTTCATTATTTGAACGTAACGCACAAGATGGTCAGTTGACACTGTTACAAAAGGATTTTGCTATTCCTGAAAGTGTACGTGTTATCTTTGAAAATTAATCACACTAAAAACCAAGTTCGCTTGGTTTTTTTATTGACATCATCATAGTAAAAGCGTATCGTTAACTTGTTTAACTATCGTGAGGTCACAATAGTTATTAAAAATAAAGGTTGCCTGTGAGCAACCATTTTTAAGGAGAAAATTATGCGAAGTAGCGCATCAAAAGATATGTCCCCACTTAATGACCATCATATTGGGTCTTACCAGAAAAAGGTCATGTTCTCAACGGCTGCCGGATTTGGATTAGAAAACATGGATATCATGTTCCTATCCTTCACACTATCGTCTATCATTGCGACTTTAGGTATCTCAAGTACAGCTGCCGGATTTATATCTTCGATTACTAACTTAGGTATGCTCATCGGTGGTTTATTTTTTGGTATTTTAGCTGATAAGTACGGTCGGGTTCGTGTATTTACTTATACGATTTGGATTTTTGCCATTGCAACTTCATTAATGTTCTTTGCTAAAAATATCTATATGATTTATGCGCTACGCTTTCTGGCTGGTATTGGTGCTGGTGGTGAATATGGTAGTGGCATGGCCCTCATCGCTGAGAGTTTTCCAAAAAGAATGGTCGCTCGAATTTCATCTATTTCTGCTGTTGGTGGTCAAGTTGGCGCCATTCTCGCAGCACTTTTGGCCGCGGTAATACTACCACACTTCAGTTGGCATGCATTATATCTCTTCGGTTTACTGCCAGTTATCTTGATTTTCTTTATTCGACGTCATCTTGACGAAAGTCCAGAATTTAAAGCATTACAAGCATCGCCACAACAGCACGTTAAAAGTGGGTCACTCAAAATCCTCTTTGCCACACCGAGTCAAGCTTGGCAAACAGTTGCTTTAACAATCATGGTAATGGTACAAATTGCGGGTTACTTTGGTTTGATGAATTGGTTACCTTCCATCATGCAAAACCGCTTAGGGCTCACAACGTCTAGTTCATCGCTTTGGATGATTGCAACAATTATTGGGATGAGTTTTGGAATGATGACCTTTGGTACTGTGATGGATAGATTCGGTGCTAGGCGTGCTTTTACAATCTTTCTAGTTGCCGCTGCTATTTCGGTCTATGTTTTAACACTTGCAACTAATAAATGGGAATTATTAGGCGCTCAAGTTTTAGTTGGGTTCTTTTCTAATGGTATGTATGGTGGTTATGGTGCTATCTTTGGCTTCTTGTATCCTACTGAAGTACGTGCGACAGCTAGTAACGCCATCATGAACTTTGGCCGCGCAGTTGGTGGCTTTTCAAGCGTTCTCATCGGTTTCTTAATGGACCACTATACCCTTGTTATCGTCATGGGCTTCTTATCAACCGCTTATATGGTGAGTTTGATCGTTATGTTATCCATTCCCAAACTAAAAACTAAAAAAGTTTAAATAAAAAGAACGCCTTAGGCGTTCTTTTTATTTGGCATATGATTCTCAATCCATTGCCATACTTCATCTTTTCCGTATTTAGTTTGTGATGAAAAGAACTGAAAGTCGCTATCTTCTGAATCGAAATTTAACGCTTTTTTTATAACACTTTCAGCGTGGTTAAACTTACCACGGGCAATTTTATCAGCTTTAGTTGCAACGACTAAAATTGGCACTTTATAATAATGTAACCACTCATACATCATAATATCTTCTTCGCTTGGTGCATGTCGTGCATCGACCAAACTAACAACACCGCGCAATTGTGCACGCGATGTGATATAGGTTTCAATCATCTCGCCAAAGGCTTCTCGTTGCTTCTTAGAAACTTTCGCATAACCATAACCCGGCACATCAACAAAATAAAGCGCATCTTCCACATTATAAAAATTTAACGTCTGTGTCTTTCCGGGTTGCGCACTTGTTCTAGCCAATCCTTTACGATTAATCAAAGTATTGGTTAAAGAAGACTTACCAACATTAGAGCGACCAACTAAAGCAATTTCGGGTAAATTAGTGACTGGATATTGTGCTGGACTTACTGCACTGATTTCCATTGTTACGTTATGAACTTCCATTATTGCGTCACCTTTTTCAACTGTAGTTCTGGCTGCTCACCATCTTCAACAGTGCCTTTAGTTATGATTACTTTTGCAACATCTTCACGGCTCGGAATATCATACATAATATCCTTCATGACCTTTTCAATAATTGAACGCAAACCACGCGCTCCTGTTTTCCGATCGATTGCCAGACTTGCCATTGCTTGTAATGCTTCTGGTTGGAACTCCAAATCAACATCATCAAATCCGAGCAACGCTTGGTATTGTTTAATGACAGCATTTTTGGGCTCAGTTAAAATCCGAACTAAATCATCAATCTTTAATTCATCAAGTACTGTAATAATTGGTAACCGGCCAATAAATTCAGGTATCAAACCAAACTTGGTTAAATCTTCTGATGCCACATGACGTAAAATATTACCAGATAAAAATTCATCCGTTCGATTAGCATCCATACCAAAACCAATAACCCGCTCACCAAGGCGCTCTTTGATTAATGTATCAATACCAGCAAAAGCACCACCAACAATGAATAAGATATTTGTTGTATTCACTTGAATCAATTCCTGTTGCGGATGCTTACGTCCACCTTGTGGTGGTACGCTAGCTGTTGTGCCTTCTAGTAATTTCAAGAGTGCCTGTTGGACACCTTCTCCAGATACATCTCGTGTAATTGACACATTCTCAGACTTCTTTGCGATTTTATCAATTTCATCAATATAAATAATACCACGCTCAGCTGATTCAATATCAAAATTCGCTGCTTGCAGTAACTTTAAAATAATATTTTCAACGTCTTCACCAACGTACCCTGCTTCTGTTAGCGTTGTCGCATCAGCAATAGCGAATGGTACATTTAAAATTCGTGCCAAGCTTTGGGCCAAATACGTTTTTCCTGATCCCGTTGGGCCCAGTAAAGCAATATTCGATTTTTGTAATTCAACGTCTGTTGTTTTAACTAAACTTTCGTTGATCCGCTTATAATGATTATAAACCGCAACTGCCAATGTCTTCTTTGCTTCATCTTGACCAATCACGTAATCATTCAATTTTGCCACAATGTCATGCGGTGTTGGCAATGACAAAACTTGAGCAGCTTGATCTGCACTCAACTCTTGGTCGATAATATTTTGCGCCAATGCCACACATTCATCGCAGATATATACATTTGGACCAGCAACTAATTTTTTAACTTCGTCTGCTGATTTACCACAGAAACTACAAGTAATCGTTTCATCATAATCGGTTGTTTGTGTCATATCATTTAACCTTTATTCTTAAAAATCATCAATCATCATATTCAAAATACAATGAAAAAATATAGGCGCTCACACGTCATGTTCCATTTTACCAGTTTATAATCATTGACGATATAAAAAAAGCTGGACAATGTCCAACTTTTTAACTTTATCTCAGTATGTTACTTCGCAACAGCTGAATCAGTTAACTTCTTCATTGCTTCACGCATTGCAATATCATGCTTAAGCATGCTTGCTGATACAGCCGCACGAACTTGTTCAACTTCCATCTTGTAAGTCTCAGCCAAACGACTAATTTCAGCTTCAACTTCTTCATCACTCGGTTGAACATTTTCAGCCTTCACGATAGCTTCAAGAACAAGATTTGTCTTAACACGCTTTTCAGCACCATCTGTGAATTGCTTATGCATGTCATCTTCAGTTTGACCTGAAATTTGGAAGAACATTTCGCGTGAAATACCTTGTTGTTGTAATTGTGCGAAATATTGATCCATTTGACGATGAACATCTTCATCAATCATCGCTTCAGGAATCTTGTCACCGTCAACCTTGGCATTATCTACAGCCTTAGTCAATACAGCATCTTCGAAGGCTTCTTGAGCTGATTGTGCCTTTTCATCTGACAAACGTGTCTTAACTTTAGCTTCCAATTCTGCCAAAGTTTCAACTTCTTCATCAACATCCTTAGCAAATTCGTCGTCCAATTCAGGTAAAGCCTTACGCTTTAATTCATGAATCTTCACTTCAAACAAAGCTTCCTTACCAGCTAAATTAGCAGCTTGGTAATCTTCTGGGAAAGTAACGTTAACGTTAATATCTTCACCAGATACGTGTCCAATCAACTGATCTTCAAATCCAGGAATAAATTGTCCTGAACCCAATTCAAGGCTAAAGTCGTTGGCTTGTCCACCTTCAAAATGTTCACCATCAACAGAACCATCAAAGTCGATAATAACTGTGTCACCCTTTTCGGCTTTAGTGCTCTCTTCTTGCAATACAAGCTCAGCTTGGCCTTCTTGTAAACGCTTGATTTCAGCAGCAACATCTTCATCAGTTACTTTTGTATCTTGCTTGTCAACTTCAAGATTAAGGTAATCGCCTAATTCGATAGCTGGTGCAGTTGTAATAACAGCTTGCATTGTCCAAGCCTTACCTTTTTCCATAGAAACAGGTGCGATGTTTGGACGACCGACTGGTGTAATACCAGCTTCTTCAACAGCAGCTTCATAAGCAGCTGGCAAAACAGCATCCATTGCATCTTGATACAATGCTTCTTCACCAAACTTTGAGAAGAAAAATTGCTTACTAATCTTACCCTTACGGAATCCAGGAACTGATATTTTATCTTTATTACGTTGGAAAGCTTGTTCTAAACCTTCTTCAACTTGTGCGCGTGAGATTTCAAATTCTAATGTGCCTTGGTTTTTTTCATCCTTGGCTGGTGTCCAGTTAGACATGATATTTCCTCCGATTTTTCAGTACCATATAATTTTAGACTAAATTTGGAATTATCACAACCGTTTTATCTGATTATTTACATGAATTCCGTGCATTTTGACGCTCTGCGATATTATTTCCAGCACGTCATCAAAAGTAATAAAAAACAGCTCATCGGCTGTTTTTTACACGCGCTGGTTGCGCAACACGTAGTACTTTAGTTAATGAAAAGAGAATCAAACCACTAGCAGTAATAATTGAAATAATCATAAGCGTTGCTCCTGTCTATTTTTTATCATTTTAGCGTGGCAAGATTAAATATAAATCAATCAAAGTTAGTAATTTCAAAAATAGCCTGTGCATAAATTGAGATTGAGCGATATAAGTCATCTAACATCGCAAATTCATTCACCTGATGCATCGTATCAGGTGAATCTGGGAATAAAGCCCCAAAGGCAACGCCGCGTGCCATAAGCCGGCCGTAGGTTCCACCACCAATTACTTGATCATGTGCTGGTAGGCCTGTTTGCTCATGATAGATGCGTAGTAATGTGGCAACCAAAGGATCGTTTGGTGATACATAATGTGGTACTTGAGCATGCCCACCGATTTGTGGTGTTACTGCCCAACCGTTACGTTGATTCGCCAGGCCTTTTTGGATTTCTTCTGGTGTAATCCCCTTTGGATAACGGAAATTGTAGTTAATATAAAGTGTATCATCTGCTTTAAAGCGTTGAATACCGACATTCATAGAAAGCGCGCCCATGACATCATCCGTATAGTTTATGCCAAACTTTTCGCCAATCGTATCATCATGAGATGGTGTACCTAGGTAAGTTAAGAATGCTTTGGCTGTGCCACCAAAGTCATATTGTTGTAAGAAATGTGCCAAATAAGTACCAGCATTCTCGCCCGTCTCTGGCATTGCACCATGCACTTGTCGACCATTAATAAGCAGGTATATTTTCCCGTCTTCTTGGCTTAGGCTCCCTGAAATTACTGGATGATGGCTCAAGTAAGTTTCAAAATCCGAAACTAGATCTTTTGTGTCACCGGTAACTGTCGCACGTGCTTTACCAGGGACCATGTTAGTCCTTAATCCAGCTTCAAAATTGTCAAGCGTCAAGGTACCACCATTGGTCGCTTGATCTTTAATCTCGATTTGAACGTTACCCTTTTCGCCATTAATAATCGGATATTCAGCATCAGGTGAAAAGCCATAAGCTGGTGCGGGTTCGACCTCAAAATAACGGTTCATGCAAGTCCAGTCATTTTCTTCGTCCGTACCAAAAATCAAACGAACACGACGTTTGAGTGGTAAATCTAATTCGGCTAAAATTTTGAAAGCATAATAAGCAGCCATTCCAGGCCCTTTATCATCAGAAGCACCACGCGCAATAATTTTATCATCCGTGACAACAGCCTCGAAAGGATCTGTTTGCCAGCCTTCACCAGCAGGCATCACATCAACGTGAGACAAAATCGCGACATAATCTTGAGCGTCTTGCGGGCCAATTTCAATATAGCCCACTAAATTATCAATATTTTTCACACGAAACCCATCGCGCTTTGCCATTGCTAATATCTTATCCAAAGCAGCCTTTGGACCAGGTCCTAGCGGTGCTTGATCTGTTGCTTGACTATCATCCCTAACACTTTCAACAGCAAGCAACGTACTTAAATCTTCAATAAATTCTGTCTTACGTTTTTCAGTTTCGTTTTGCCAATTAATTGTAACCATTTAATTATGCCTCGCATTTACTTAATATTTTTATTATACGCGTTTGTGGTTTACAATTGTTATGAAAGAGATTCAATTAGGAGAATAAAATGATAATTTTAACAGATAAAATTCTTGAAAATGTCATTAAAAAGCGACCACTACATTCTTACAAAGGAACATATGGGCGTATCGTAGTGATTGGTGGCAACCCTAATTATGGTGGCGCTGTCATAATGAACGCGCTAGCAAGCGTTTATGGTGGTGCTGGATTAGTCACTGTTGCCACAGATCCTAGTAATTTCACCGCTTTACACGCTCATCTCCCAGAAGCCATGGTGACCGATTATCACGATACGACACAGCTACAAATATTAATTAAGAATGCCGATGTTGTCTTACTCGGGTCAGGATTAGGAGAAGATGACACCGCATATCATGTATTACAAGACACTTTAGCAGCAGTCACTTTAAATCAAACACTCATTATTGACGGTTCTGCACTGAGTCTCATTGCACTACATCACTTCCCTTTACCAAATACGCATGTGATTTTAACGCCACATCAAATGGAATGGCAGCGACTAAGTCAAATCAAAATTGATGATCAAAGCCTAGAAAGAAATCAAAGCGCACTCCAACAGCTTTTCCCTGATGCCGTTTTGGTACTGAAACAGTATCACACACAAATTTATCATCAACAGCAAGTCATGTCCCTTACAATTGGTGGACCGCATCAAGCAACGGGTGGTATGGGCGATACATTAGCTGGTATCATTGCCAGTTTTGTTGCACAATTCCATTCAGCAAAATTAGTTGATTGTGTTGGTGCTGCTGTCTATACGCATTCTGCGATTGCAGATGAACTAAGTATCACGCAATATGTCACTTTGCCTACGCAAATTAGTATGGCATTACCAATTTTCATGAAAAAACATGCCAATTAACTTTAATAATAAAAAACGTTTTGAATTTTCTTCAAAACGTTTTTTAGTTTATTCATAAATGCGCATGCCATCTTGAATACCCAATAAATTATAACCTGTTGATCGCATAGCTGTTGTAGTGTCGATTTGTGAACGCGTTAGCTGTTGCTTGAATATATCTTCATATGTTGCAACAGACACTACTTGACGTTTTTCTAATAAATCATGCAATAACGTCTTTGGAACATATTCCTCAAAGTTAGATTGTAACGTGACACTATAAAGTTCGGCTTCAGCGCCACTGCCATAACTAAAGACCGCAATATCATCGCCTGATTGTAGATCACTCGCATGACACAATAAGGATAACAAACTCAAATAAACTGAACCAGTGTACAAATTACCCACTTGTCGACTAAACCGTTGACTTTCCTGTAGATGATTCATTAATAGGCTTTGTTGTTGTTCTGTCGCTTGTGGCAAAATTTGTAATAAAGCTTTTTTACCCATTTTAGTATAAGGTAAATGAAAAACAAAAGCGGATAATTCATCAATACTTTTGTGATTTTGCTGTACATAACGTTGCCACAATGTCATAAACATTTCTTTATAAACATCTGTTGATAGATGTCCATCGACTATTGCTTCACTACGATCTAATGGTCGCCAAAAATCCATCACATCGCGACTCATATAAACAGAATCATGATTAATACTTAAGATTTTAGGATTTGCTGCAACAATCATCGCAACTGCCCCGCCACCTTGGGTAACCTCTCCAGGTGTAGCTAGACCATAACGTGCAATATCAGCCGCAATAACCAATACCCGCTTTTCTGGATGCAAGGTAACATAATCACGAGCTTGCATTAGACCATACGTTCCCGCATAGCATGCCTGTTTCATTTCAATTGTTCGTGAGAATTCGGATAATCCCAAAAGACGTTGAATATACATTGCACTTGATTTTGAATTATCAATACCTGATTCAGTTGCTACAATGACCATATCAATTTTTTGGCGATCCTGATCATCAATAATTTGTTTTGCAGCATTTGCTCCCATTGTCACAATATCTTCATTGGGTGGTATAACTGCCTGATAATCCTGTCCAATACCAATTGTATACTTATCTGGTTCATCCCCTCTGGCTTTAGCTAATGCGACTAAGTCTAAAACATAGCCTGGTGTATAAAAACCAATTTTGTCAATACCAACTACTGTCATCTATTTGATCCTTCTTCATTTACTTCTCTGCATATGTATCTAGCAAAAAAGCAACGCTATTACGCTGCTCAATTATTTAGTACAATGCTTTTACTTTTTCTTGAATACTTTCAGAATTGATGAAATCATCATATGTTGTATCAATACGATCAACTGCACCTTTATGGCTCACTTCAACGACATGATTAGCTGTCGTTGCCAAGAATTCATGGTCATGCGATGTCATGACGATTGAACCCTTAAAATCAACAACCGCATCGTTTAATGATTGAATCGATTCCAAATCCAAATGGTTTGTTGGATCATCCATTAGCAAAACATTGGCTTTTAATAACATCATCTTTGCCAAAACAATACGTACCTTTTCACCACCAGATAATACATTAATTGTCTTTAACGCATCGTCTCCACGGAATAACATCTGACCTAACATACCACGTAAACTGGTGTTGTCCTTTTGCTCTTCATCTGCAAAATCACGAAGCCAATCTAAAATGACTGCATCTTGTTTATCAAAATTATCATTCAAATCTTTCGCAATGTATGAACGTGACGTTGTTACACCCCAAGTCACTGTACCACTATCTGGCTCTAAGTCACCGGCAATAATTTGCATCAACGTTGTCGTTGCTAAATCTGAGCGTGATAGAATAGCAATTTTATCACCGGGACGTCCAATAAATGACACATTATCTAATACTTTTTCACCATCAATAGATTTTGAAATATTTTCTACACGTAACATATCATTACCAAGTTCACGATTAATCTCAAACTTGATATACGGATATTTACGTGAAGATGGCTTGATATCATCTAATGTAATTTTATCTAATTGCTTTTTACGCGCTGTTGCCTGTTTAGATTTAGAAGCATTGGCAGAGAAACGCGCAATAAATTCTTGTAATTGTTTAATCTGCTCTTCTTTTTTAACATTTTGGTTAGATTGTAATCTTTGTGCTAATTCTGAAGATTCCCGCCAAAAATCATAGTTTCCCACAAACGGCGTAATTTTGCCAAAATCAACATCCAAAATGTTCGTTGAAACAGCATTCAAGAAGTGACGATCATGAGAAACAACAATGACTAAGTTAGGGAAATCAGCCAAGAAATCTTCTAACCAATTAATCGTTTGAACGTCCAATCCATTGGTTGGCTCATCAAGAACCAAAATATCAGGATTACCAAATAAAGCTTGGGCCAACAATACTTTCACTTTATCATTTTCTGTCAATTCGCCCATCATTGTGTATTGCATGCTGTCGTCAATACCCAATTTATTCAATAATTGACCTGCTTCAACTTCAGCATTCCAACCATTCAACTCTTCAAATTCTGCACCTAACTCCGCAACTTTCGCACCATCAGCGTCATTAAAGTCTGGCTTAGCGTATAAAGCATCCATCTCTTGTTTAACTTGGTATAGACGTTGGTGCCCCTGAATCACAGTATCCATCACAGAAAATTCATCAAAAGCAAAGTGATCCTGCTGCAAAGAACTCATACGTTCATTATCACCAATAGCGATAGTACCTTCTGTTGGTTGTAATTCACCTTGTAATAATTTTAAAAATGTTGATTTACCAGCACCGTTTGCACCAATAATGCCGTACGTGTTGCCAGGTGTTAATTTCAAATTAACATCTGAATAAAGTTTTTTCCCTGAGAAACTAAAACTCATGTCTGCGACTGTAATCATTAGGGTTTATTCCTCCATAAAATAACGCATTTCAGCGTATTTTTCACTTTCTCTAGCATAACAGAAAAAGCGCGAATTTTCGCGCTTTCCTCTATTTTTTATCCCAAGTCTCTGGATCTCTTTTCCAATCTTGTAACGTAGCAATTTGATTTTTATCTAACTCACCACGTGCTATAGCGGATTCCATCAATTGTGTATAGTTTGTTAATGACGCATATTGTGTTTCAGCTGCTGCAAAATTTTTCTCACCAGCTGGTAATTCATAAGAGAATATACTCGTCACACCCGAAACAATACCTCCGGCATCTTGTACAGCTTTAACGGCGCCAAGTACTGACCCACCTGTTGAAATCAAATCATCAATTAACACAACATGACGATTATTGACATTGGCACCTTCAATTTGACGTCCGGCGCCATGATCTTTAGGCTTACTTCGCACATAAATCATAGGTAACTGCATCACTTCTGCAACCCAGGCTGCATGAGGAATACCAGCAGTTGCAACACCACCAATAATCTCAACATCAGGATACAATTCTCTGATAAGTTGTGCTAGACCTTGTGCAATGTTACGTCGCACTTCTGGAAAGCCAATCGTCATCCGATTATCAGTATAAATTGGACTTTTAATGCCTGAAGCCCATGTGAAAGGTTCCTGAGGAGAAAATTTAACAGCCCCAATTGTTAATAAATCATTAGCTACACGCTGTGCATAATCAATCATTATTCACTCCATTCTTTTTTAGCTCGCATATAAGCTGTCACAGGATCTTGCGCCTTGGTAATACTACGGCCAATAACTAAACCACTCGCAGCCAATTCACGTGCTTGACTGGGTGTCGTGATCCGCTTTTGATCGTCTGCGCTATCACCTGCTAGGCGAATACCTGGCGTGATACGCAAAAATTCCGGTGCAGTCACTTGTAAAATAGGTGTCGCTTCTAAAGCTGAACTAATCGTTCCATCAATGCCTTGTTGATAAGCTAACTCTGCCAAATGCTTAACACTTTGCGTCATGGTTAACGTGGTTGATTGTGTTGATTGCATCTCAACTTCAGTTAAAGAAGTTAACTGCGTCACAGCCAATAGTTTTAAGTCAGAATTCTGTTTGGCAGCCACTGCTGCCTCTAACATCTTCGCCCCACCCATTGCATGTAAAGTAAGGTATTGAACGTCTAAACGTGTGATTGTGCGTACTGCTTGTGCAACCGTATTTGGAATATCGTACAATTTTAGATCCAAAAAGATGGTAAATCCCGCTTGTCGTAGTTCTCTGACAAAATCTGGCCCTGTCGCATAAAATAATTCCATACCAATCTTTATAGCTGGCTTAGGTTGAACGTGCTCAAATTTTTTTAAAAATTGACGTGCTAAATCCGCAGTTGCAAAATCTAATGCAATAAATATTGGATGATCCATCATTACCCTCACTCATTAATTTTTAAGACATTTCCTCAGCTGAAAAACTACGGCTTTCCAAAATGTCAATAAATGCTTTGACAGTATCTAGTGCAGTAAATAATGGCACCGCATTTTCAATGGCTGCATCTCGAATTAATTGCCCGTCAGCAGCAACGCGTTCATCAGCTTCAGCCGTATTAATGACAACTTGTAGAGATTGTGAACGAATTGCCGACACAGCATTGTTATCAGATTCATCTATTTTATCCAAAACCGTAACAGCTAGATTCTCTTGTCCAAAATACTCGCCAGTTCCCGCAGTGGCAAACAAGGCAAACCCTAGGTCATAGAGGCGCTTAGCCAATTCTAGGGCTTCGGCTTTATCTGAATCTGCAACTGTAAACAATACATTACCATACTTCGGTACTTTAATATTAGCTGCTACAAAGGCCTTATACAATGCTTTTGACAGTGTCTTATCGGATCCCATTACTTCACCGGTTGATTTCATTTCTGGGCCAAGCAATGAATCAACATCTGGTAACTTCGTAAATGAGAATACTGGTGCTTTAACATGAACCATATCGCTCTCTGGCACTAAACCAGTTGTCAATCCCATATCAGTTAACTTTTCGCCCAACATCACACGTGTTGCTAATTGCGCTAGTGGCAAATGTGTGACCTTACTAATGAATGGTACTGTTCGTGATGCACGCGGATTAACCTCAATAACATAAGCAGTATTTTGATGAATCACAAACTGGACATTCATCAACCCAATTGTGCGCATCCGTTTAGCCAAGTTAATAGCAGCATTGACCATTTCATTTTGTACCTTTTGTGATAAGTACTGTGGTGGATACACACTCATCGAATCACCAGAATGCACACCAGCACGTTCAATATGTTCCATAATTCCTGGAATAACAACAGTTTCACCATCACTCAAGACATCTACTTCAGCTTCTTGTCCTTCCAAGTATGAATCAATCAAGACTGGGTGATCATTGGATACTTTAACTGCACGCTGCATGTAGTCTTTTAGCTCATCATCGTTAGCAACAATTTCCATTGCGCGGCCACCCAAAACATAACTTGGTCGAATTAAGACAGGATAACCAATTTCATCAGCAGATGTTAATGCTTCAGCGACAGTTGTTGCTGTTTTACCAACTGGTTGTGGTAATTTCAAGTCCTTAATCACTTGATCAAAGGCTTCTCTATCTTCAGCGCGATTTAAATCTTCAACCGTTGTGCCTAAAATTTTAACGCCTGCATTTTGCAAATCTTCCGCCAAATTAATGGCTGTTTGGCCACCAAATTGAACAACAACACCGATTGGCTTTTCTAATTCTGTAACGTTTAAAACATCTTCTAACGTTAGTGGCTCAAAATATAGTTTATCTGAGATTGAGAAGTCTGTTGAAACTGTTTCGGGGTTAGAATTCATCACAATGGCTTCGTATCCGGCACGTTGAATAGCTTTAACAGAATGTACTGTCGCATAATCAAATTCAACACCTTGACCAATACGAATTGGTCCTGACCCCAAAACCAAAACGGACGGCCGTTGGCTCACAATAGCCTCGTTTTCTTGTTCATAAGTAGCATAGTAATAGGGTGTTTTTGAATCGAATTCAGCCGCAACTGTGTCAACCATTTTGTAGACAGGTAAACAGTCAGCGGATTGACGAAAATCACGAATTTCTGCAGCTGTTTGGTGCCACAATTTTGCAATTGTCACATCAGCAAAGCCATTCTTTTTAGCATATTTTAGTGTTGGCAGATCATTAACATGTTCAGCTAACGCTTTTTCAATTTCAATAATATGTGCAATTTTATCTAAGAAAAAGTCATTAATTTTTGTCTTATCTTGTATGGTTTCAATAGTAACACCACGGCGTAATAAGTCAGCAATCATAAACAAACGATCATCACGTGCTGGCATCAGCATATCTAATAGTTCATCCGTCGACAAATCAGGATAAGTCATATCATCAAAACCAATGACATCGATTTCTAATGACCGCACTGCTTTTAATATGGCCTCTTCTAAGTTACGACCAATGGCCATTACTTCACCAGTAGCCTTCATTTGCGTGCCTAAATGACGATTGGCTGAAGTGAACTTATCAAATGGCCATCTTGGAATTTTAGCCACAACATAGTCCAAAGCTGGTTCAAATTCAGCTTTTGTTGTGCCTGTCACTGGATTAACAATTTCATCAAGTGTTAAGCCAACTGCAATTTTAGCAGCCATTTTAGCAATCGGATATCCCGTTGCTTTTGAGGCCAAGGCTGATGAGCGACTTACTCGTGGGTTAACCTCAATGATATAGTATTTGTAGCTTTGGGTATCCAAAGCCATCTGAATATTAACCCCACCTTCAATTTTCAGCGCACGAATAATTTTCAAAGCAGCATCACGCATCATCTGCAATTCACGGTCAGAAAGTGTCTGTACTGGCGCAACAACAATTGAATCTCCGGTATGAATACCCACGGGATCAAAATTTTCCATAGAAGCAACAACAAGCGCATTATCGCTAGAATCTCTCATTACTTCAAATTCAATTTCTTTATAACCAGCAATTGAACGTTCAACCAAAATCTGTGTAACCGGTGATAAATCTAATCCGTTCGTTGCAATTTCAACTAATTGGACATGATCTTTTGCAATACCGCCACCAGTACCACCCAACGTATACGCGGGTCGGACAATCACAGGATAACCATGCTGATCAGCAAATGCCAAGGCTTCATCTAAAGTTGTGGCAATCGTTGACTCTGGAATAGGCTCATTGAGTCGCTCCATCAATGCTTTGAATTCTTCACGATCCTCCGCTTCTTCAATAGCAGATAACTTCGTACCAAGTAATTCAATGCCCAACGCATCTAAGATACCTGCTTCAGATAAGTCTTTAGCCATGTTCAAACCAGTTTGTCCGCCAAGTGTTGGTAAGATAGCATCAGGGCGTTCTTTACGAAGAATACGTTCCATGAAATCTAAACTTAACGGTTCAATATAGACTTTATCTGCAATCTCAGCATCTGTCATGATAGTCGCTGGATTAGAATTCACTAAAATCACATAATAGCCTTCTTCTTTTAACGAAAGTGCAGCTTGAGTACCTGAATAATCAAATTCAGCAGCTTGTCCAATCACAATTGGTCCAGAACCAATTACTAATATCTTTTTAATGTCATTACGTTTAGGCATTCTAGTATGCACTCACTTTCTTTTGTTTTACTTGGCTTGGCTCTCTGCAATCATCTTCAAAAAGTCATCGAAAATGTATTCAGCATCATGCGGACCTGGCGCAGCATCGGGATGAAATTGTACTGAAAAGGCATGATGATTCTTTAATGTTAACCCTTCGACAGTCCCATCATTTACTTCTTCATGTGTGACAGTTAATGACGTGTCCGCTAGACTTTCACGATCAACAGCATAGCCATGATTTTGTGAAGTAAAATCCAAACGTGCTTTGCCAATGTGACGTACCGCATGATTAAACCCACGATGACCAAACTTCATTTTGAACGTCTGTGCCCCGTTCGCTAAGGCAAATAGTTGATGTCCTAAGCAAATGCCCATAAGTGGTAACTGTTCTTGTAATTTCTGAATCATTGGAATTGCATACGCTACATTTTGCGGATTGCCGGGGCCATTTGACAATAAGACCGCATCAGGATGTGCTGCTAAAACTGTTTCAGCACTAACATCCGCTGGAAATACCATGACATTCACACCACGTTTTGCTAGCGCGCGTAGAATAGAATTCTTTAGGCCAAAATCAATCAAAGCAACAGATACGCCATCAGTTGGATTTTGATACTGACTTTGTGTTGTTGCATGCGCTACTAAATCAGTAGGCGTTGCGTAAGCTTTTAACTTTGCCAAGACGTCTTGTGTAACTTCGCTCACCAAAGCTGCTTTCATCACACCATATTCACGTAATTCTTTAGTGAGTGCACGTGTGTCAACGCCTGTAATACCAGGCATTCCCGTTTGTTCAGCCCATTCTGGCAAGCTCATCATCATTCGCCAATTACTAGGGCGTCGCGCAACTTCATGCGTGACAATCGCTGTCGCTGCTGGACGTAAGCTTTCAAAATCATCACGATTGACACCATAATTGCCGATAAGTGGATAGGTAAAGACAATCATTTCGCCACGATATGATAAGTCCGTAATGGATTCTTGATAACCCGACATTCCTGTATTGAAGACTAATTCGGCGATAACATCTTTGTCCGCACCAAACCCTTCTCCCTCATAGACTGAGCCGTTTTCTAAAACTAAATATTTCGTTGTCATATCGCGTACTCCTTTTATTTTTAACGTTGATATACTTGTTGACCTGATACCCAAGTTGCCTGTGTTTCACCATAAACTTGCCAGCCAATGAAAGGTGTATTCTTACCTTTAGATAGAAAATCGTCCACTGCAATAGTTGTCAAATGTGTTAAATCAAATAAGGCCAAATCTGCTCGCTGACCCACCGCAATTTGAGTTGGTGCGTCTAAATGGAAAGCTTTAACTGGTGCAATCAACATCCGATCAATCAGTGTTCCAAGAGATAGTAATCCTGACTTTACCAAATGTGTATATAGTAACTGGAAACTCGTCTCGATACCTGTAATACCAAATGGTGCAACAGCAAACGACTTTTGCTTTTCTTCTGTACCATGTGGTGCATGATCCGTTGCAATCATGTCAATTGTGCCATCTATTAGGCCAGCAATTAGGGCTTCTCGGTCCTCTTGCGCACGTAGTGGTGGGTTCATTTTAAAATATGCATCATCTTTTTGAATCGCATCATCACTTAATAATAAATGATGCGGTGACACTTCAGCGGTCACATGGACACCCTGAGACTTAGCCATTCGAACTAATGCCACACTCTCTTTAGTAGAAATGTGTGCCACATGGTAATGCACGCCAGTTACTTTTGCAATGACTAAATCTCGCGCTAATTGTGAACTTTCCGCAAGACCTGTAATACCTGGTAGACCTAACTGTTGCGATACCTCACCATCATTCATAACACCGCCGTGTAACAATGTATCATCTTCCAAATGTGCAATGAGTGGGCGTTTTGCTTTGGCTGCTGCAGTCATCGCTTGCAACATTGTATCTGCTGTTTGGACACCTTTGCCATCATTTGAGAATGCAATGGCACCTGCTTCAGTCATACCTTGAATATCGTTAATCGTATGGTCAGTTAAATCCTTTGATATTGCGCCAATCTGTTCGACATGGATTACACTATTTTCTTGATTACGCGCTATTTGGGCCGCTAGTTTAGCTTGATCATCAGGAACGGGATTAAGATTTGGCATTGCCATAACTGTTGTGAAACCACCCCGAGCTGCTGCTAAACTTCCTGTCTGAATAGTCTCTTTGTACTCAAAACCAGGTTCGCGGAAATGGACGTGGACGTCAACCAGACCTGGTGTTAGGAAGTGACCTTGTGCATCAAACACGTCTGCTTGTACATCAGATAGATTGTCACCTATTTCTTTAATCGTACCATCTTGGATTAAAATATCACGTTGAATGGTTTGTTGATTATCTGATAAAATTTTTGCATTTTTAATGAGTAACATGATTCGCTCCTATAAATTCAATTCGCTCTAACGTGCTGAATGATCAACGCGGCTGTCTTGTCCTACCCACTCTAAAATAGCCATACGCGCAAATACCCCATTCTTCATCTGTTCAAAAATTTTAGACTTGGGTGCTTCTACTAAGTCATCAGCGATTTCGACATCACGATTAACCGGCGCTGGATGCAGGATAATGGCGTCAGACTTTAATGCATCATATCGTTGATGTGTTAACCCGTATGCCTGATGGTATTGTGCTGTTGAAAAGTTTTGGTTTTCAACTTGTGTGATGCGTTCGTGTTGTACTCGTAAAAACATTGCAACATCTAACGATTCCCACATGTCATCAATAGCAACAAATTGACCATATTGATTAAAATCATCATGATACCAATATTCTGGTCCACTAAATGTTAAATTAGCACCCAATTGGTTTAATATTTCAGCATTAGATCTGGCTACTCGTGAGTGCGCTAAGTCACCAACAATTCGAATATTTAACCCGTCAAAGTGACCAAACTGTTCATAAATTGTAACAAGATCCAACAGACTTTGTGACGGATGTTGACCACTACCATCACCCGCATTGACAAGATATGGTGTTGGTTGCCCACTATTTTGTAATGCCGTTGTGTACCAAGCATTTTGAGAGTGACGAACAACTGCCACATCCACACCAATGGCTTTCAGGGTCTTTAAAGTATCTAATAAACTTTCACCTTTGGTCATTGAACTCGTTTGTGGATTAACAAATATATTTTGCCACCCAAGTTTCAACTCTGCCATTTGAAAACTACTATGTGTTCGGGTTGAATTTTCAAAAAATAAATTGGCAACAGTCAATGACTTAGCATGTGGTTGCGCACCACGCTTCAATGCTAATGACCGCTGAATTAATCCTAACACGATATCAGATGATAATGAATTTATATTCAATAAGTTATGCATATATACCTTCTTTATACAAAAAACCGAGCAGCTCACAGCCTGCTCGGTTCCGTAAAAATAGGTACGGAGAATACACTATCCCCGACTTCAATTATATCGTTTCCTTGCAGGCCTCTCTGGACCCAATTAAAGGTTCTATTTATTTTAAAGTATGATACCATTTTTAAAGCGCTGACGCAAACTTATAACTCAAAAGTTTCTTGCGTTTTAGCTTGCTTTACACGAACAATATCTTCTTTTGCATGAATTAATTGCGTTATTAAGCTATTAATTGGCATTGAAATTTGATGTTGCGCACCCAATTTGGCAAAGTAGCCATTTAGAAAATCAATTTCTGTTCGCTTAGCACCCTGTATATCTTGATACATTGACGGATAGTGTGCACCAGCAACTTCTGGTTTTAGGAGCTCAGCCAATGTATCCATAATATCTTGTACATCGACACGAATGCCGACTGCTTCTCCTACAGCTTTAATCTCATTTAGGATGCCCAATGATAATTCCATTTGGTTTCCAGCTGTACCAAATTCAGCAATGCTGGCATCTAACAATACAGACAATGGATTCAAAACGGCATTAATACCGGCTTTTCGCCAAATATCAGTCATCACATCCCGAGATAATTCAGCATTAAGCTCTCCTTGATTTAAAGCGGTGATAATATCTTCCGCATCTCCACCACCGATAGCCTGTAAGCGAATTGACCCAGTACCTGTTACATGAATTTCTCCTGGCGCTGCTAGACTAGAAGTCCACAAAGTTACACCGGCATATATCTGTTCCCGATCAACGTGTTTTTGTATAACTTCAATATTTCCTAATCCATTAGATAATACTAACAACTTCGTTTGTGGCGTAATGATATGGGCAATATCAGTTAGCATTTGATTTAATTGTGGTGTTTTAGTGAGTAAAATAATTAGGTCAAACGTACCATGAATCTCTTTGGGCGTTACGACCGGCATGAAATACCGTTTTGACTCGCCAGCATCATTGACTACTTTCAATCCCTTTGTATTAATCGCAGCAATATGTGCAGGCCATCCATCGATACCAGTCACTTCATGACCAGCTTTTTGCAATTTAATACCTACACGGGAACCTAGCGCACCAAAACCAGCAATTGCTATTTTCATCATATTGATTCAACAATGTATTCAGAGACATATTCTGTCATACATTTTATCTCCTATATAAAAATTAACTTTAAATTCAGATTACCACATTTATACGTGTACTACCTTTTAAAACGTTGTGAATAAAATGGCAAAAAATTAATTTAATGAGTATATTTTGCAGTTATTTAATTAAAAACATACTAAAAAGCCACCAGCTATTGCATTTGCTGGTGGTTAACTTATTAAAAGTAATAAATAAAAATCAAATAAGATGAGATTAATTTGATTTAGTTTTTATCAATGATCTGAAATAACGGTAAAATGTTAATGCCATAACTAAGAAGAAAATAGCAATCGCTAATAATAATGTTTTATTTGTCTGATCATGATAAACCAAAATCGCACGGATAAGTGCTGTGACACCAATATAAAGAAAACTTTCCATAGAAATATGGGCATCTTTAACAAAATATTCACGTACCAAACTCATAAACTCAAAAAACAAAAAAACAGCTAGGGTTACTTCTGTAATTTCAGTAAAGTGCGTTCTGATGTTTGCAACAGTGAGGAGTTGTGCTAAACTGATGATTTCTCTAATTAAAAACCCGAAGATAATAATACCAATAATTAAAATTGCAACGTTAAGTACATACTCAATATAATGTGCAACACGTTGATGCCATTCATGTTTCATAACTTAATGTCCTCATTTCCAATGCGATTCAATACATTTAGAAGTCAAATAGGCTCAATTGATTTTCATCTGGCATACCATCTAGCGCACTATTTTGTGTTAGGAATTCAATGATTGTTTGAGATACTTTACCACGCTTCTTTAAATCTTCCTTACTCAAAAACGGTTTCTCAGCACGAGCAGCAACAATTTGATTAGCAACGTTATCGCCCAAGCCCGGAATTGCATTAAACGGTGCAACCAAGTGATTGCCATCAATAATCCATTCTGTTGCCTGTGAACGTTCTAAGTCAACCATATCAAAAATAATACCACGTTCTAACGCTTCATTCGCCATTTCAAGTACGGTTTGTGTCTCTTTATCTTTAGCCGTTCCTTCATTACCTAATGACTTAATCTTTTGCAATGCTGCCTTAGTAGTTTCCTTTCCACGGCTCATTGCCTCAATATCAAACATCGAAGCACGCACTGAGAAGTAAGCTGCGTAATAAATTGTTGGCATATATACTTTGAAATAAGCAATTCTCAAGGCCATCAAAACATAGGCTGCCGCGTGCGCACGTGGAAACATATATTTAATTTTGAGCATAGATTGAATATACCATTCCGGAATGCCACCGTCACGCAATACCTTTTGATATTCATCTGTAATGCCTTTTCCTTTACGCACCTTTTCCATAATATTGAAGGCATCAGCTGATTCAATACCCCAGTTAATTAAATCCGTCATGATTTTATCACGCGTTCCAATCACTGTACCAATTGTGGCTGTACCATTATGAATCAGTTCATTAGCATTCCCCAACCACACATCGGTTCCATGAGATAATCCTGAAATTTGAAGCAACTCTGAATAACTATGTGGTTGTGTTTCCTCTAACATGCCCCGAACAAAATTAGTACCAAATTCTGGTAGACCCAAGGTACCGGTTTTGGAAAATATTTGCTCTGGTGTCACGCCTAATGCTTCTGTTGACGTAAATAAGCTCATCACGCCAGGATCACTAGCTGGTATCGTTTTAGGATCAATACCCGTCATATCTTTTAATGTTCGAATCATTGTCGGATCATCATGTCCCAAAATATCCATTTTTAATAAATTATCATGAATAGAATGATAATCCATGTGAGTTGTTTGCCATAATGACTTTTGATCATCAGCTGGATATTGGACTGGTGTAAAATCATAAATTTCATATTCTCTGGGAACAATTAAGATTCCACCCGGATGTTGTCCAGTGGTTCGCTTAATTCCGGTCACCCCTGCAGCCAAACGCTCTTCTTCAGTCCCACGATAGTTTACTTCATGATCGCGTTCATAACCTTTAACGTATCCAAAAGCTGTCTTTTCAGCAACTGTCGCAATCGTTCCGGCACGATAAACATTATGCTCACCAAATAATACTTTCATATAATTATGCGCTAATGGTTGATAGTCACCCGAAAAATTCAAATCAATATCTGGCACTTTGTTTCCGGTAAATCCCATAAACGTTTCGAAAGGGATATTTTGGCCATCCCCAATTAAAAATTCGCCTGAATGATTAGGATCCTCTTTTTCTGGTAAATCATAACCTGATTCATATTCTTTTGGATCAACAAATTCAAGATAATCACCATGTACAGAGCGATAATGTGGTGGTAAAGGATTTACTTCAGTGATACCAACCATTGTCGCAACAAATGACGAACCCACTGAACCTCGTGAGCCTACCAAATAGCCGTCTTTGTTAGACTTAGACACTAAACGCTGCGAAATAATATAGTGCGGTGCAAAGCCATTACCAATAATCGCCTTCAACTCTTTATCAATTCTAGCCTGTATCAATTCTGGAATTGGTTCGCCATACCATTCTTTTGCTGTTTGCAACGTCATCTGCCTCAACTCTTCATCGGCACCTGGAATATTAGGCGGATAAGAACCATCTTTTAATGGCATGATAGCTTCTAATCGATTTGCAATCACATGCGTATTATCAATGACGACTTCGCGTGCTAAAGCTTCACCAAGAAAACTAAAGTCGTCTAATAATTCTTGCGTTGTTTTAAAGTAATTATCGGGTAACTCTGTTCGATTTTGTGGATTTCCTGGTTGCGTTGCTAATAATATCTGACGATAAATTTTATCTTCAGGATTGGTATATTTAACATCGCCAGTTACAACAACCGGCTTATCTAAATCATGACCGAGACTAATCATATCCTTCAAAATACTTTGCAAGGCTTCTGGAGAAGCAATTAATTGACTCTCCAGCATTGGTGCATAGTTAGCAGTTGGCTGTATTTCTAAATAATCATAATACTGTGCCTTTTTTTCTGCTTCAGCTCGTCCTTTTTCAATTAAAGTGACAATAACTTCACCACCCGTATCACCAGATCCAACAATTAAACCGTCACGATACTGATTTAAAATAGATCTTGGAATTCTTGGCACCCGATTAAAAAATTCAACGTTAGATCGAGAAACGAGTTTGTATAGATTCTTTAAACCAGTTTCATTTTGAACAAGTAACGTTGCATGTACCGGTCGGCCGTGTTTCCAAGCATGACCATCAGTCATATGGTCATTCAGTTGATCATGAGATTGGATATCAAAACGTTCTTTGACTTCTTTTATTTCACGCCAAGCAATGTGTCCTGTTGTTTCCGAATCAAATATTGCTCGGTGCGCTTGCTCCAAGTTGATATTAAACTTTTTAGCAATGGTCCCCAAACGATAACTTCTATAATCGGGGTATAACCAACGCGTTAGTGGCAGTGTATCAATGACTGGATTAGCGAGTGGTTCTTGGTGATAGCGGGCATAACCTGCATTCATAAAACCAACATCAAAAGTTACGTTATGCCCGACTAGAATTGCATCGCCACACCATTCTCGAAAGCGATTCAGTGTTGTTTCCTCAGGATCTGCATTGGCTACCATTGTATCCGTTATGGAAGTCAGATTAATGGTGAATTCACTCAACGGAAAACCAGGATTAATATATTCTGAGAACTTATCAATAACGTTACCGAGTTGCATTTTAACTGCTGATAATTCAATAATATGATCACTAACTGCTGATAAACCGGTTGTTTCTAAATCAAACGCAACATAAATAGTGTCCGCATCTAATAACGAAACTGGCGCTAAATTAAAGGCAATTGGTTCACCATCTTCTACTAAGTTAGCCTCCATACCGTAAATCATTTTCATACCGGTTTTCTTACCAGCCGCTACCGCCTCAGGAAATCCTTGTACGTTACCAGTATCCGTAATCGCCAAAGCTGTATCTCCCCAGCTTTTAGCAAGTTGAGCTACCTTTGCATAATCCGTTACTGCATCCATCGCTGACATATTAGAATGCACATGCAACTCAACTCGCTTCGTTTCTCCATCATAAGGCTCTTGACGTTCTTGATGATCAACAACTTGCAAATCATAAATGTTCAAGGCAAGCTCGCGTTGATATTGATCTTCTTGAATGTTTCCTCTCAGACGTACCCACATTCCTTTTTGAATATTTTCAAATACTGCTTCATCATTTTCGTTATTAGAAAATTTCTTAGCTGAAATTGAACTCGAATAATCGGTTAATTTAATCGTTAACAACTTTCTACCAGAACGCAACTCACGAATCTCTTGAGCAAAAATATAGCCTTCAACCACAACTAACTTTTCTTCATCTACAATGTCTACTAATTGCTTGATATCCGTATCAATAGAAATTTTCTTGCCAAGTGTTAAAGCTGTCCCATCATTGGACTTTTTTGGTTTAGATTGTTTATTGGCTTCAATCGCCTTTTGAACATCCTGTTGTACTTTTTCGTGATGTTGGGCAACGCTATCATGGATCTGTGCGGCCAACGCTTCATCGAGTGTTGCCGTAAAATTAAGCTGCGGGAAACCAAATTCCTGATAAATATTAGTCAGATTATGCAGTAAATCATGTGTTAAATTCTGATATAAAATTGTCGCACCAACACCAATTGTGACATCATGTTGCGCTAATTTTAACAAAGTATTATTGGTTAATTGATGAGCAATTGCATGACTCACACCCATCTTGTCCAAAGCAATGTGCCAATAGTCTGTTATATCATGCTCAGCTATTGTCTCTGATACAGTTTCAATTTGAATATGTACCTGTGCAATTTGAGTAAAACTCTGTTTAAGATATTGTTCAAATTGTAAAAATGTATTAGCAGGTAAAAATGTTGTCAGATGTATTACAAAAGACCAGGTCTTGTTTACTGGTGATACATCGACCCGTTCAATATATCCTTCTTGAAAATCTGGTCGTATTTCCTCAGGTAAATCAATTTGTTGTATTAACTGATTAAGTTGTTCTTGTTGTGTTAATGACATTGTCGCCCTCAAATACTTTCAAACAAAAAAGCCGTATCCAAACGAACCGACTTTTAGTGGTTAATATCATTTTACCAGAAAATAATATTAATTTTCATCATGAAGTAACACTGCTACGGAGTCTACAACTTCGCTCACACGCATTTCAATATTCGTGTTACTTGCGCGAACTTTGACTTCAACAATATCTTCTTCTGCCTTTTTACCAACTGTTATACGGATAGGCAACCCAATTAAATCAGCATCCGCGAACTTAACACCTGCACGTTCTTTACGATCATCTACAAGCACTTCTAACCCTTGTGCTAGAAATTCCGATTCTAATTGACGCGTTACACGTGCTTGCTCAGTATCCTTCAAATTAATAGGCACAATGTGAACATCAAATGGGGCAACACTTGTTGGCCACACAAGACCATCTTCATCAGCTTTCTGTTCGCTAATAGCACTTAGCAAACGAGAAATACCAATACCATAAGACCCCATGATCATATCTGTTTGGCGGCCATTTTTATCCAATACTTGTGCACCCAGAGCTTCAGAATATCGTGTGCCCAACTTGAAAATATGTCCAATTTCAATACCCTTGGTGAAAACAAGTTTACCTTTGCCATCAACCGATAGATCACCTTCACGCGCTACACGGAAGTCGCCAACATTCTCTTCAGGTAAAGTCACATCACGTTGCCAATTAATATGTGACAGATGCTGATCATCATGATTAGCACCAGCTGTAAAGTTTGCCATATCTGCTGCACGTTCATCCACTAGCAAGCGAACATTTTCTGGCAAGCCAACCGGACCCAATGAGCCAAAATGCGCACCTAGTACTGCTGCTGCTTGTTCGTCGGTCGCCAATTCAAGGCTATCTGCCTTTAAGAAATTTTGCACCTTCACATCGTTAACTTCAAAGTCACCACGAACCACTACTGCTACTGGCTGATTCTCATCTGCCATAAATAACATCGTTTTTACCAATTCAGTTGCTGGTTGATCAATAAATTCAGCCAATTCTTCAATTGATTTAACATTTGGTGTCTCTAATGTCACTAAGTCTAATGGTGCCTCGTCACTAGTTTGACGCTCATAAAAGTCTTTGGCCATTTCCAAATTTGCTGCATAGTCAGTAGCATCGGAATAAGCGATAATGTCTTCACCAGCATCAGCTGGTGCTGAAAATTCTTTTGAATCAGAACCACCCATGGCACCGGCATCACCAACAATTGCACGATATGTCAAGCCAACACGATCAAAAATATTCGTATAAGCTTGTTCCATAGCGCGATAAGCATCGTCCAGTCCTTCTTGATCGGCACTAAATGAATAAGCATCCTTCATAATAAATTCGCGCGTACGCAAGAGACCAAAACGTGGTCGATTTTCATCACGGAACTTTGCTTGAATTTGATAAACCAACAACGGCAACTTCTTGTATGACTTTATGTCATCACGCATAAGTTGTGTAAAGGTTTCTTCGTGCGTTGGCCCTAATATAAAATCACGATTTTGACGATTTTTAAATTTATAAAGCGCTGGACCATATGTCGCATAGCGGCCAGATTCTTGCCATAATTCAGCGGGTAAAATTTCTGGTACGCTCATTTCGTTAGCATCAATTTTAGCCATTTCTTCGCGAACAATGGCTTCAATTTTATTTAAAACACGTTGTGCTAATGGTAGATATGAAAACATACCTGCTGCAACTGGACGGATATATCCCGCCTTTAAAAGTAATGCATGACTGCGCACTTCAGCATCAGCCGGTACTTCCCTTAAAGTTGGCATTAATAATTTTGACTGTTTCATTGTTTTCTCTTTCTATTTGAACTCATCTCTACATACAATAACTTAGCGTAAAATATCATTAACCGTCACGGCGAGCATTAGCAAAACCATAAAGATAGCACCAACAATCGTTACGCCCGTTTCAAACGATGCTGGTAGTGGCTTACGCCTTATTAACTCTAATAAATTCAATATGATTTTACCACCATCCAGTGCAGGAATTGGAAGTAAATTCATGATGCCCAAATTAATAGATAACAATGCCATAAACCCTAAAATATTGATAAATCCTGTTTGAGCAACGCTAGAAGTTGCTTTAGCAATTGACACTGGGCCGCCCAATTTATCTAAGCTAAAGCCACCAACAAACAAATGTGATAAAGCATATAACACCCTTTTTGTTGTATCAAGCGTCTGAACAAAACCATATTTCAATCGTGAATTAAAATCCTTGTGCATTTGGATTTCAATACCAAGCAAATGTGTCTCTTGTCCATTTTCAGAAATGGTTTTAGGTGTTAATTTAAAATTTCGTTGCTGCTCTTGTCTTGATACTTTGACATTAACTGTTTCACCTTGGTTCGTCGAAATCGCATTCGCAATATCAGCCCACTCATTAATCTTCGTGTCATTAATCGCAGTAATCCGATCACCTGTTTTGAGGCCAGCGCTTTTAGCTGGCATATTATCTTGTACATGACCAACAATCGGTTCATTTAAATTAACTGCCGGTAACGTAAAGCCCAATCCCGAAAAAACGATAAGCGCTAAAATAAAATTCATCAAAGGACCGGCAATATTAATGACCATTCTTTTCCAAACTTTAGCACTTTGAAACCATGTCTCTCTTGGTGCAACTTGAAGTGTTGTACCATCTTTTTCAATGATTGTTGCTTCACGATCGACGCGCATACGATGCATGGCATCATCATTTTCTAAGTAACCAACAAGTACCAAATCATCAACCAAATCAGCATGGTCAACATTAAAGGCAATTCCTTGTCCCGCTACGTCGACCTGCGTGTCAATTTGTGTGACAACATTATTCTCATTAGTTAATAAACGTACACGTTGTCCAGGCTCTAAATCCGCTTCCTCGTCCATGCCAGCCATACGTACATATCCACCAACTGGTAGGATACGTATTGTATAGGCTGTGTGATGCCGATTAAAACGTAAGATTTTGGGTCCCATACCAATGGAAAATTCTCGAACAAGCACGCCAGCTCGTTTGGCTGCAATAAAATGTCCAAATTCATGAACAGTGACCAAGACACCAAAAACAAAAATAAAGGCAATGATAGAGGTCATTTTTTCTCCTTATCATAGTGATTTAAAAATATCATATCATTAGCTTAGCATACCTAAAATTGCCATCAAGGGCATGACAACTAACATTGAATCGAATCGGTCCAAAATACCACCATGGCCTGGTAAAATATTACCAGAATCTTTGACACCATAATGACGTTTAAAACCTGATTCAATTAAGTCACCCATTTGTCCAGCAATTGATAACAACAAAGCCAATACTAACAATTCAAAGAAGTGATATTGTGGTAACCAATTAAAAATAGTAAATAATCCAGAGACAACAATAACAGCAACAATACTGCCACCAATTGACCCTTCCCATGTTTTATTGGGACTGATTTTGGGCGCTAATTTATGTTTCCCAATGGCACGACCGACCATATAGGCGCCAGAATCGGTTAGCCAAACAATCAGCAAGCCAAACATAATAACAGCCAAGCCGACGGCGCGTGCTTGTACGAAGTAATGAAAGCCCGTGCCAACGTATAAGGTAGCTAATGCTAGCGCGCCAGCATCATCAAAATTAAAACGATTTCGACTAAAGACTGTGTGTAATAAAAGCAAAAAAGCCAAGAAATAAAAAACAATATGAGAACTTTGAATTAACGGAATATGGTGCCAGAAATTACGCGGTAAAATCAAGACAATAACACCTAAAAAACTAATCCATGCTTCTGTGGAAACAAAAAAACGATGCTTCATCCGTAAAAATTCACTAATACCAACAATACCTAACAATAAACTTAAGATAAGTAATGTATTACCACCCAATAATAAAATTGGAATAAATATAATCAACGCTACAATCGCTGTAATCACGCGAACTTTCATTTCATACTGCCCTCTGTCTCTATTATTTTTTCAAGCCACCAAATCGACGATCGCGTTTGGTATAAGCCAAAACCGCTGTTTTTAAATCATCATCAGTAAAATCTGGCCAAAACTTATCAGTAAAATATAATTCAGAATACGCTAACTGATAAGGCATAAAATTACTTGTACGTAATTCACCAGATGTTCGAATCATCAAATCAGGCATTGCATATTCTCCCAATTGATGTGTCGCTAACACTGATTCAATCGCCTGCTTATCAATGTCCTCAACTGCTAATTGCCCGCTTTGAACTAAAGTTGCAATTTGTCTGGTCGCATTAACAATCTCTTGTTGACCACCATAATTTAAAGCAAAGTTCAAAACCATCGATTGGCACTCGCGCGTTAATGTAATCGCCCGACGTACTGCTTTTTGTGTATTACTTGGTAGAGCATCTATGTCTCCCATTACTTCAACACGGACATCATTCTTTACCAAATCAGGAACAAAATCATTAAAAAAATCAATAGGCAGCTGCATTAAAAAGCTGACTTCATCCGTTGGACGTAACCAATTCTCAGTTGAAAAAGCGTAAAGCGTTAAAACTTTAACACCTAATTTTTGTGCAGCAATTGCAATACGTTTTACTGTATTCATACCTGCTTTATGCCCTGCAACACGGGGCATAAAGCGTTTTTTCGCCCATCTACCATTACCATCCATAATGACAGCAATGTGATTGGGAATTTTGAGCGCGACACTGTCCGTATCACTATTTGAATTAAAAAGCGCCAAAACGCTTTCCTCCTTAATGGCCATTTTTACACAATTATCTAATCTATTTTACCAAATAAACAGATGAACAACAAAAAAATGTAATAAGAGACCACACTCCTATTACATTTTCTAACTTAATGTTTATTGCACTGTTACTGATTTGGCCAAATTTCTTGGACGATCAACATCCAAGCCGCGTGCCAAAGTAGAATAATAAGCAATCAGCTGCGCAGGTATCACACTCAATACCGGTGCCAATAATTCGTTTACATCAGGTAGTACATAATCGTCACCTGGTCTAGACAAGCTTTGCGTTGCCAAAACAATAGCGTTAGCGCCACGTGCCTTAGTTTCTTCGATATTACCACGTACTAGTCCAGCCGTTTTACTTTGCGTAATCAGACCAAATACCGGTGTTGCATCTTCAATTAGTGAAATTGTACCGTGTTTCAACTCACCAGCAGCGAAACCTTCTGTTTGCACATAAGAAATCTCTTTTAACTTTAATGCAGCTTCCATTGCAACGGCAGCATCCAATCCACGGCCAATATAGAATGCTGAACGTTGGCCATCTAATGCTTCTTCAGCAATTGTCTTGAAAATTTCCTTATCATCAATAATTGTTTGCATATCAATGGCAAGTTTAGCTAACTCTTCTTTCAAATCTAAACCAGAATTTTCAACGGCATGTGCCAAAATGACTTGTACAATAATTTGCGCAGTATAAGCTTTAGTTGAAGCTACTGCAATTTCAGGACCAGCCAACAACGGTAAAGCAAAGTCTGCTTCACGTGTTAACGTTGAGTTCATAACATTAGCAATCGTTAATGTAGGGAATTGTTGCGCCTTAATATTTTGTAATACCTCACGTGAATCGGCTGTTTCTCCAGATTGACTCAAGAAGATAAAGAACGGATTCTCGCTAAGTAATGGCTGATCATAAGCAAATTCAGAAGCAATATGTACTTCTGTTGGTGTATGTGTCCACTGTTCAAAATAACGCTTACCAACCAAACCCGCATGATATGAAGTACCAGCTGCTACAATGTACAAACGATCCGCCCGTTTGATTTGACTAATAATATCGGCATCAATATTAATAATCTGTCCAGCTTCATCGAAATAATGTTGGGCCAATGTATGCGCTACAATGGCCTGTTCATCAATTTCTTTTAGCATATAGTAAGGATAAACGCCTTTATCCGTTGCAGATTCATCAATATCTAAATGATATGGTGCACGCACAATGGTTTCACCAGCTTCATTTAACAATGTAACTTTATCTTTAGATACAATAGCAACTTCACCATCAATTAATTCAATGAAGTCATGGGTAATATCCAAAACAGCAGTTGCATCACTAGTGACAACATTTGTCCCCTCTGAAACACCGATGAGTAATGGACTTTTACGTTTTGCAGCATACATAATACCAGGTTCTTGACGATCCATTAGCAAAAAGCCATAAGCCGAATTGCCATCTAATTTGCTAATCATCATACGCAAAGCTTCAAGTGCATTTAGTTGGTTGTCCTTGGCAAATTTGTCGATTAATTGCACGGCAACTTCAGTATCAGTCTGAGATTGTAATGTAACACCTTGTAAGTATGTGTCACGTAGTGCTTCATAATTTTCAATGACGCCGTTGTGCACAAGATAGAAACGGCCATCTTCACTTTTATGGGGATGCGCATTTTCAACAGTAACACCACCATGTGTTGCCCATCGTGTATGTGCAATACCTGATGTACCATGAATCTCTACTTTACTGGTCTCTTCTTCTAATGCAGATACACGTCCCTTTGCCTTGATAAGATAATCTTTTGATTCACTGTAATTGACATAGACACCAGCTGAATCATAGCCACGATACTCTAGCTTTTCTAACCCTTTTAATAAAATTGGTAATACTTCGCTTACACTTGTAGCGCCAACAATTCCACACATATATTGATACCTCGTTTTTAATTGGTATGTTATTTTAAAATCTAACAATGCCTATTGTATAAGACAAATAACATGATGTCAAAATAAAAAATCTAAATTGGTATAGACATCATGCTAAATATTCAAAGCCATTATTGCTATAAATTAATGTTCTGAATTATCAGAATCATGATAAACTAAAAAAAACAAAAGGAAGCAATAATTCATGACACAAACTGTTGATTTGCATATCATCAACGCCAAAGTATTAGATGTTTTCAATTTAAAATTTGATGATACTGAACTGTGGATTAATGATGGCAAAATCTTTTACCGTGGTGCTAATTTAACTTATAAAGCAAAAGCAACTTTTGATGCTAATCATCAATATATTATCCCCGGTCTTATCGATGCGCATCTGCACATTGAAAGTTCTTTATTGGCACCAAGTGAATTTGGAAAGTTAGTCCTTAAAAAAGGTGTAACACGTATCTTTGCTGATCCGCATGAAATCGCTAGTGTTGCTGGTATTTCAGGCATACAGTACATGTTAGAAGACGCACGTCAATCACCACTACATATTCATTATATGTTACCTTCCTCAGTACCTGCCACGCCATTTGAACATGCAGGTGCCACATTAAATGCTGCTGCTTTAAAACCTTTTTATAGTGTACCTGAAGTGAATGGTTTGGCTGAAGTTATGGATTTTCCTGCTGTCTTTAATCAAGATGAAGATATGCATCAAAAAATCAACGATGCCTTGGCTGCTAATAAGCATGTCGATGGTCATGCTGCTGGCTTGAGCCGCGAACAGTTAGCCACATATCGACAATATGGTATTGATACTGATCATGAAAGCGAAAATGCTGCCCAAGCGCTTGATAGAGTGAATGCTGGATTTAGTGTCTTTGTTCGTGAAGGTACCGTTGAACGTGATGAAGCTGCTATTTTACCAGCCATTAACGTAGCTAATCAACAATTTTTCTCATTTGCTACAGATGACAAATCAGCAACCGACCTCGAACATGAAGGTTCTATTGATTACAGCGTTAATTTAGCACTCCAAAAGGGACTTGATCCTGCTATTGTATTTACTATGGCAAGTTTTAATGCCGCTAAAGCGCATCACATCAAAAATGTTGGCGCCTTAACAGATGGTTATGTTGCAGATTTAGTGTTATTTAACGATATTAAGCATTTTGAAGCAAAGAAGGTCATGGTTGACGGTCACTGGCTCAACCATGATCATGATTCAACTGTTACAACAATTGCTAACCAAGCACTCAACTTTAAATTATCATTATCGGATTTATCTTTACCATTACAGGCTGATCGTCCAGCACATGTTATCAGTATTATGCCCCATCACATTACAACGGAGCATTTGATCACGAACGTCCCTGTCGAAAACGGTTATTTCATCCCCAATGCCACTTATGCCAAAGTTGTCGTAGCGGAACGATATCACCAACTAGGTTACGGTATCGGTATTATTAAAGGTCTTAACATTCAAAGTGGTGCCATTGCCTCAACAATTGCCCATGATTCGCACAATTTGATTATTGCCGGTTGTGATGACGAAGCCATGATCATTGCAGCAAATACACTGCGAGAAATTGGTGGCGGTTTGGTTGTTGTAGACGCACAGCATCAAGTCACAACATTGCCATTACCAATTGGTGGCTTAATGTCAGATCAACCTTATCAAAAAGCAATTAAGACTAACCAACAGTTATTAGCTGCCTTTTCAACGCTATCTGATATTGATTTTGATCCATTCTTAACATTATCTTTCATGGCATTACCTGTTATTCCTAGTCTAAAAATTACTGATCAAGGTCTATTCGATTTTGATAAATTCCAATTCATTAACATACAGGACTAATATGCGACTATTAAAAATTTCAAGCCAATCTTTGTTGCCGATTTTAATTGGACAACAACAACAATTCAAAACACACAATAATACTGATTATCGTGGCGAATTAATGTTAGCAGCTGATCATCAACAACAGCTTAATCTGCCCAATGAAGTAGCCTTAGCTATTGTCAATTTAATAGATGTCACACCCATAGCAGATCAATTTGAATATAAAATTGAATTTGTATCACTCATTCATCCAATCAGTACAACACAAACAACAGCTATTGATGATCAACGCATACATCGTGAACCTTATAATTGGTTTGGTCCGCAGGCATTAGTTATTGAAAAGAAAATGCAGGACTTCATTAACAATTATGATGGCCCCTTATCTGAGAATGGTGGTATCCCTAGAGCGTTTATACCAGATAATATAGCTGAGCCCATTATCTTATCTGATAAGTACTGGCACGATTATGCTACTTTTGTCTATGATCCTGATGGTAGCTTTGCGCAACAAATTCAGCCTATTTTTAAAATTGAATAAACAAAAAAGTGTTGGTTTTAGACCAACACTTTTTATTTACCTATAAAATGCGAAATGAATAATTGTGCGACTGAGAAATAAATTAAAACCGACGTCAAATCAGATAGTGTAGTAATAAACGGTCCACTGGCAACTGCTGGATCTAAACCTAAACGATCCATTGCAACTGGAATTAAATAGCCGGCCAAATTTGCTACCATAATAGCGATCATCATAGCTAACCCAACTGCTAATCCTAATTCCATGTTGTGTTTCCAAAAGGTCACAATTAAAAATACAGCTAATCCAGTGACAACACCAACCACCACACCTGTTAGCATTTCACTCAAAAAGGTTTTGACTGGTGTTTTAGTATTACCAATCGCAATACGTCGAACGGCTAACGCCAGTGCTTGTGTACCAGCATTTCCAGCCGTTCCTGTAATCAGAGAAATAAAGACAGCTAAGATTGAAGCTTTCTGAACTAATCCATCAAAATGATTAATGAGCGTTGCTGTAGACATACCCAAAATCAGCAATGCCACCAACCAAGGAATTCGTTTAATCGCTGATTGCCAAAAAGAATCATCCACTTGAGAAACGTTAACCGCAGCCAATCCAGAATAATCTTCGACCGCTTCTTCACCAATAACATCCAAAATATCATCAACTGTGATAACACCTAATAAGTGTTCATCATCATCAGTTACAGGAATGGACACAAAATTATAATCAGCAACAATTTGAGCAACATCTTCCTGATCATCCCCCGCTTTCACACTAATGACACGCGGATTAGTAATTTCAGAAACGCGTAATTTATCAGGATGCGTTAGCAAGTCACGTAAAGAAATCACCCCAACTAATCTTGCTTGATTATCTAATACATAAACATAACTAATCGATTCTGCTTCGTTGGCATGCCTCTTAACAAGTTGCATCACATCGCCAACCAATAGCTCTTCTTCAACTGCCATATACTCCGTTGACATCAAAGAACCGGCAGTTTGTTCCTCATAGTCAATTAAGTTACGCACACCTTCAGCTTCTTTTTTCGGCATTAAACTCAGGTACGTGGCAAGTTGACGTGAAGATAGTTGTTGCAATAAATCGACCTCGTTATCGGCGTACATGCTCCGCAATACTTGAACGGCCTTTTGTGGTGGCATTTCTAAAAGTAATGCAATTGTTTCATCATCATTACTGTCTAAGTTATCAAAGGCCATCGCCAATAATTCAATATCTAATAAGCGCCATGCAACAGACCTTAAATGGTCAGGTAATCCTGCGTAGGCTTGACCCATTTCATATTCATGTAAGGCTTCAAAACTATCTTTAAAAGTTTCATCCTGCCCTGAATGTAATAGATCAGAAAGATGTTGAATAGCCACTTCTAATTGTTGATTTTGTTCTTCTGCCATTACCTCTCCAATACATGATTTATGATTTTTGAATATTTAACGCCGTCAAATCATCGGGTAGCCCTGTTTCGAATTCTCGATATTGTTCAACGAATGGATCATAAAAACGCATATGATATGCATGTAACGCTTGGCGTTGAATATTATGGACCAATGGCCCACCATATAAATCATCACCGACTAAAGGATGCCCAATATTTGAAAAATGTACACGAATTTGATGTGTACGACCAGTGTGTAATTGCACTTTAACTCTGGTCATTGGATGAGGCGTATCCGCACCAATCACGTCCTCCACCCAATATTCTGTTAATGATGGTTTCCCATCTTCGCGTACTTCTCTTTTAATGAAATCACCATCCATACGACCAATCGGTGCATTAATTTCACCATGATTTTGTTCCAAAATACCACTAGGATAAGCTACATAGAACTTCTCCACTTCATGGCGTTGTAACTGGTCATCTAAAACAGCATGTGCAAAACGATGTTTTGCCAACAAAACCAAGCCACTAGTATCACGATCCAAGCGTGTCACAACGTGTGGTACCAAATCTTCTGCTTCAATTTCTTCTAGGTGGCCTTTCACTTGATTAACAAGCGTATGCAAACGATCTGCATGTCCCGGAACTGTTGTGACACCAAAAGGTTTGTTAACAATGAGCCAATGTTCATTTTCAAAAATAATATCCATTGGTCGATAATCTGGTACCACCAAGTCATTACTTTCTTCAACAGGCATAATGATTGTTACGCTATCACCCTGCTTTAAAAAATCAGAGGTATAGACTGGCTTTTCATTCACCAAAATAGCACCGCCATGATGTTTCATTCGGCTAAACATTCGATGGGAAACCCCATGCCCTTGTAAAAATGTCCGTACCTTACGTAATTCTTCTCCTTGATATGTCCAAGTAAATTTCACAATTTTCTCCGTTATTCTATATCATTAATAAATGAATTATGTACACGTCGCCAGAAATTAACATGACGATATTCTGCAAAGTGTACTCTTTGTTCTGCAACTTTAAAGCGTACGCGTTTCACATGATTTGTCGCTATCATCCCTTGATCAAACATCAAAGCAAAATTTGAGTGAGCTGGTTCTATGATAATTTCTTCGCCTTTAGGTACAATTAAAGGTGAACCAAGGGTTCGAAAAACACGATTATTCAGCGATGAAATCTCCGACATTTGAATAGCCGAAAGATTAGGATGTAACACTGCCCCACCATTAGACTTATTATAAGCCGTTGAGCCTGTTGGTGTTGATACAGAGACACCATCACCTCGAAAACGCTCAAATAACTCGCCGCCTAAATAAATATCGGCAACGAGTGTTCCCATGGGTTGTTTGACCACTGCTTCATTTAAAGCCAAGTGTTCTTGTCGCTTGCCATTGTCATATTCAACAGTTAATGATAATAAAGGATAATCTACACTTTGTCCATTATCATGCACTAACGCTGCTACTAACGCTGGAATTTCATCACTTAACCAGTCAGTATAAAATCCTAAATGGCCAGTATGCAAACCAACAAATCGGATGGTATGGATTTGATTAATATAATGACGAAAGGCACCAAGTAGCGTCCCATCACCGCCTACTGATATCACCACATCGGGCGTTTTGTTATCTAATGCAATACCATGCTGACGTAACGCTAAGGCTAATTCATCAGCAACTTTATGACTGATGGGACCATCATTTTGATAGATTCCTATACGCATAGTGTATATTCCCCATTTGAATTTATTCTAACGAACGGATTTCAGATAATTCTTGATCAAGTGCAAATGTCATTTCAGATAATCCTGTTAATCGCTGTGCAATATCGTCTGACAATTCTTCGCCGTGTTTATAACGTAAATCGTGTTCAACGGTTGCCCAAAAGTTCATTGCCATGGTTCTCACTTGAATTTCAGCTAAAATTGTTTTCTCACCATTATACATTTGTACAGGATATTCGATTACAATATGATAAGAACGATAGCCTGATGGCTTAGCATTTGTGACATAATCTCGTTCTTCTAAAATCTTGAAATCTGTTCTTTGCCGTAAGATGTCCACAACTTGGTAGATATCTTCAACATATTTTGTCATAATACGTAGACCTGCAATATCTTGTAAGTCTAAAGCTAACCGCTCTTCTTTCAAATGACGGCGAATAATTTTTTCCTCTATGGACGCTTTTGATTTGACACGTCCTGTGACAAATTCTATTGGCGAATCTTCACCATCCATTTCATATTGCGCGCGTAGCCCTCTTAATTTAATTTTTAATTCTTTAACCGTTTGCTGATATGGCACAAAAAAAGTGTTCCAATTCATTCTGACACCCCCTATGAGTGTGTTAAAAGTTTTTCATACTTCATTATTTTAACACGAAACATATTCATCTGAGACTTATTCATCGACAACTTATCATGAAGGCGTTACAATTTATATGGTAAAAATCATCATATCAAATATTTATATATAAGTATTAGGAGAAATCACTATGTTAGACGTCTATCACTTTGATCAATTATTAACAAAGCAGTGCTTAGAACTAGAGAAGTACTTGCAATATCTCATCGACAGTAATCAGCGCGTTATGCACTTGCGTTTTGTTCCTGTCATTGACGAGCAATTCTTGTCATTTTCTAAACATGAACAAATCAAAATGGCACAACAACCACCTGTTAATCGTCAGCAACTTGCTTATCGACTAGCCCTTGATTTTAAAGCAGCACAGCTAGAAGGTAATAAAAAGGCACGCCATTTTTTGATGCACATGCAAGAAGCATTAGTAGCAAAACACAAAGATTACAGTGAAGATTTAGTTCAAGAGGTTGCTGAATTTTTGGATATGGATACAGATGATTTCCTTCATAACAGAATGGATATCGATACAATTAATGCCTTAATTGCTGAACAATCTTATGTCAAAGATAATATTGCACATACAACACCTAGTATTTTAATTGAGAACTATCGTCAAAATCTGGCTGAATGTTTTAGAAATTGTACTTTACAAGATCTAAAAGCTTTATTTGAACCCGATGCGCAAACACCACCAACCAACCTACCAGCTGCGCACACAATTTTCTCTAAAAAGTCACCAAAACTTGTTTAACAATCTCACATAAAAAGACGTACCGGATATCCGATACGTCTTTTTATTAGTATGTCATTAATGACAAGAATGGTACTTCGCCACTTGACATAATCTTGTCACGACCATTTAGATCGTTCAATTCAATAATAAATGCAACGCCAGCAACTATACCACCTAATTTTTCAATAATTTCGCGTGTCGCATTAATTGTCCCACCTGTTGCGAGAAGATCGTCAACGATCAAAACACGTTGGCCTGGTTGAATAGCATCCTCATGAATTTCCAAAACGTTAACGCCGCCATATTCTAATTCATAAGTTGATTGAATGGCTTTACGCGGTAATTTACCACCCTTACGAGCAGGGACAAAACCAATACCCATAGTATAAGCTAAAGGTGAGCCAACAATGAATCCTCTCGATTCAGGACCTGCAATTAAATCAACATTTAAATCCTTAGCAAAATCAGCAATAGCATTAATGGCCTGCCGATAAGCCACGCCATCTCCCATTAACGGTGAAATGTCTCTAAAACTAATACCAGGTTCTGGATAGTTTTTCACAGTTGCAATGTAATTATGTAAGTCTACCATTTATCATTTAATCCTTTATAAGTACACGTTTTATTTAAAAATGACACACGCTATTTTACTTTATTAAAATAGCGTAAATAAGTTGTGGATTGTGATAATGCTTTTTGTGGTGCATTTTCAATAATTTTGACGAAGCCATTATCGATTTTAACAAATCCCAACTCCAAAAACACTTGTACAACAACTTTCAAATCACTTACTGAAGCACCAAGTTGCGACGCGACATCAGGTAAATGGTGCGCAAAATTTAAACTTTGATGTTGCATGATATATTTATAAGTCATTGCAAAACGTTGTTTAACCGTTATGTCATCGTTTGAAGCCACATGTTTAATATCCAGCATCATCAATTGCAATGTTTGCCGACCACGGAAGTAATTTGTACCAATTGTTGCCACAAACGAAATATTAGTGGACTGTGTTACAACTGGTACCCAATCCGGATGGTTGAAACCAACAGCCTCGACATCAGATTGCAAATTAGCTAAGGATAATTTAACATGCTGTTTCAAGTTACCCATCGTCGTCGCGTTCATAATTTTAGGTTCTTCAAATACAAAAACAGGGCGTTGATTATCTGTGCCAAATGGTTCCAACAAGGTCAGTGATTCATACGTACTATTATTAATCGTATCAGACGGTAATAATAAATTAACTTCAATTGGTTTAGTCACTAAGGTAATTGTACTATTTTTAGCCTTGATTTTTTCACGTAATGTTGCCAAAGATGTTACAGACAACGATAACCCAATGGCACTGGCATGACCGCCAAATGTAGTATACGTATCTCGAAATAGCGCCATAAACTGATATAGGTCAAATGCACCATATGATCGTCCAGACCCTTTTAATATATCATCTTTTTGACTGAGGATAATCGTCGGCTTCTTTGTTAATTCCACAATACGACTTGCAACAATGCCTAAAATACCTTCATGCCAATTTTCACCACTTAATAACAATATCTTATCATTCTGATATTGTGGTGATAATGCTAAAGATTTAGCTTCTGAAAAAACTTTTTCAACGACTTCTTGCCGTTGCTTATTAATCGCTTCAACTTCTTTAGCTAAAGCTTTTGACTCATCTAGATCTTGACTTAATAGCAAATCGAGCCCTAATGAAGCGTCTCCCATACGGCCAACTGCATTCAATCGTGGTGCTATTTTAAAAGACACCGTTTCTGAAATGACGGGTTGGTTTTTGGCCTGCCCAGCGTTTTTCAAAAGATATTGAATACCCGGCCTTGGACTATCGTTCATTTGCTTGAGTCCCAATGACACCAAAACACGATTTTCATCAGTTAACGAAACCATATCAGCAATTTCACCCATAGCCACTAAATCAAGCATTTCCGTGGGTAATTGGCTGATATCTGTTATTGCTTCCCCATCGCTTAATAACGCTTGTGCAACTTTAAAAGCAACACCAACGCCTGACAAATCATTAAAAGGGTAGTGCCCTTCAGGATGTCTGGGATGCACAATAGCGTACGCCTCAGGCAATGTTGGTGCAAGCTCATGATGATCGGTAATAATGACATCAACACCTAACGCTTTAGCGCAATTAACAGCATCATAACCAGTCACGCCATTATCAACTGTGACGATAAGTTGCGCACCATCTTGAATTAATTTTTGATAAACGGCTTTATTAGGACCGTAGCCGTCATTAAATCGATTAGGAATATAATAGGAAACATCCGCACCCAAGATAGCCAAGGCCTCATACATCACAGCTGTACTGGTTAAGCCATCTAAATCATAATCACCATAGATAACGATTTTTTCGCCACCAAATGCTGCATCTTGTAACCGTTCTACTGCCTTATCCATATCATGTAACAGCATTGGATCGTGTAATTGTTCAATACTAGGCGACAAATATTGATATGCGCTCTCGGCATCTGTATAGCCCTTCTGCGCCACAATAGTTGCTGTAAGCCGACTAATATCCAACCGTGATGCTAATTCATCTACAACCTTTGGATTAGGTTTTGGTAAAATTTTCCAATTATTTTGTGTCATTGCCTACCTTCTTAAATGGAATTTCAATAATATCAAAATCACGTACGACGCGTGTATTTGGAAAGACATCACGTACATCGTGGATCAATTGATTAACTTGTGGCCCAATATAGCGTGCTGACAGATGGGTTAAGAGTAACGTGCCAACATGAGATTGAATCGCCGTCTTAGCAGCATTTAAACTCGTAGAGTGTCCGTGAGCCTTGGCCATTTTATTTTCTTCTGGACTACTACCGTAAGTACTTTCATGTACTAACACGTCTGCATTATGCGCTAACTGCAGACTATTATCGTTTGGCCGTGTATCCAAAATAAAGGTAATAATTCGACCCTTTTGTGCCTGACCAATAAAGTCTTGGCCATTAATTATCCTGCCATCTGGTAATGTGACTTGCTTGCCAGCCTTCAATTGACCATAAATGGGACCAGCCGGAATATGTGCTGCTTGTAATTTATCAACTTGCAATTCACCAGGATGGTCTTTTTCCGTCACTCGATATCCCCATGTTTCAATACGATGTTTCAAAGGTAGGGCTTCAACGGTAAATGTATCATCATCAAAAATAATACCGCTCGTCGTCTCAACATAATGAACTGGATAGGTTAATCGTGTCTCCGACACACGTAAAGCAGTCTTCACAAAATCTTGAACACCCTTTGGTCCGTAGATTGTTAAAGGTTCATTTCTATTAGCACCTTGAAAAGAGCGTGAACTCAAGAATCCAGGCAAACCAAAAATATGATCACCATGTAAATGAGAAATAAATATTTTTTCAACTTTTCGGGGCCGTAGCGTTGTTTTCAAAATTTGATGTTGTGTTGCTTCACCGACATCAAACAACCATACCGCATTTCTCTCCTCTAGTAGACGAAGTGCAATACTTGTAACGTTACGAAATTTTGATGGTTGTCCTGAACCAGTTCCTAAGAATTCAAGTTGCATAAGTATATTTCCTAAATTAGTCTTCATTATATAATGTACGTTCAAAACAAACTCTACGTACTAACTTTTAACTATCCAATTTTATCACACTTTGTCATTGTTGTTTGACATGTTTCGCCATCATTTCAAATTGAAATGAACACCATTATAGCCTTAAGCGATTGAACTGATTCCCGCCATACTAGCATTTTCCCTAAAAAAAGCACTTAAACTTTACTTTTATTTTATATTCTGTATAATTAAATTTGTTGTATCAACAACTCGACCATTCTCTGCGATTGACGTCTCACCTGTCGTCTTTCTCGGATTATGGCGACAAATTAGAAAGGTGGTTAATGATATGGCCCTTACACAAGAACGTAAGAACGAGATCATTAAGGAATATGCTCGCCACGAAGGCGATACGGGTTCAGTTGAAGTACAAGTTGCAGTTTTGACTGCCGACATCAACGAATTAAATACTCATATGGGTATTCACAAACATGATTTCCACTCACAACGTGGTTTGATGAAGAAGATTGGTCACCGTCGTAACTTATTGCGTTACCTCCGTAACACAGATGTTCCGCGTTACCGTGAACTAATCCAACGCCTCGGTTTGCGTCGTTAATCAACAGATTAACTTTAAACCCGTATTAAATTTAAGGAGAAAAGACATATGCCTGTTATTGAATCAGCAATTCAACGCGTCCGTCTAACAAAGAAGCAACATGACCGCAATGAACCTCAACTCAGTGCTTATCGTACAGCTGTTAAAAAGTTTGAAAAAGCTGTAAATGACAATGCTGATAATCTAGAAGAAGTACACAAAGCAGCCATTTCAGCTATTGATCGTGCTTACTCAAAAGGTTTGATCAAGAAGAACAAGGCTAACCGTGACAAGTCACGTTTGGCAAAATACGTTAAGTAATTTAAACGAAAGGAGGTGTGCTTTATGGCTACCCCATCTAACAAGAATTCTAAGTCACACAAGCGCAATCGTCGCGGTCATATTGGTTTGAATGTTCCAAGTATTGTTTTGGATCAAACGACCGGTGAATACCGTGTTTCTCACCGCGTATCACCTTCTGGTGTTTACAACGGGAAACAAGTTGTTGACAAGAAGTAATAAATGATTTCTGGCCTGTTCATATCGAACAGGTTTTTTTATTCAATTAAATTATCTTAAGATACTTTTCATTTATCATAAAGTACATAACTTATAGTGGAGAATCCATGATTAAATATGTTACGCTCTATTAGTATCATGACATATATAAAGCGCATAAATATATTATCGTCGCTAATACATCAACATTAACTAAAATAACAAAAGGAAGTCTCTATAATGCCATTAGACGGTCTCTTTACGCATGCCCTCGTTCATGAATTAAATGAACTGATTGTAGGCGGTCGAATTACAAAAGTACACCAACCCTATCCTAATGAAATTGTTCTTGTTGTCCGTAACAACAGTACAAATTACCCGCTCCTATTAAGTGCTCACCCTACTTATGCCCGTGCGCAAATTTCTTTCATCCCTTACGAAAACCCACAGGTTGCGCCTAATTTTGTCATGTTTTTACGCCGATATTTAGAAGGCGCTAAAATACAAAGTATTGAACAAATTGATAATGATCGTATTATTAACTTTTTCGTTAATACTCGTGACGAATTAGGAGATATTCAATCTGTACGCCTCACCTTAGAAATGATGGGACGCCACTCCAATCTCTTTCTTGTTCGCCAACAAGATCAACGTATCCTTGATTTAATCAAGCACGTTCCTGCCGATCAAAACCGTGTTCGTTCATTAATGCCAGGCGCAACATACACTTTACCACCACAACAAAATCTAATTAATCCCTTTACAAGTTTAGATAAATTAGCACCACTTGTTCTTGATAACCCTTCTGAAGACTGGGCAAAAGTCATTCAGTCTACTTATCAGGGATTTAGCAAAGAAAGTGCTCAATCTCTGGCATTAGCATTAAAAAATGCCACGAATACCATGCAACAAGCCAAAGATTGGTTATCAGGATTTGAAAACCTATCACCAACACTAGGTATTAAATCGGATCAATCATTGAGCTTTTCCGCTTTTAATTGGCCTAATACTTACCGTAGTCAACAGTCTTATCAAAGTTTAGGTGAACTACTCGATGCCTATTATATTGGTAAAGCCGAACGAGAAAGAGTGAATCAGCAAGCCGGTACACTTATTCGCATTATTAAGAATGAATTGAAAAAAAATAAAAATAAGAAAAAGAAATTAAATCAAACATTGGCCGATGCGGATAATGCTAATCAACTCAAAGTAATGGGCGATTTGCTCATTACTTACCCTCATCTTGTGTCAAAAGGAATGAAAAAAGTTGCTATCGAGAATTATTATGATAATAATCAGCTTTTGACAATTCCTTTAGATGAGAAACTTGATGGTCTTAAAAATGCCGAAAAATATTTTAATCGTTATCGCAAATTAAAAAATGCCGTAGCCTATGTTGATGAACAACTCGTGCTAACAGATAAAGAAATTGATTATTTCGAAACTATTTTATCCCAATTGGATGTTGCCTCTCCAAAAGATATTGACGACATCCGTCAAGAATTAATTGGTGAAGGTTATATTCGACAAAATAAGCGTAAAAAGCAAAAGCCAAAAATATCTAAACCAGATCGTTTTATGAGTACTGATGGTGCTTTAATTGAAGTTGGTAAAAATAACCTACAAAATGAACGATTGTCTTTAAAACAAGCTAATCGACGCGATATTTGGCTACATGTTCAAAAAATACCTGGATCGCATGTCATTATTCATGACGATAATCCAAGCGATAAAACATTAATGGAAGCGGCACAACTCGCAGCTTATTTCAGTAAAGCACGCGAGTCAGCTAATGTGCCTGTTGATTACTTACCTGCTGGGAAGCTCAGAAAGCCCAATGGCGCTAAGCCTGGTTTTGTTATTTTTGAAGGGCAACAGACATTATATGTGACACCATCGGCTGATTTACCTCAACAGCTTAAAATAAAATAATCATATTAAAAAGCCACCACACGTCCGTATGGTGGCTTTTTAAATTTGGTTTGGAATAAATAAGTTCCCTAAAGTTGCAGCCATTACAGCCTTAATTGTATGCAAGCGATTCTCTGCCTGTTGAAACTGATAAGCATACGGTGCATGAAAAACTTCATCTGTAATTTCCATCTCTGAAACACCATATTTAGCATAAATATCTTGTGCCATCTGTGTTTTTAAATCATGAAAAGCAGGTAAATCATGTAATACAATGGTATTTGAATTCGCTGTTTTTTTAACTAAGGCTTGATTAATTTGGTAAGGAGAAAGCAAACGAATCCGTTCGGCAAAACTTTCTTCTTCACCCATCGAAGCCCATACATCTGTATACAAAATATCAGCTCCATTGACCCCTTGATCTACATCATCTGTAATCATTAAGTCAGCACCTGAAATTTGTGCCTTTGACTCTGCAATAGCTTGAATGTCAGTGCTTGGTTGTAGTGCTTTTGGTGCAACAATATGCACATTGACGCCTAGAATAGCCCCCGTCACTAGTAACGAATTGGCAACGTTATTACGGCCATCACCCAAATAAGCTAAAGTTAACCCTTCAATTTTACCAAAATGCTCTTTAATTGTTAAGAAATCAGCCAACATTTGCGTCGGATGCCACTCATCTGTCAACCCATTCCACACAGGAACACCAGAATATTCTGCTAATCCATCTACTGTATTTTGACTAAAACCACGGTATTCAATGGCATCATACATACTACCTAAAACTTTAGCCGTATCAAATAGTGACTCTTTCTTGCCGAATTGAATATCATTTTTACCTAAGTATTCTGGATGCGCACCCAAATCATTTGCTGCGACTGTAAAAGCAGAACGTGTTCTAGTTGATGTTTTTTCAAATAAGAGTGCAATGTTTTTCCCTAATAAATAAGGGTGTGGTATGTTTTGCTGTTTAAGCGATTTTAGATGGGCAGCAAAATCAATTAAATACATTAATTCATTTGTACTAAAATCAATTTCTTTTAAAAAACTTTTACCTTGAAAATGTGATGTCATAGTGTCCGCTCCTGCAAGATATTTAATGCACGTTGAACTTCATTTTGTACATTAGAAGGCGCTGTACCACCTAATGAGACACGACGATCAACAGCTACTTTAGCGTCCAACACCTGATAAATATCTTCATCGATAACACTGGCAGCTTGTTGTAGTACTTCAAGGGACATATCCTGTAATGCTGTGTTCTGTTGAATGCCTTGTAGAACCAATTGGCCAACAATTGCATGCGCCTCACGGAATGGTATACCTTTAGTTGCTAAGTAATCAGCTAACTCAGTTGCATTGGAAAAATCATGTGTTGTACTTTCAAGCATTCGTTCTTCATGAACTGTTAAACCGTTTAGCATCCCCGTAAAGATTTTGATAGATGCCAATACAGTATCCATAACATCAAAGACCTGCTCTTTATCCTCTTGCATATCCTTGTTGTAAGCAAGTGGTAGTGCTTTCATGGTTGTCAGCAACGCCATGAGTGACCCAAAAGTTCTTCCCGTTTTACCTCTGACCAACTCTGCAAAGTCTGCATTTTTCTTTTGTGGCATAATTGATGATCCAGTAGAAAAGTCATCTGAGATTTCAATATAGTTGAATTCGTAGGTTGACCATAAGATCATTTCTTCAGCCATTCGTGACAAATGCATCATTAATATTGATGAATTACTGAGAAATTCCAAAGCAAAATCACGATCTGATACTGCATCTAAAGAATTGTGATAAATTTGATTAAATCCAAGCTGTTCAGCAACGAAAGCACGATCAATAGGAAATGTTGTACCGGCTAAAGCTGCAGCGCCTAAAGGTAATATATTCGTATGTTTTTGATTAAATTCGAAACGTTCATAATCACGTTGGAACATCTCAAAATAGGCTAACAGATAGTGTCCATAAGTTATAGGTTGGGCATGCTGTAAATGTGTATATCCTGACATAACCGTATGACTATACTTATCAGCTAATTGAACAAGTTCATGCTGTAACTCATCTAAGGCATCTAAAACACGAGGCAGACGGTGCTTCACCCACAAATGAAAATCTGTTGCGACTTGATCATTTCGAGAACGTGCAGTATGCAATTTACCAGCAACTGACCCAATTTTTTCTGTTAGCAGCGCTTCAATATTCATATGAATGTCTTCATTTTTAACATCAAATGTTAACTGTCCATTCAACAAATCTTGTTGTAGTAGCTCCAAGCCTTCAGTAATCTTTTGAGCTTCATCTGCTGTAATAATTTGTTGCTTACCTAACATTTTAACGTGTGCCAGAGAACCTTCAATATCTTCTGCTGCCATTTTTTGATCAAAATGAATGCTAGCGCCAAATTCATCAACCCATTCTGCTGCTTTGGCGGTAAAACGTCCGCCCCATAGTTTATCTGACATTAAATCTCCGCTTTCATCTTTTTCTTTTGAGAATGTACATGATTGACTTGTTCATATACTGTATTGCCTAACGTCCATAGCTTAATGAAGCCAACGGCTGCTGCTTGATCAAATGAACTAGAAGATGTATATGTTGCCAAATCTTCATCATACAAAGAGTTTGTTGCTGATTGACGTGCCACTGCAATCGCATTTCCCTTGAACAACTTCATCTTTACAATACCATTCACTGTACTCTGAGTAGCATCAATAAAGGCCATTAATGAATCGAATAATGGTGAAACCCACTTAGCTTCATAGGTTAGGTTAGCGAGTTGTTGCTCAACAATTGGCTTAAAATGTGCCACATCACTTTCGAGCGTCAAATCTTCCAAATCTTTGTGCGCTGTCATCAAAACTGCTGCTGCCGGCGCCTCATAAATTTCACGTGACTTAATCCCAACAAGACGATTCTCAATATGATCGATACGACCAATACCATGTTCACCGGCAATTTCATTAACCTTAATAATTAAGTCAGATAGTGGCATTTCAACACCATCCAAAGCAACGGGAATACCTTTTGCAAATGTAATATCAATAAATTCAGCTTCGTTAGGTGTATGCTCGATAGCCTTTGTTAGTGCATAAGCATCTTCTGGTGCCTGATGCCATGGATTTTCTAGAATCCCAGCTTCATTAGCACGTCCCCATAAATTTTCATCAATAGAGTATGGTGAATCTAAGTCAATAGGCACTGGCACATCATGTGCATGAGCGTACTCAATCTCTTCTTCACGTGACCATTGGAAATCACGAATTGGTGCTTCAATTTTCATATCTGGATCTAATGCATGAATTGCGGCCTCGAATCGCACTTGATCATTACCATGTCCTGTAGAACCGTGTGCAATTGTCGTTGCTTCATTTTCATGTGCAATATCGACCAACTTCTTAATAATGAGCGGACGAGACAATGCCGATACCATAGGATATTCACCTTCATAAAGCATATTAGCTTTAATCACTGGCGCAACATATTGATCTGCAAATTCCAACTTGGCATCGATAACAATAGATTGAATCGCCCCAACCGTCAATGCCTTTTCTTGAATCATCTGCATGTCCTTACCATGTTGACCAACATCTAAGACAACAGCGATAACGTCATATCCTTTTTCTTTTAACCACGGAATAGCAACCGAAGTATCTAATCCACCTGAATAAGCTAAAACTAATTTCTCTGTCATAATATTTAATCGCATTTCTGTCAAAAGATCAGATATACGTTTCCTCCTGTTTGTTTTGTATATTATTACTTTAACGCTTTTGTTTTATTTATACAACACAATTCTCTGTTTATACACCAAAACGATGAATATCATCATTTTTATTCAATTTTATACAAAAAAAGGCATAATACTGATGTATTATGCCTTTTACAATATATGTTTCTTATCGACTACTACGTGCCATTCTTTTTTCAGCAAATCCTAATGCTCGACTAATACTAAACGTCAAAACAAAGTAAATAACTGATGTAATTAACAGTGGGAAAAATGGCTTAAATGATGCGCCTTGAATAACGCCTGTTTGGAACATCAACTCACCTACACCAATCACTGAGACTACTGAACCTTCCTTAATAACTGTCACGAACTCATTACCCAACGCTGGTAATATATTTTTAACAGCCTGTGGCAAAATAACATAGCGCATTGTTTTACCATTAGACAAACCAAGTGATCGTGCCGCTTCCATTTGACCGGCACTAACAGAATTAATACCTGAACGAATAATTTCCGTCACATAGGCTGCTGAGTTAAGTCCCATGGCTAACGCTCCGGCAGCAAACGCACTCAAATTAAGACCAATAACCTGTGTTCCGAAAAATACCATGAATGCCTGAACCAAGAGCGGCGTACCTCTGACATATTCAACATAAATATTCGCGATAGCCTTTAAGATGAAAGCACGTGACAACTTCATCAAGGCAAGTACTGTACCCAAACCAACACCAACAATCACCGCAATCGCAGCTAAGGCTAATGTGTACAATGTTCCTTTAATAAATAAATTACCGTACTTTGCCCAAAAAGAATCATTGGCAAACATTAACTTGTTGGCTTCTTTTTGGAATTTTTCAAACTTATTAGTGTTCTTAATATCGTCTATTGTTGCATTGATTTTTGCTTGTAATGCTGGGGAATTCTTTGGCATTGCAACAGCCATACTACCTTCGGAAGAAGATGGCTTTGGATAAATCAATTTAAATGCCTTATTCTGTTGCGCATAAGCTTCACCAATGGGACTTGCTAGAACAACACCGTTAACCTTACCTGCTGACAACTGTGATACAAGATCAGGTACTTTCTGTAGGCTAACAACTTTAGAATTTGGTATATCATTTTTGGCAAAAGTTTCTTGTGTAGTTTGACGTTGAGCCCCAATTTTTTGACCATCGAACGAATTGATATTATTTGTAAACTTCTTTTCGTTTTTCTTCATAATCAATACAGTTTGCTTTGAAGAAAGATAAGGCTTTGAGAAATCTACAACTTTTTGACGTTCTGGTGTATCAACAATACCTGAAATAATAATATCAATTTTTCCAGTTTGTAGCGCACCAATTAACCCGTCAAAGCCCATTTCTTTAATGACCAATTTAACGCCTAAATCTTTAGCAATCTGCTGAGCCATGGATACATCAAACCCAACAATCTTATCTTGGCCATTAACGGTCGAATGAAATTCGAAAGGTGCATAATCAGCTGATAGTCCAACAACTAATGTGCCCTTTTTTTGTATTTTTTCTAGTGCAGGATCTGTTTCTTGCGCACTTGCAACTGGTGCTGTCGCCATTAATAATGGGATTAACAACCCTAATGTTGCTAAAATCACACCAATTTTTTTAAATAATTTATTTCCCATATGTATTCTCCTAAGATGCGAATATTAAATATAATTAAACATAATTTATCATACCTAGCTATAAATATTTATTCAAGCTTATTTTACCTTTATACATCTCATTACTGCATATTATTTCTTTTACGCATAAAAAGGCGTTTATTAAAATAAACGTCTTTTAGTCCACTTTATTGATTCATGACAGGTAATGTACTATTAATGAATTGTGCCGTTACATCTTGCCAGTTGACCTCTGATAATTGCTGACTATACTGTGTTAATCTTACAAGACGCCAATCATAAACTTGATTATCATTAAACTCATCAATATATGGCTCAAATTGTCCATTAGTTTGTAAAATGAGGTATCCAGCAAAGGCTTCAACAAACTCTTCAGATGTTACAACTAAGCGTTCTAAATTACCATCAATAAAGAAAGCAACAGCCAACTGTTCCCCATGCCATGCACTCTCAAAAGCCCATTTCAAACTAATCCAGTCAGAAATCGTAATGCCTAAATTCAACAAATAATCTGCCGATAATCTAATATGAATCGGGTGCTTTGTTGAAGCAACCTGACTTCCCTTTTGATCAAGTTGCTCTGAAAATAGTAAACTTAATTTTTCAAGTATTGATACAGAAGCAGCTGTCTTTTCATGACACACCGCTTTATACTCATCAATGCGCATTGGCACTGTTTCAAGTACAGTATGTGTATCTAAATCCGTTAATGTTCTAATTTTTTCAATATTATTCATATGTGTATTGTACCATGGTTCAAATCGAAAAAAGCAGCTCTACGAGCCGCTCTTCTTTATTCGAATCCTTCCTCCAAAGCTTCTGGATAGAATTCACGTATAATTTCAGCTTCATGCTTTGATAATTCAGGAAACGCTGGATCAGCGCCCAAATCTTCGTGATACATACGATCACGTGGTGATACTGCACCTTTAGCATGTGCCACATTAATTAAGAAGCCATCATAATCTGTCGCATTTTCAGCTTGGTTAGCTGGATAAACATGTAATTGTGATGTCATCAAAATTAAGCGAACATCTGCATTTAGAGAATTTAATAACGCTTCTTGTTCATCAGTTACAAACAGTGTCAACGCTGCCTCAGAATTTTTCCCAATTAATTCATTAACACGTGCTTGCTCTAGCGCCTTGTTTACACTATCGCGTAATTTCATAAACTGATGCCAACGTGCTAATAGTTCTTCAGCACCAGTTAAGTTCTCCACCTCAGGCATATCTGCTAGATATGCAAAAGCCTCATTTTCATGTGGCAAATATTCCCAAACCTCTTCTGCCGTATGTGGCAAAATTGGTAAGAGTAACTTGACCAAATCAAGCAAAGTCTTATAGAATACGGTCTGCATTGAACGACGTACATGTCCTGTTGGTGCTTCAACATAAACAACATCTTTAGCAATATCAAGATAAAATGCTGATAAATCAACATTAATAAAGTTAATCAAGCGATTAAATACCGCTTTAAATTGATAAGTATCGTAGGCTTGTCGCACATCTTTAACCAATTCGTTAAGTAACGTATAAAAATACTGGTCATGAGCTGCCAAGTCATCATAAGCGACACTATCTGTCTCTGGATTGAAATCTGTTGTATTTGCAAGTAAGAATCGCAAAGTATTTCTTATCTTTCGATAACTCTCAGAAACTTGCTTTAAAATATCATTTGAAACTGGCATATCAGCTGACGTATCAACTGTTACCGTCCACAATCGTAATATTTCAATTCCCATCTTATCTGCAACTTCTAATGGTGAAATAGTATTTCCCAATGACTTAGACATTTTATTGCCGTTTTGGTCCATCGTAAATCCTTGAGAAATAACATTCTTATAAGGTGCCACACCATTAACTGCTACTGAAGTAATCAACGAAGAATTAAACCAACCACGATACTGATCAGAACCTTCCAAATAAACATCAGCGGGATAATCTAACTCTGAACGTGTATTTAAGACACCATTCCATGAAGATCCAGAATCAAACCAAACATCCATGATATCTTCTTCCTTGGTAAATTCACCATTTGGAGAATGTTCATTGGTATATCCTTCTGGGAGCAACTCTTGAGCTGAGTGCTCAAACCAATAGTTTGAACCGTGTTTTTCGAATAGCTGGGCAATATGTTCAATAATATCACGATCTAAAATTGCCGTACCATCTTCTGCATAAAAAATTGGCAATGGTACGCCCCAAACACGCTGGCGTGAAATAACCCAATCACCCCGATCGCGAATCATATTGTAGAGACGTTTCTTACCCCATTCAGGATAAAAATTAACTTGATCAATTTGATCTAGAATGTCTTGGCGGAACTGATCAACTGATGCAAACCATTGTGGTACCGCTCGCCAAATAATAGGTTTCTTGGTACGCCAGTCAAATGGATATGAATGTGTTATTTTTTCTGTTGCCATCCACAAATTAGCACGCTTTAATTTATCAATCACAATATCAACAACATCATCATAGAACTTGCCTTCTAAGTCAGGACCAGCTTCTGAAGTCATAAAGCCTTTAGCATCAACTGTAACATCTGCTGGTAGACCATATGCTTTACCAACATTATAATCATCCTCACCAAATCCAGGTGCCGTATGCACTAATCCAGTTCCAGAATCCAATGTAACATGATCAGCATTCATCACTAATTCTTCAACATTTTGATCCCATGGATGTTGTGCTGTAATGCGATCTAATTCTTTACCTAAATGTGTTGCGACAACTTCATAATCATTCCAGCCAAAACGTTCAGCACTTTCAGCTAACAATCCAGCCGCCACAACAAACTTTCGATCATCATTGGCTGGTTGAACTACTGCATACTCAAAGTCTGGTCCCAGTGTGATACCACGTGATGCTGTGATTGTAAATGGTGTCGTTGTCCATACAATGAGATAGGTATTATTATCTAAAATACCTTTACCATCTTTAACACGGTTGGCATAAAATAAAGAAGTTGACTCAATATCATGATACTCGATTTCAGCTTCAGCCAAAGCTGATTCAGATGACCATGACCAATAAACAGGCTTAGCACCTTTGAAAATATAGCCTTTATCTGCCATATCACCGAAAACACGAATTTGCGCTGCTTCAAACTCTGGTTGCAATGTAATATAAGGCTTATCCCAATCAGCCAGTACACCCAAGCGCTTAAAGTCTTGCCTTTGCTTCTTCACTTGTTCCAGAGCAAAGTCACGAGCCAAATTTCGCCAAGCATACTTTGGCATTGATTTGCGATCGTGCCCTGCTTTAGTTAATTGCTGTTCAATAGGCAACCCGTGCGTATCCCATCCTGGAACATAGGGAGCATAAAAGCCTGTCATATTTTTATAGCGAACAATAATATCTTTAGAAATTTTATTTAAAGCATGACCTAAATGAATATTTCCATTGGCATAAGGTGGTCCATCATGTAAATTAAAATGAGGTTTCGTCTCATTTTGAGTTAATCTTTCATGATATAAATCATTCGCATACCACTTAGCTTGACGTTCGGGTTCTGTTTTTGGCAATGAGCCTCGCATTGGAAATTTAGTTTTTCCCAAATTCAATGTATCTTTATATTTCATATCAATCTCCTATATTTATCGCTTTAAAATCACAAAAACGTCCCATGCTGTTAAAAAATTTAACAACATGGGACGTCTTTAAACGCGGTACCACCCACTTTTGATAGAAACAATATCATTGATATAACGCCCTATGGCTATTCTATCCTTATACAGTTTTAACGATCTGCACCGGAAAAATTTACTTAAATTTCAAAATTTCATTATAAATAGTGGATCTGATTAATAACAGGGACGATCATCTCAAACCATCATGACTCGCTGGGCGTTTACTTATTAATCTTTCTATACTATTAAAACTCTGTTTATTTAGTTTCCTCTGCATCGGGGAAAACCACAACGGGGCCTTCAACATGATTGTTGGTCGTTGCTTGTACTTCTTCAACTAAAGGTGCTGATTCTGATTCGTCGACCACTTCAGTGTTTTCCTCTTCAGAATCAGCCTCTTGCTCATCAGCCATATGTAAAGGTTCTACTACCTTAGCTGCTCGTTCTTCAGTCGCTTTGCCAAGAGGTAAACGATGCACGGCGCTAGCCAACGCATCATTTTCTAGTAGTGTACGCTGTTCATCTAACAATTGCAAGAATGAATCTTTAAAGCTCTCAACTTCTTCACGCAATTGGTTTTGCTCAGCTACTAAATCAAGATTTTCTTGAGCCAAATTTTCGGCTTCTTGTGAAGCCTTAACCCGAGCATCATCAATAATTTTAGTTGCTGACTCTTGTGCGTGTGTTAACTTCTTTTTAACTTCTGTATCCGTTTCAGCTTTTAATCTATCTGCAGCTTCTTGTGCAATCAAGATAGATTGATTAACTTGGTCACGCTTAGATTCTAATTCATCTACCTTGGCTTGCAAAGCAGCATTTTCTTGCATGAGTCGACTACGTTCATTTAAAACAGATTCATAATCTGAATTAACACGATCTAAAAATTCATCAACTTCACTTGCTATATATGCCTTAGAACCTTTTTTTGTAAACTCATGTTCTAAAATTTCATCAGGTGTTAAAGCCATTACTATCTCCTTAATTACCACCGACAACTATCGCCGAATAATATTCTCGATTGCTTTTATTTTATCCTTTTTAGTCCGACCGTCAAGACCTTTTAACTGAAATCTACCATAATGATGCACCGAGACAATATCATTGATAGTTATTAGGCTGTCTGGCTTTTCAACCACTGTCCAGTTTAACCGCACCTGTCCTGATTCAATCATTTGTTTAGCGACAACGCGTGATAGATGATAACTGGCAGCAACAAGCGTGTCCAATCGTAGCGAACTCACCAGTAAAAATTGTTCTTCCCACGCTTTCGAAGTATCAATCATTTTATTTAAAGGTAGTGCTGTTACCTTTACTGTAGTGCGCCCAACTTTAACAAAATTCTGCTGAATATAGGTAAATATTCGTTTATCTACCATTACTTGCCAAATATGCTCATCATTTAAAATATCACCAATAGCCTTACGTTGAAGACCTAATCCCAATAAGGCACCCAATATTTGTGGATGCGATAAAGTAGTGAATTTAATTGGATAATCAATTTGAAATAACGTCATCTCAAAGTCTAAATTATCTTTTGAAAAATACTCTGGGGTAATGATTGCGCGCTGACTTTCAGCCTCGACACTACCACCGTCAAAAAATATATTAAGATCTTCAATAGGTTGTCCAACCATCTTTAAAATGTATTGCTCACGTGGATTTAAAAACGGCGTTAGAATAGGTCTATATTCATCACTGGATTGTGATAACCAATCATGGCATTGCTGTACAAATTGGTATTCATCTTCTCTAAAAAGTGATTGTTGTTTGGAATGGGGCATCATTAACCTAAATAAAAGCGGAAACTAAATACTGAAGTCCACTTCTAGCAAACTGCAATACGATAATTGCTACAACTGGAGAAAAGTCAATCATCCCAATTGGTGGAATGAATCGAAAAACACTCAAATATGGCATCACAATTGAGCCTAACCATTGGTGTAATCGTGATCGTGTTGCTCCAGGCAACCAGGTCATAAGTATATAAACGACAATGGCATATTCATAAAGCATCATCGCTCTGAAGATTAAATTAAATATTAGTGTCATAGTTAATACCGACTATTGGGTTCTAAATTATCCGTTAACGTTCCCGATATTTCAAAAGTATTAGGTGTCACCAAAAAGATTGATTGGCCAATACGTTCAATTTCACCACTAACTGCAAAGACAACACCACCAAGAAAGTCTAAAATTCTCTTAGCTTGGTCCTCATCAATTTGTGTAAAATTAACAATGACTGCCTCGCCGTTTAATATTTGTGAAGAAATAGCACGTGAATCAGAATAAACCTTAGGTTCAAATAATGCAATTTTATTACCAGACGAAGCTGCTACACCATGTACATTTGACTGCCGTACACTTGCCTGTGGCCGATTGAAATACTGATGTGAATCAGACTGAGATTGATTATGTGGTGTTTCTGAATAATCATTCTCGTAATCATCCTCATAGTATTCATCGTCACTATTAAACAGTGACTTTATCTTTTCAAATGCCATACTGACTCCTAACGCTTCTTAAAAAATGGGGGATTATCTAAATCATCTTGTGAGTTATTGCCTAAATCAAGATTATTATCATTTTGTGCAGGTGATTTAAAAACATCAAATGACTGCTTTTCAACACCGTCAAAACGCTTATCATCAGTAAACGCGTTCTTGTTGTTATCGGCAATGTTCCAATCTGCAAATGGATCATTACGCTTAACTGGTTGTTGATTCATTGGTTGTTCTGGTGCTGGTGTGAAATTTGAACCGGCATTAGGATTAATTGGATTACTCTTTGGTGCTGTATTTGGCACTTGCTGTTGTGTATTACCCGCAGCATTACCAAATACACTTGAGGCAGGTTTAGTTGCTGCACTTGCACTAGTATTTTTCTTTTCAAGACGCTCAGTAACGGCTTTTTGAAGTCCTGTGGCAATCACCGTAACACGAATACTATCTTCTAAGTTTTCGTCGATTGATGTACCAAAGATAACGTTAACGTCGCGACCAGCTTCTTGAGAAATAACTTCTGATGCTGTCTGTGCTTCAAACAAAGACATGTCTGGTCCACCAGTAATGTTAAGTAATACGTCTTCTGCTCCAGCCATATCTACTTCTAACAATGGAGATGAAATGGCTTGCTTTGTTGCATCAGCAGCACGTGTCTCACCACTTGCTTGTCCAACACCCATCAAAGCAGGACCAGCATCTTGCATGACTGTTTTCACATCAGCAAAATCAAGATTAATAAATCCAGGGTTTGTGATAAGTTCTGATATACCACGCACGCCTTGCGCCACGACTTCATCAACTACTCTAAAGGCTTCTGAAAGTGGTGTCCGTAGATCAATACGGTCCTTCAAACGTTCATTGGTAATAACAATTAATGAATCAACGCTTTCAGATAATGCTTGCAAGCCTTCAGCTGCGTATCGTGCACGCTTTGGTCCTTCCCACTGGAAAGGACGTGTGACAACAGCAACTGTCAAAGCACCTTGCTCTTTAGCAATGCGTGCAACAACTGGCGCAGCACCATTTCCTGTACCACCACCCATTCCTGCTGTAATAACAACCATATCAGCGCCTTTTAGTGCATCTGAAATAGCTTCAGTAGATTCTTCAGCTGCCTTTGTACCACGTTCTGGATTTGAACCGGCACCTAGTCCACCTGTTAATTTTGGACCAATTTGAATCTTGGTATCAGCTTGAGACTTTTCTAGAGCTTGAACATCAGTATTAGCAACGATGAATTCGACACCGCCTACGCCTTCTGCAATCATGTGGTTAATGGCATTAGAACCACCACCACCAACACCGATCACCTTAATAATAGCACCATTATCGATGGCTTCTTCTACAGTAAAATCCATGAGGTTACTCCTTAAAATATATCGTTAATCTTCGAATAAATTACTTAATTTTTGACGTGCCTTTGCAAACCAACTTTGATTAGTCGATTCACGGCTATCGCCAGCATATTGATCATTTACAATTAATCGTGTATCAGCTGGTTCGTTGTTATTGGTTTCAATAACTTGATTTGGGTATGCTGTAATCTCTGGTTCCCGACGGCTCATAATGACCTGCTTAATGACAAGCTGTGTCATATTTTCGCGTGATGCGTAAAGCGCGTAGGCCATAGCTCTTGCGTAAGATGGATGTCGCAATCCGATCTGATCAGGTACGAATAACCGAACGTTTTCACCCAAAATTTTCTTTGCAAAATCTGCCATACGTGGCAATGCTGCATTACCACCCGTCAAAACAAATCCGCCAGGTAATTGTAAAGCATTGATCTGGCTTAAATGTTGATAGATATTACTATAAATTTGTTCTAAGCGTGCTGCAATAATTTCAGCTAAATACTTTTCATCGACTAACTTAGGATTTGGTTCTCCAACAATAGCAACCGGAAATTCATTATCTGCACTGGCTTGGCTTGGATCAGCAAAACCATAATTACGCTTTAATTTCTCAGCATTACCATAAGATGTTCCTAGAACGGTAGAAATATCATGCGTAACATAATCTCCACCTTCTGGATCAACATAGGTAAATTTCAATTTACGGTCATGAATAACAGAAACTGTTGTTTGTCCACCACCCAAATCGATCAAAACAGTACCAAAATCTTGTTCGCCATCGTCTAAGATACTATTACCCATGGCTAATGGTGCTAGTACAAATTCTTTTAGCACGAGACCAGCTTTTTGAATTGCCATTCGTGTATTGTCAATAATTTTACTTGGTCCAACATAAGCTGTTCCACGCATCTCTAGACGAACACCGATCATTTCATGAGGGTCTTTGATGGCATCAAAACCATCTACAATAAATTCATCTGGAACAAGATCAATGACATCACGATCTGCTGGCATACTTCTTGAAAGTGCCTGTTCTGCAACGGCTTGAACATCTTGATATGTAATACGTTTGTTCTGATTTGCGACTGAAACCAGCCCATCTACTTTAATAATTTCTAATTGGTTAGCGGCTATACCGACTACCACATCTTTAATTTGATAATTTGCTTTTTCTTGTGCTTGATCGACTGCTTCTCGAATTGCATTGGCGGTTGCATCGATGTCAACGATAATACCGCGACGCAAACCTCTGGATTGTGCAATTCCCGCACCAATGATATTAAATTGGTTACCTATTAATTGTGAAATCACTACCTTAATAGAAGTTGTGCCGATGTCGATACCAACCGTCACGCCTGAATCATTCATTCGCCGTGCCCCTTTACAATTTATTTTGGACAAAAGATACCTAATATAAATACTAACATAAAATCACCATATCAGGCTACGTTACTAACGCTTTGTATTGTTTTTGTCATGATTTTGACCATAAGTATATGAGTAAGCACCAAATTGTAAATCCACAATACCTTTTTGTGGCATTTGAGCTGCTATACCCGGATAATAAATAATTTTCTTACCAAAGGTCCCAATTGAGGCATATACCGTATTGCCATCATTCATATTAATTACTAAACGATTAGGATTAGACTTTATTGGCGAAAATGTAATTTGACTAATATTTTGCCTTAATGTCAAATCTAAATCTGCAAAACTTTGTGCAGTCTGAGCTAATTTACCTTTAGAACCAAAATCTTTATAAATTGGTGCACTACCATCCGGCGTTGTCACTTCTTTTACACGATGGCCCTTACGATCTAAGGCATACCATTTTTCTTTTGTATTGATGAAACCAGCTGTGACACGTTCTGAAACTTCCACATTAACTTGATTACCATTCAGTCCCAAATGAATATCTTCTATTTTATGATTTTTTTGAAGAAAATTTGTTTCAATAAAAGCTAATTGTCCAGCAACACGCCAGCGCGGTGTGCCTGGTTTAATATTTAATTGCTTTTGAATTGTTTTAGGGTTTAATAACACAGCATTCACTTTAACGCTTTGAACAACACGCCATGGTTGTATTATACAGATTACGATTGCTATTAAGCTCAAGAAAATAAAAAATGACAAATATAATTGTTTTGGTTGCCGTTTTAGGAAGTTCAGCAAAATATATAATTTATCAGCAAAATAATCCTTACTAGCCATAAACTACTCTGCCTTATCTGCAACCGCATCCAATAATAACGCGTACAATCTGTCCCCGGCATCAGGCATGCCAATCTTAGCTGATTGAGCTGCCATAACATCCCCAAAATCTTGATTCAACAATAATTTATCACTAGCTTCTGCTAATTTAATACCTGATAAATCAGGTTCTTTAATCATTAGAGCAGCACCAGCATCAACCAGACTTTGCGCATTTTTCGTTTGATGATCTCCAGTCACATATGGTGAAGGAATTAAAATAGAAGGAATACCTAACGCTGTAATCTCAGCAATTGATGTTGCCCCAGCACGAGAAACAATAGCTGATGTTTCAGATAATACTTCAGGCATATTATCAATATATGGCAAAATACGCACATTATCTGATAATTCAATTTGCTTTTCAGTTAACAAATCCAGCATATTTTGATAACGTTTAGGGCCGGTCACAATCACAACCTGATAAGTTTGTTGATTGAAGTGTGGGATAGCCTCTAGGACAGCTAGATTAATAGCTGGTGCTCCTTGAGAACCACCAAAAATTAACAATGTTTGTCGATCATCTCTTAAGCTAAGCGTTCGCCATGAAAAATGAGATTTAATATTAGCTACCTGTTGTGCTCGTGGATTTCCAACAAGAACAACCTTGCCTTTAGGAAACTCATGTTTGGCCATTTCAAAAGCAATACCAACTCTTGTCGCACCACGTGATAAGAACTTATTAGTTACACCTGCTACAGAGTTTTGTTCATGAATAACTGTTGGTATATGTAATTGTTGGGCTGCATAGACGACTGCGCCACTGACATATCCCCCAGTACCAACAACAACATCTGGTTGGAATTCACGAATAATTTTTTTAGCTTGTTTGACTGCTTTTAAAAACAATCTAATCGTCTTAATATTTTCAAATGATAGCGACCGTTTAAAGCCTTGTACTACCAATTGTTTAAATGGCATGCCCGTTTTCGGTACAATATTTGCTTCAACACCACGTTCTGAACCGACATATAAAAATTCTGAATCTGGCTCATGGTGTAGCACAGCTTCGGACAGCGCCAAAGCAGGATATATATGGCCTCCAGTACCACCGCCTGATAGTATTACTCGCATAATTCCCTCCTTCAATTTAAATATTCAGTGTTGCTTCTAACGCTTTAACGAATAAATCACCACGCTCCTCAAAAGAACGATATTGATCCCAGCTAGCTGCTGCTGGAGAAAGCAACACCACATCCCCTGCTTTTGCTTGCGCAATAGCTATTGGTGCAGCCGTCATAACATTTTCAGTCACAGTAATATTTTGAATACCGGCGATTTTAGCCAATGACACAACTTTATCTGCTGTCTCGCCAAAAGCAATAACTGATTTAACATGTTTTAAATTATCTTTCATTCGTGTTAAATCATCGCCACGATCTAAGCCGCCAGCTAACCAAACAGTTGGCACATCGAAACTGTTAAGGGCTTGCTGGGTCGCTTCAATATCTGTTGCCTTAGAGTCATCGTAAAATTTAATACCATTATGACTAAACACGAATTCTAATCGATATTTAACACCACCAAATTGTGACAAAACTTGACGCATACTTTCAATTTTGACACCAGCTAATTTAGCAACACTCACCGCCGCCAAAATATTTTCCAAGTTATGGGGCCCAACCAGTTTAATATTATCTAGTGGCATAACTATCTGATTATCAACTAATAAGTTATCCTGATCTGCACCAGCATAATAGCCAGATTGTTGTCTAGAAAACATCGTTACGGCTGCTTGTGTATCTTGTGCAAATCTCTGGCTGTCCGCAATATCTGCATTCAATACTAAGTGCTGTGTGGCTAATTGATGCTTTGTTATTTGAAACTTTGCTTTAACATAGTTCTCACGACTACCATGATAATTTAAATGTGAAGCAAATATGTTTGTCACTGCGGCAATATCAGGCTGAATATCTGGCGTTCCCAATAATTGAAAGCTGGATAGTTCTAATAATAAGGTATCGTCTTTTCTGAGTTGCCCAGCGACTTCACAGACAGGTGTCCCAATATTACCAGCTGTTACAACTGATTGCCCATCTGCTTGTAACATGTCACGAATGAGAGAAACCGTGGTTGTTTTACCGTTTGACCCAGTCACACCAATTAAGCGCCCTTTGAAAGTACTCAAGGCCACTGTTACCTCTGTTATTATTGGAATATTGAGCTTTTCTGCTTGTTTAATAATGGGATGTTGATAATTGATACCAGGGTTTTTCACAATGTATTGAAATGAATCATCTACTATATCTGCTGCATCATGATTAATAAACACAACGCCATTCTTCTCTAATGACAGATAATCCTTATCTTTTTCAAAATCATCACGATTAACCACTGTAACTTTTGCACCTAATTCATATAAGCGTTGCGCTGCAGCTTTACCAGAACGAGCCCAACCAAATACTAATATTTTTTTATTTTCAAAATCTGATGCCTTCATTATGATTCCCTGATTTCTATCTATATTTATGTACGTGCGCGAACGCACTTAAATTTTAGCTCATATAAGCGATGCCTACAAATGCTAAAGCGAATGTAATTAACCAAAACAACAGATCAATCTGCCATTCTGCCCAACCAAATTTTTCAAATGAATGATGGATGGGCGCCATAGGGAAAATTCTTTTTTTCCAAAAATGGTAACCTACAGTCTGTATGATTACGGACAGCGTTTCAACAACAAACACTAAACCAAACCAAAGCAATGAAAATGGGATACCCAACACAATAGACTCAATAGCAAGACCTGCACCCAGCGCCAATGAGCCCGTATCCCCCATAAAAATTTTTGCCTTTGGCTTATTGAATAACATAAAGCCGGCCAAAGCACCAATCACCGCAAAGTTAAAGATGACAACCATGTTATTATGCATACCCATTGCAATCCATGTATAAGCACCATAGACAATGATACTAATACCTGTTAGTAATCCATCTAATCCATCTGTTAAGTTTGTTGCATTAGACCAACCAACTAGCCAGAACCAAAGGAATATAAAATAGAAAATACCCAAATTAATTGTACCAATCAGCGGCAACTGCACAATAAACGGAATCTTCAATGCCCACATGATGAGCATAACAAGTAATGCACTTAATGATTGTGCGGCAAGTTTTGGCTTAAAACGGAAACCATCATCTGTATGATTAATAAGTTTCAAAACATCATCAATGCCACCGATAATGCCAAAAGCTAGCATGGCTAAGACAAGAATGAGCATATGAAAGATACTCTGTTGTCCATCTGCCATCGCAAAGCCACCAATAATCGCACTTAATGCAGCTGCTGCAATAAACAGTGCTCCCCCAATGCTTGGCGTTCCTGCCTTGGATTGATGATCTGGCCCAAGCTTACGAATAACTGCTTGCTCCTTTGATTGCTTCAAAAATTTAATTAACGCTGGCATAAAAATGACAGTGACAATAAAAGCCCTGGTAAATGCCCATAAATTATCAGATAACATAACGCCCTCACTATTCCTTTTGTTTTAATTTTACCGTAATATTAGACCATTTGCCTAGCTGTTGTGTCGCTGATACATTCTGACTCGTCACATATCCGCTACCAGTCCAATTAAGGTTAATATTGGCCATTTTGGCAAATTCCTGTACCTCAGTCAAACTCCATCCTGTCATATTAGGCATTAAGGTATTACCATCTTTGGCAGTTAGAATAATTAACTGATTGCTCAAGGCTTGTTGGTTTGGGTTCAATGACTGTGCTTTTATTTTGCCTGAACTACCAATCACCGCAACACGTAAGCCTCTATTTGATAATGTATGCTTAGCACTATCAATTGACTTACCCACTGTATCAGGCACTGTTACTTTGGTTGTTTTAGATTTAACCGCTTTAGTACTACTATTCAATGCTTGTAACATGAGTGGTCGATAGAGCTTATTCATTGTTACTTGAATTTCTGTATCAACAAATTTTTGTGGTGCTGTAATCGCCATGTAAAAAATATATTGTGGATCTTTTTCTGGTGCTAATACAACAACTGAGTGAATGGCATTAGACAAACCATCTAAATACCGACCGTTTTTAGCAATCTGTGCTGTTCCTGTTTTAGCGGCAACTTGATATCCGGCATCACGCAAATCAAACTCACGCGCTGTCCCTGTTTTTTGATTGACAACATCAATCATTTCTTTTCTTACAGCTTGTGCCGTGCTCTTCTTGATTGGATTAGCAACGACCTCAGTCTTTCCTTCTTTCACTACTTTACCAGTATCCGCTTCACTAATCTTGTCTACAAAGTAAGGCTTAACCTCCTTACCATCGTTAGCAATAGCTGAATAAGCTTGTACCATTTGTAACGGTGTCACACTGATCCCCTGACCAAATGCTGTATTGGCCTGTTCCAGTGGATAATTGAACGCAATACTACCTTTTTCTTCTCCTAATAACCCAGAGTTAGTGGATTGTAGGAACTTGAATTTCTTTAGGTATTTATACCACGTATTTGCACCCATTTTCTGTTGTGTCTTAGCAAACGCAATGTTTGATGAACGCCAGAATCCTTCACGATAAGAAATAACGCCCATTTCTTTGTTAAAGTCATTAATTTGCTTACCATCGACCAGCATTGTTCCAGATTGGAAAGTTGCATTAGGTTGCCAATTACCGGTTTCAATAGCTGAAGCGAGTGTAATCCCCTTCATCGTTGATCCTGGTTCAAAAGCACCTTGCGTTAATAAATTTTGCCATTCATCTTGCAAGCCCTTTTTAGTATTTGGATCAAAATTAGGTCGCTGCGATGCAGCTAGCACTCTTCCTGTTTTAGCCTCAGCTAAAACCGCAACGATACCAGAAGGCTTTGTATCACTAAATAGCTTATCCATTTTAGTTTCTAAAGTATTCTGCAAATCTGAATTCAAAGTCAAATAAACATTGTCACCATTCTTAGCTGCTTCACTAGCCTGTCCGTCAGCTGTTGTACCAGCATAACTCTTAATTCCATCCTTACCCGATAGTAAACTATTCTCAGCAGCCTCTATACCCATCAAGCCACTCAACTTGGTTTGACCTGTTGTCGCATTTTCTTTTGACTGCACCGAACCAATTAAGTGAGATGCCATACGACCATTGGGATAAGTTCGTGCTGGTTGGGCTGTAAAACTAATACCTGATAATTTCAAATCTTCAATTTTCTTATGAACAGCGATACTTAAGTTTTTACCAGCTGTCCCAAATTCAACCTGTTTAAGATTTTTTTGTGATAAAATTTTGTAAATTTTTGAGCGTTTCATATTAATAATACGACTCAATTTTTCTGCAGTTTCTTCTTTATCCACTACATATAATGGCTTGTTACCTTGCTTTTGTGTTTTATCTAAAACAGCATATAGATTATATGTTGTTGTATTATCAGCTAGCACTTTACCATTAGTATCGAATATCTTACCTCGGGTTGCCGGATCTTGTTGATTTTGAATAAATGCGGCTCTAGTAGCACTGGTCAAATTATGCCCATCAACTTGTTTTGTTCCTGCAATCTGAAAAAAACGGATAGCCAATCCTATTACCACAATAATTGTTACGATAAGCAACAAGACACCAAAAACTTTGGCGTTTTTTGTGATAATTTTCATTGATACCCGTTTTTTCTTGATTTTCATAATTATTTACTGGTTAACATTACGAACACTACCGTCAGATAGCGTCATATTGTATTTTTTTGCAACCTTATCTAGATTTTGTTTATTTGTAATACGTTGAGCCTCATCTCGCAAATCATCATTAGATTGATTGGTTGTACTGATTTTGTTTTGTAAAGTCTGAATTTGTCGTTGTACACCGTCAATTCTAACACTTGTATAAACAACACCAATCATCATACCCAAAACACCAAGACCAACGACAAATGATAAGAACTTTTCTTTCTTTGTCCATACCGCTGCTTTATATTTAACTCTGCTCTTTTGTTTACTTTGCGGCAATGCATGCGCCGTAGCCGAATAGTTTGTTGCATTTTGAGCCATACTAATATTGCCTCTCAATTTTTAAATACATATTAAATTTATTCATCACTCATATGGATTCGTTCAATACCTCGTAACTTTGCGGACTCAGCACGATGATTATGAGCGATTTCTTGTTGACTTGGTAAAATCGGCTTGCGATTTGATAATCGATAGTCTACTTCAATTTGTTCTGGTAATAATGGTAAACCTGCTGGCAATTCAGGTAATGATACTTTTTCTCGAAACATTTGTTTAACTAAGCGATCTTCCAATGACTGGAAAGTAATAACACTAATTTTGCCATTGATACCTAATAAATCGATTGCTTGTGTTAAAGAGTCCTCTAGAGCACCTAATTCATCATTAACGGCTACGCGTAATGCTTGAAAAGTACGTTTTGCCGGATGACCACCTTTTCTTCGAGCAGGCGCCGGTATCGCATCTTTAATGATATCTACTAACTCAAAAGTGGTTTCGATCAGTTGCTTTTCACGATATTGCTCAATTTTACGTGCAATTGATTTAGCAAATCGATCCTCACCATAACGACTGAGTACACGTAACAAATCATTAAATGGCCATTCATTAACAATTATTTTAGCTGTTAATGCCTGACGTTGATCCATGCGCATATCCAATTCAGCATCGTAATTATAACTAAAGCCACGTTGCCCGTCATCAAATTGCACAGAACTCACGCCTAAATCATAAACGATACCATTCACTGAAGTGATACCATCCTGATGCAATACATGCGTTAAGTTTCTAAAATTTTGGTGTACTAAAATTAGTTTGCCAGCAGTAATTTCATCAGCGTACTGGGCTTTATTATAATGGATTGCCGTATCATCTTGATCAAAACTATACAATTTACCAGTGGTCAATTGCTTTAATATTTCACCAGTATGTCCACCACCGCCAAGTGTTGCATCAACATAAATCCCTTCAGGATTAATATCAAGCAACGCAATGGCTTCATGTAATAGCACGGTTGTATGTTCAAAATTCATTCAAGATTCCTTTGTTAACAAAAATTTAAAAATCAAAATCTGATAAATCTTCGGCAATACTATCAAAATTTGCTTCAGCTTCACGCTGATATTCTAGCCAATGTTGCGCATTCCAAATTTGAAAAGAATCACCATTACCAGTTACAGCAACATCTTTTGTTAAATCAGCATAGCCTTTTAGATTTGCAGGTAAAAGAATACGCCCTTGTTTATCAAATTCTGCTGCCATCGCACCAGCAAAAACTAAAGCGCGAAACTTTCGTGCATCACTTTTACCAGCTGGTAAAGCATTTAACTGGGCTTCAAGTTCATGCCACAATTCGATAGGCATTCCCCGTAAAGAGCGGTCTAACCAGCGTGTTATGATAAATTTTTCGCCTAGTTGATTACGAAATTTAGCTGGAATAATTAAGCGCCCCTTAGTATCTAGGGTATGTTGATATTCACCCATGAACATGCAGGAACCTCCAGTAATTTCTATATTATTAATTTACCACAATCCACCACTTCCCACCACCCAATTTTAAAATTGTTATCATTCAGTAAATTTTGGTTACAAAAAAGCCATGTTGTATCTCAACAACATGACTTTCTTAATAGATAATAAATAAGTGGGAGATTATCCCATAATTAATTTTATGATGATTAAAAAAATAAATAATAGCACCGCCACTAAACCACTTAGGCGCCAATAATTACGCCAAAATTTTTGCCAGCGCCAACGTTTCGTGTTTGACATTAACCATCCTGCTAATAAAAGACCTACAATTAACCAAGCTAATAGTAACCACCAAATATATGACAATCCAAATGCATAACCCATTGTATAATGTAAGCCAATCCAATTTGGTATGACAATGATATCTAATATATTCAAACGATTTTTATTTAGAAATTTGTTAATGATAAAACAACCGACATCAAATAATAACACGCCAATCGGCCACCACCACCAATTTGTCATGAGACACCCCACTTTTTTGCCTTAATTTATATACTATAGCAGACGTTTTGTCTGTACTGTATAAACATGTTACACTATTATAGAATAAAAAACGAGGTGGACTATGTCAGAAGAACATCCAAAACAGCCCGTTAATGCAAAATTACAAGCAGAGATTGATGCAAAATTAAATCAACATCATAATAGATTGCCAAAAACCGAAAAGAAATCAAGAACAAGACTTGAAAAAATAACACTCGTTATGGCATGGGTGATGATTATTTTGATGGTTGGCTCTGTTGTATATGCTTCAATTAGTGCATTGGGTTAAATTACATTTGATATTAAATAAAAAAAGAGATAGGCAGATTGCCTATCTCTTTTTTTAATGTTCTGTACCCGAACTACCATCTTGTATATTGACATGCCGTGGTCTTGATCCATCTGCTGGGCCAATATAACCACCTGACTCCAAATCATCAATTAACCGTGCGGCACGATTATACCCAATACGAAAACGCCTTTGCAATAGTGATGTAGATGCTTTTTGTTGCTGAATGACAAAGTTCAATGCATCTTGGAATAACTCATCTTCACTATTCGCTGCTGAATTTTGACCATTCTGTTCAACTTCTTCATCTGTAACTGTCATACTTTCAACATATTCAGCCTCTTGTTGGCTCTTAACAAAATCAACTAAGTTTTCAACGTCACTATCACTAATAAAAGCACCCTGCACACGTTGTGGCACCTTACCTAACGGTGCAAAAATCATATCTCCACGTCCAAGCAATTTTTCAGCACCATTAGCGTCAAGAATTGTCCGTGAATCTGTTCCTGAAGAAACAGCAAAAGCAACACGACTTGGTACATTGGCTTTAATTAGACCCGTAATAACATCAACAGATGGACGCTGTGTTGCTAAGATTAAGTGAATACCGGCTGCACGCCCCATCTGTGCAATACGAATGATAGCTGGTTCCACTTCCCCAGAAACCGTCATCATTAAATCAGCTAACTCATCAACAATTGCAACGATGTAAGGCATCCTTTGCATTACCGTATCTGTTGTTTCTGGCTTTTGTTCATTTTGTTGGTCAACCGCTTTGTTATACCCTGCAATATTTCGCATACCAAATTGCGCAAATAATTCATAACGACGTTCCATCTCGGTCACAACTTTTTGTAATGCCTTGGCTGCTTTTCGCGGTTCAGACACCACTGGTGTCAATAAATGTGGAATTCCATTGTAAACTGATAATTCAACCTTTTTAGGATCTACCATCATCAATTTCACTTCATTGGGCTTGGCCTTTAGTAATAGCGAGGCAATGATTCCATTAATAGCAACAGATTTTCCTGATCCTGTGGATCCGGCAATCAATAAATGCGGCATCGCCTGTAAATCCGCCATAATAATATTACCCGTAACATCACGACCCAAAGGTACTGTCAATGGTTTATTATTTTGTGGCGCACTTTCAACCATATCACGAAAACCAACAGTTGCTTGTGTTTCGTTGGGGACTTCAATGCCAACATATGGCTTTCCTGGAATAGGTGCTTCAATTCGAATTGATTTGGCTGCCAAGGCCATTGCTAAGTCATCAGCTAAATTAGCAATGCGTGATACTTTCACTCCGACAGCTGGTTTTAATTCATACTGTGTCACAGTTGGTCCAAGTGAAACACTAGTGACTTCCGCATCAATATTGAAACTTTTCAAAGTGTCATGTACGATACGCGATTTTTCAGTCAATTGATTAAACTCTGCTGTTTGATCTGTTGGTGGAATTGGTGTTAACAATTCTGGATTAGGCAGTTGATAATCTGGATTATCATTGCTTGAAATTTCCGTTGCTAACGTTATATCATCATCGGCTGATGTTTTATTTTCTTTTTCATTTGATAAACTTGGCGCCATGGATGCCTCTGGCTCTGGCGTTGGCCGATTCCATTTAATTTCAGGTTGTGTGAATTCAGTTGTTGCCACCTCATCATCAGGTACTGTTTTGCTAGATGGTCTCATGTTAACAGTATTTGAAGCACGAACCGGCGTTGCATCAGCTGTATCTTTTTGTTTCCGATCAGATTTAGATTTCGTCTGTTGTTGCCGCTTATCTTGCCATGCTAAGAATATCTGCTTGACTTTTTCTAATCCTAATTGTGCAATATCACGTGCTGGTATACGGAAAAATACAATAACACCACTCATTAGTAGTAGTATTGACAAAATCCAGGTACCAATATTTGCAACCAACATCTGCAAAACTTGATAACATAACGCACCAATCATACCCCCACCTACAGGAGTTTTAGCTGATTGTGTCATAAAATCTTGTCCAATAATCCGGATGACTTCTGAGGCATAACCCCCCTCAACCTTTAGTGTTTGCGTGAAAAGCATTAAAGAGGATATCGTCAGCAAGGATATAAGTCCCATTATTGCCCCTAACCAATAATGACCAGCTATTTTTGGGCGTTGTCTAAATAATAAGATGTAAATTAAGTAAATGCTCAACGGTGCTAAACAAGCAATATATAAATTACCCGTGAAAAATCGTACAATGTCGGCAACATATACACCAACTAATCCTAATTGAAAGATTCCAAGTACACTGACTAGAATACCAATTAACAACCAAATGGTTTGCGTAATTTTATGGTCTTGCGACCCTTTATTCCTTGTTCGAGTTGTTTTTCTTTTTGAACTTGTACGTCTTCTTTGTGTCAAAATATGTACCTCTACTCAATATTCTACCAAACAAAAAACCGCTACACCAATGTGCAACGGTTTGTTAGTAGCTCGTGAGAGAATCGAACTCTCGATTCCGCCGTGAAAGGGCAGCGTCTTAGCCACTTGACCAACGAGCCATGGTCAATTACGTTGTTCGTATCAAACAACTATATAAGAATACCAAGAATTTTAGATAACGTCAAGCTTTTATTTAAATAAAAAATCACCCATTAAAAATGGATGATTTTCAGCTCAATTAATTAAACATCACGACGACGTTCTTGAATACGAGCTGCCTTACCTTGTAGGGCACGCAAGTAGTACAACTTTGCACGACGTACACGACCATGACGTGTTACTTCAATCTTATCAACACGTGGTGAATGCAATGGGAAAGTACGTTCCACACCCACACCTGAAGAAATCTTACGAACAGTATAAGTAGCTTGGATACCCGCACCCTTACGCTTAATCACAACACCTTCAAATAACTGCACACGTTCACGTGAACCTTCAACAATACGTGCGTATACTTTAACTGTATCTCCGGCACGGAAATCAGGAATATCGCTACGCAATTGTGATGAAGTTACATTCTCTAAAATTTTGTTCTGACGCATTGTCATTCTCCTAGTCGACAATCTTATACTTGCCCTTAGGCTAAACGCACAGCGGATTATCGTTAATATGGCATATAGCCAAATTTAATTCTAACAAAAATAAGTCATATTGTCTAGCTAAATCACAGCAACATCTATTAATGATGTCCACCCTCTGATTTGGCAATATTTTCTTTCAATCCATTCATATTTTGCTTCATTTTTCTAAAACTCTGATTATCTACCGGTAAATGTTGCACAAAATCATCAAATATTTGTAACGATCCTTTCAACTGGGATGCATAAAAATCTAATACATGCCCTGCAAACTGCTTATCATCACTAATAAAATGAATATGCCAACCAGCTGTTGTTGGTCCAGCAAAAATTTCAGGTGCATAGTAGCCAACCAGAGTTCCCGTTATATCACGCGCTTGAAACTCGGCTTGCCCCTCAGCGACGTCCAGTAATGATGGATAAGGTTGAGACTGCTCTTTGGCAACACGCACATGAATATGCTGGAACGTCCCATGCAACTTGATACCAGAAAATACATTCGCTAAATCATGGTCACCCAAATGGGCTGTCAATGACTGTGCATCGACTACATCAAACGCTAACATAACTGTGGGTTCATTGAAGTGCACAGAAGAAAATGGCGTCGCAACTGTTAAATCAGTTATATGGACGACCTCACCATCACTCTTCGCATGATAAACTTCGCCATCAAGAATGGTCAATTCACCATTCGTCCCAGTCAACGTACCAATGCCAGTATCACCATGTGTCATTAAATCAGCTAATGTCATAGTCCCATCCATCATGCCGTCCATGAGCATGGCTAGTGTCCCGTGTTCATATAACTTTGTCATTTTATGCGCTCTTTCTTCTAAATTCCATGCAATGTTATTAAAGCAAATTCATGCCTAATTCAGCATTATGTGAGTAATCGACAGGTACATCGACCACAACTGGTCCGTTCGTCGCAAAAGCCTCATCAAAAATCGCATCCAGTTGATGCGGACTCGTCACCCGTAATCCTTTGGCACCAAAACTTTGCGCATATTTAACAATGTCAATTGGACCAAAATCAACGCCGGCCGATTGGCCATCGTATTTCATTTCTTCTTGGAATTTTACCATGTCATAATGTGCATTATCATTCCAAACAATATGCACCGTATTTAACTTCAAACGTACTGCCGTTTCTAATTCCATCGCGCTAAAGAAGAAACCACCATCACCAGAAACGGATACTGCCTTTGCCTGTGGCCTTACCATTGCCGCTGCCATCGCCCAAGGTAATCCGACACCCAAAGTTTGCATACCATTAGAAATTAAGAAATGTCGTGCAACATAAGATTTAAAATGACGCGCCATCCAAATATAATGAGAGCCAACATCGGTTGTCACTGTCATATCATCGGTAATATGTGATTGTAGTGCGCGAATGACATCTAAAGGATGATTCAAATGATCTACAGCTGGTGTGTAGTTAGGTTCATCTGACGCTATCAATTGTTGTTTCAAAGCTTTTAGTGTCTCTAAACTATTAGACCCGAGTTGATAGCCCACAATAGCCTGTTTTAATGCATTCAAAATTTCGCTAAGCTTGCCGATAAGTTGCCTTTGTGGCACAAAATGATTATCAATTTGAACTGGAAAAGTATCGATGGCTACAATATTGAGTTGCTGTTCTTTATTCCAATTGCGTGGCTCATATTCAATTGCATCATAGCCAACCGTGATTACCAAATCCGATTGATGCAACAGCTTATCACCAACCTGATTACGGAACAATCCAATTCGCCCATAGTACGCAGTTTTTTCTAATTCTCTAGAAATCACACCAGCACCTTGGAACGTCTCAACAACAGGAATTTGTGTTTCTTTCAATAAACTTTGTAAAGCAATGACCGTCTCGTCGTCAGAACCACGTGCGCCAATTAAAATAACTGGTAACACGGCTGATTTCACTTTGTCAGCTAACCAGTTTAAATCTCGATCATTTGCTGATCCCATTGAAATTTCTGGCATAACTGGCAATACTGGTGTATCCACTTCAGCATCGTCAATATCTTGTGGCAAAGAAACAAAAGCAGCACCTTTTTTCGCACCATTAGCTGCAACAAAAGCATTAGCAATAATTTCTGATATATTATTAGGATCTTGAATTTCTGAACTAAAATTCGTGATTGGTTCAAATAATGCTGTTGATTTTGTTGATTGGTGTGTTAAACGATACAAGTCTTTTCGTGGTACTTGACCGCCAATAGCAAGTACCGGATCACCTTCAGCTGTTGCTGTCATTAACCCCGTTGCTAAATTACCAACACCTGGTCCTGAGGTAACTAAAACAACACCTGTTTTACCAGTAATTCTTGCATAAGCTTGTGCCATGAAAACCGCATTTTGTTCATGACGCGTCACAATTAATTTTGGTACTTTTTGTCCAGCATTAGGATGCTCTAAAGTTTCAAACAAGCGATCAATTTTTGCGCCAGGAATACCAAAGACAACTTCAACACCATGATTCACTAAACTTTCAACAACAACATCTGCACCATATCTTTTTATTTCGTTCATTTGTATCAGTCCAATCATTATTTTTGATATTTAATACTTATTGCCTTTAATAATAGCACTTTTCACTAACTTTTAAACATTTTTTTGTGAAAAGTACTGTAGTATCAATGATCAAAAATTCACAATATAAAAGACAGTTCACAATCTTGAACTGTCTTTTATCTCAATATTCAATTAATCACTAAATTCAAAGACGAAATCACTATTATTAATCCGAACATTATCGCCATCCTTTGCTCCTGCTTCACGCAAAGCATCATCTACACCAATGTGGCGTAATTGACGGGCAAAACGCATAATCGTTGCTTCTCGTTGGAGATTGGTCATCTTGAACAGTTTTTCAATTTCATCCCCACTCAACAACCACTTTTCTTCTTCTTCTACCCATTCAACCTTAAAGTCATGTTGTTCTGGCTCAAATTTATAAACCTTCTCATCAACTGGTGCGACTTCTGGTTGATAAACTTCTGGTGATGGTGCTGTTGCCAAAAGATTAGCCGTTTCACGCATCAAACTATCAACACCCGTCCGTGTCATTGCTGATATTGGCATTATTTTAGGTACAGTTGACAATCCAGACTCTGCCGTTACTTGTTCCGTAAATGTTTTTAGATTTTCTTCACTATCCGGCATATCCATTTTAGTTGGCACAACAATTTGTGGCCGATCTAATATAGTACGATCGTACTGCTCTAATTCAGATAAAATTCTGCGATACTGTTGGTAAGGATCCTCTCCTTCAATACCACTCATATCAACCAAATGAAGAATCACTCGCGTTCGTTCAACGTGTCTTAGGAATTGGAAACCTAGACCAATCCCCTGTGATGCACCTTCAATCAATCCTGGCAAATCTGCCATGACAAAATCATTATGATCATCTAAACGAACCATACCAATATTTGGTGACAATGTTGTAAAATGATAAGCTGCTACCTTAGGTTTTGCATTTGATACAACAGACAGCAAAGTTGATTTACCAGCGGAAGGGAAACCAACCAAACCAACATCAGCCAATACTTTCAACTCTAGCTTTAAATTAAAGACTTGCCCAGGTTCACCATTTTCAGACAATTCTGGTGCTGGATTGGCAGGTGTTGCAAAATGAATATTCCCTCGACCGCCTCGACCGCCTTTAGCGACAACAAGTTCTTGACCATTTTCAAGTAAATCACCCAAAACTTTACCGGTATCTGCATCCGTAACAGTTGTCCCCTGGGGTACTTTAATATAACGATCTTGTGCAGAAGCGCCTGTCATGCCTTTCGTACCGCCATTGCCACCTGGTTGCGCCTTGAAATGACGATTATAACGAAAGTCCATTAAGGTTCTTAGTCCCTCATCAACTCTAAAAATAATGCTACCGCCATGACCGCCGTCACCACCAAACGGTCCTCCCATAGCCACGAACTTTTCGTGACGAAAAGAAACGATACCATCGCCGCCTTTACCTGCTTTTACTTCTATTTGTGCTTGATCAACAAATGCCATAATAATTATTTAACTTGTATGATAATAGCTACACTACTGCAGTCATTATCACTACATTTCTCCTTATTTCATCTACTTGGTAGAATATGCGAATATTGCCTTATCCAGTTTAACATAACTCAACTATTTATTCTTTGTTTGTATTCAAAGAAAGTTGAATCACCCTGGCTAACTTCTCATTAACACCTATTGCTGATAACTCTTCAACGGAAGCATTGGCAATTTTTGATAGTGACCCAAAGTGACGCAAAAGTTTTTGTCTTGTTTTGGGTCCAACACCTTGAATCGTATCAAGTCTTGACGCCAGTGAATGTTTTGAGCGTAATTGCCGATGGAAACTAATCGCAAAACGATGTACTTCATCTTGAATACGTTGTACTAAAAAAAATCCCTCGCTTTGTTTATCTAGCGTCACAATTGCTTTCGTTTTACCATTAATTAAATCAGCCGTTCGATGTTTAATATTCTTAACCATTGCTGCAACTGGAATACTTAAACCCAATTCATCTTCCAAAACTTCTTTAGCGGCATGTAATTGTATCTCACCGCCATCCATTAAGATTAAATCTGGTAATGGTTTACCTTCTTTTAGTAATCGTGAGTATCGTCGCCGAATGACTTCTTGTGTTTCTGCCCATTCATCTGAATGTGCGACACTTTTAATTTTAAATTTACGGTAGAGCTTTTTATTGGGTTTACCATCTTCAAATACAACCATCGCACTCACGATATCTGTGCCTTGTGTATGTGAATGGTCAAACGCCTCAATACGATGTCCCATTGGAATGTCCAAAGCATCAGTAATTTGCTTCATCGCACCAACTGTTTTTTGTTCATTGAGTGTTAACAGCCTAAACTTTTCTTCTAATGCGATTTTAGCATTTTTTTGGGCTAGATCCATTAATGCCTTTTTTTCACCACGCTGTGGTGTCCTAATTGGTACACCTAATGCACTGGATAACGTCTTATCATCGATACCAGTTGGCACCAAAATTTCACGTGGCTTTTGAATATTTTTTTGCAAATAAAATTGCTGGATAAAACTTGTCAGTTCTTCATTTGCATCACCGATAACTGCAAACGTCTGTTTAAATTGACGAATAAGTCGTGCTTGACGCAAAAAGAATACTTCTACTGTCATCCATCCTTTATCCATATAAAAATTAAACAAGTCTCGTGGTGTTGTATCCTTTGATAATACCCTTTGGCTTTCAACAGTTTCATCAATATAGTGTAGCTGGTCTCTTAAATCAGCAGCCCGTTCAAATTCTAAATTTTCAGCCGCTAAAATCATGTTTCGCGTGATAGCTTGTTTAACTTCTTTTGTATCACCATTCAAGAAACGCTTAATTTTTTGAATTTGATTTTGATACTCCACTTGCGGTACTTCACGCCAACAAGCACCAAGGCATTGTCCCATATTGTAATACAAACAAGGTCTTCCTTGGTAACCATTGCATCGCCGTAAAGGATAATTTTTTTCTAAAAATCTTAGTGTTTCTTGTGCAGCATAAACATTAGGATAAGGGCCAAAATAAAAGCCTCGATCTTTTTTAACCTCATTAACCAACGCCATTTTCGGATTTAATTCATATGTGATTTTAATATAAGGATAGCCTGTACCATACTTCAGACGAATATTATAATAAGGCTTATATTTTTTAATTAATTCATTTTCCAGTAAAAAAGCTTCTTTATCAGAATTTGTCACAATAAAATCAAAATCAATAATTTTACTGACTAATTCTGCAGTTTTTCCTGTATGATCCTGTTTAAAATATGAACGAACTCTGTTTTTAAGATTTTTAGCTTTACCTACATAAATGATTTTATCAGTTTCATCTTTCATCTGATAAGAACCTGGCTCATTAGGGAGCAAGGCAAGCTTTTGTTCGATATGTTGTGAAATACCAGCTAGCATAACTCTATTATACAATGAGTCCAAATAAAAAACGCCCTTCTGGACGTTAAAATTAGCTTATACTATTTTTTCTAAGAAATCCTTAGCACGTTCTGTTTTAGGTGCGCTAAAAAAGTCATTTGGTGAAGCAATCTCTTGAATGCCACCATCTGCCATAAACCAAACCGAATCAGCGACTTCTTTTGCAAAGCCCATTTCGTGTGTCACAACAATCATCGTCATACCGGCTTCTGCTAATTCCTTCATAACTGACAACACCTCACCAACCATTTCTGGATCTAATGCACTAGTTGGTTCGTCAAACAATAACACATCAGGTGACATTGCCAACGCACGAGCAATTGCGACACGCTGCTGTTGCCCACCAGACAAACTAGCTGGATACATATCAGCTTTATCTGACAAGCCAACTTGTGCTAATAGTTTTTTAGCTGTTTCAGTTGCAACATCATTAGACTCATTCTTTACTTTAAGCGGCGCTAGTTTAATATTTTCAAGGACCGTTAAATTAGGAAAAAGATTGAAACTTTGGAAAACCATTCCCATCTTCTCACGTAATTTATCGAGCTGTTTATCATTTAACTGCGTCAAATCAGTATCTTCAAATAAAACTTTACCGCTAGTTGGCGCATCCAACATATTAATTGCCCGTAAAAATGTCGATTTACCAGCACCAGACGGCCCAATGACCGCAATAACTTCTCCAGATGTAACGTTAACATTAACGTTATCAAAAATAACTTTTTCACCATACTGTTTTTTTAATTTTTGTATTTTCAATAATTCTGTCATAATGAGCTCCACATCTATTTACTGATTATTAGTATAGCAAATAAATTCTATAGTATGTATAATATACATATAAGCATGAATACCTTGTATATTATTGCATAAAATTTTGATTATATCAAAATGAACTGGAGGCTTGCTATGGCTAAGATTATCAATCAAGAAGAACATTTGAACAACACATTAGACAGCATTATTTCTTTACCTAAAAGTGATGACGAAAATGACAAGCGTCAAAAGGCACTTGGACAAAAAAATAAATAATTAAAATATAAAAGAAAGTATGTGCTTATCGCGCATGCTTTTTTTATAACAAAAAAAGCACGTAATTAAACGTACTTTTTGATGTTATTAGTCTTCGATTTCTGTAACAGTTCCGGCACCAACAGTGTGGCCACCTTCACGAACAGTAAACTTCAAACCTAATTCGATGGCAACTGGTGCGATCAATTCGATTTCGAATGTCACTTGGTCACCAGGCATAACCATTTCAACACCTGTTGGCAATTCAACAACACCTGTAACATCAGTTGTGTGGAAGTAGAATTGTGGACGGTAGTTAGTGAAGAATGGTGTATGACGTCCACCTTCTTCCTTAGTCAAAACATAGACTTCGGCCTTGAACTTCTTGTGTGTGTGAATTGAACCTGGCTTTGCCAAAACTTGGCCACGTTCGATTTCGTTACGGTCAACACCACGCAACAATGCACCAATGTTATCACCCGCTTGAGCTTCATCCAAAGTCTTACGGAACATTTCGATACCTGTTACAGTAGTCTTCTTAACTTCGTCATGCAAACCAACGATTTCAATTTCTGTACCAGTAGTCAAGACACCACGGTCAACACGACCTGAAGCAACTGTACCACGACCAGTGATTGTAAATACGTCTTCGACAGGCATCAAGAAAGGCTTGTCAGTTTCACGTGCTGGTTCTGGAATGTATGCATCAACAGTATCCATCAATTCTTCGATGACCTTAACTTGTTCAGGATCACCTTCCAAAGCCTTCAAAGCTGAACCCTTGATAACAGGAATATCGTCACCTGGGAAATCATATTCGCTCAACAATTCGCGAACTTCCATCTCAACCAAGTCAACTAATTCTTCATCATCAACCAAATCAGTCTTGTTCAAGAACACAACAAGGTAGTCAACACCAACTTGACGTGCCAACAAGATATGTTCACGTGTTTGTGGCATAGGACCATCAGTTGCAGCAACAACCAAGATGGCACCATCCATTTGAGCGGCACCAGTGATCATGTTTTTAACATAATCCGCGTGACCTGGGGCATCGATATGAGCATAATGACGCTTTTCAGTCTCATATTCAACGTGTGAAGTGTTGATAGTGATACCACGCTCTTTTTCTTCAGGCGCATTATCGATAGCAGCAAAATCAGTTGCTTGTGACAATCCCTTATCTGACAATACTTTTGAGATAGCAGCAGTCAAAGTTGTCTTTCCATGATCGACGTGACCAATAGTTCCAATATTAACGTGGGGCTTAGTTCGAACGTAAGTTTCCTTAGCCAATGTAGTTTCCTCCAAAATTTCATTTTGCAATTAAATTCCACAAAATGTTTATAAGATTATTTTACAACGCAAACAATTAAAAGACAATATTAAAAGCTTGCATTTTTTGCGGCTTCCGCAGCCAAATAGTATTATATCGACTTATTAAGAGAATGTAAACTCATTTTCAAACTAATTTTTGAAAATGTTCATCGTCATCTGTAATACTTTGTGATGCCATTCTGACTGCTGTTTGGGCTCGTCTGGCATACTTCTTTGATAATAATGTGACAAACTAACAGCAACCCACTGCTTTGCATCGGTAATCACTTCTGCTATACGTGGATATAAAAGTGTTAGCTCTAGACGTAATTCATGTGTTAACGCGGTCATTGCATTTGGATCATTTTGGCCAACTTGTTGTTCTAATTCATTTGCAATATCTAAAAATACCGTGTTATCTGTCAAAGCATTAATTTCTGACAAATTAACCGTGTAAATATCGTTGTCTAACCAACGATATTGAATGACTTCATTAATATTTAATTTCTGTAAATCATCCAATAATGTTGCACGAATGACTGGCAAAGTATACGGATCCAATAATAAGAAACGAGCACCTTTAATGAAATCAGCAACTGGCAAATGGCGCGCAGACTCATATCGACTACGTTGCTCAGCAATATCATAATCACTCATGTGATAAAATTGACGCGAAATTGTCTGAAACGTCGCTGCCATTTTGTCTTTGGCTTTATTTTCAGCCTCTTTTACTTCATTCAACAGCGTTTGTTGTAATTTACCGTCATCCCCATCATCCCATAACATAATCAGCTGATGTGCATAAACAAAGTTTTGCGTTTTAACTGATAGGGCGACAAGCATTCTGAAATTATCTTCATACTCTAAATATTCACCCAAAAAATCATCTGCGTAAGAACCTGCTAATTGATATTGCTCATCCATAAATAGTGTGGTTACAAGCTTATAATTAACCTCAAAAGTTGGTAATGATTCATACAACTCACTTAATGTCTGTGATGCGTCATGCCAATTTTCTTGATCTATCTCGGTTTGGGAACGATTCATCAACGCTTTGATTTCAGGGGTTAAAGGTTTGTTTTCATCCATGTTTACTCCTTTCTAGATTAAGCAAACTGGTTGAAATCTCATCAAATATCTAACTATTTGTTTTCTCTGAACTATTTTCCTTGTTTGTTACTTTTTTATGTGGCTTATTGGGAGATGTTGTAGGCGATTGATGTGTATTTTGTGTTACTTTTTTCTTTTTATTCGTCGGTACCTTACCGCGTTTAACAACCGACTTTTGTTCAATCTTTTTTGTGGATACGCGACGACGATTAGGACGACGATTTTGATTAACTTCCATAACCACAGGCATCACCATTGGGCGGCGACGTGTCTGTTCATATAAGAATTTTGACAAAACATCACGCACACTGCTCTTTAGGTCGTTCCAGTCAAAAGACTTTGCTGTTTGAAGATAATCTTCAATTTGCTTGACAGTTAAATCAGATGCTTCCTTCATCAAATCACGATTAGCTTTAACATATACAAAGCCACGAGATGTTAGTTTCGGTTTAGATACAACTTCTCTCTTCTTACGATCAATAGTAACAACAGATATGAACACACCATCTTCTGATAATATTTTGCGATCACGCAAAACAACATTTCCGATATCACCAATTCCGGCACCGTCAATCAATGTTTCACCAACAGTGAATGAATCACTCAATTCGAAATGATCTTCTTGCCACTTAAATTGATCACCTTTCATCGCCATCATAATATGAGACTCAGGTATGTTAACTTCTTGGGCAGCATGATTTGCTGTATTCATAACACGGTATTCACCTTGAACCGGCATAAAGAATTCTGGATGAAGAATATTAATCATAAACTGCAAGTCTTTGCGAGAAGCATGACCACTAGAGCGCAAATCTGTACTGATAGCCTTCACATCCGCACCTTGCTTGAACAATGCATCTCTTGTTTTAGCAACGACACCTTCCATGGCAGTTGCAGGTGTCGTTGTGATAAATACAAGGTCATCTGATCCAATCCTAACATGAGGATCTTCACCATTGGCCATGCGACTTAAATGCTTAATTGGCTCGCCCATTCGCCCAGTTTCCAACACAACTGCTTCGTGATTTGGAATATCCTTTAATCGTTTCAAGTTCACAAACAATTGAGCTTCCGGAATTGGTAATCTCAACTTTTTCAAACGAATAGCTGTACGCACAACATTTTCAATATCATTTCCTGAAAGAATCAACTTACGCCGTGTTGCGGCTGTTGCATCAATAATTTGTTGAATACGTTGAATATTAGAAGCTACCGTAGCAACAATAATTCTTTTTTTCTTGTTGTCTCGGAATGTTTCCAAAATGTAGTCTGCAATGTGTGACTCGCTAACAGATTCTGCTGTATTTTCTGTACCAGCAGCGTCCCCTAGTAAAGCCAAAACCTTTTTTTGGCCTACCTCTACTAAGCGCGCATAATCTGTTTGATAATAACTCTCCGCTGTTTGGTCGAACTTAAAATCACCTGTATAGACAATTTGGCCATATTCTGTTCCCAATACAATTCCCAATGATTCGGGAATAGAGTGTGTCGTACTGAAAAATGATACAATCACATCGCCAAAATCAATTTCACTTTTAGCATTAACAACATGATAATCATCATAATCTTTAAGTGCTTCTTGATCTTTAATTGCTAACTTAGCTAATTCAATCGTTAACTCAGAACCAAATATTGGTGCATTGACTTGTTGCAAAAAATAAGGCAAAGCGCCAATAGCATCGGCATGACCGTGAGATAAAAATACACCAGCAATGTCTTCTTTATGTTGAATTAAATATTCAAAATCTGGTACAACAACGTCAATGCCAAGCTGGTCAGTTTCGGGATACTTTAATCCTGCATCTAATATAAAAATTTTGTCATGCACGGTTACCGCATACATGTTTTTACCATTTTCACGAACGCCGCCAAATGGAATAATGCTTAAATCTGTCATATATTATATTCCTAAAATCTTAAATAGTTGTTTTTCTTCCTGCTCATCAAGCGGCAGAATGGGTAATCTTGGTGTTCCAACACGCATTCCCATATGGTTCAAAGCAGCTTTAACTGGTGCTGGTGAAGGCAACATAAATACCGCCTTCATTTTATCAACTAATACTGCATTTATTGCATCAGCGTCTGCAACATTACCAGCATCAAATGCAGCATACATATCATGCATTTCTTTTGCAACAACATGACTTGCAACTGAAATCACACCATTTGCGCCTACTTTTTTAGCAGCTAACGCTTGCGCGTCCTCTCCCGAATAGACTAGAAAATCATCCGCTGTGTTCTCAACAATAAACTTAATGTCTTCAACTGAGGTTACCTGTTTAACACCAATAATGTTTGGATTTTTAGCAAGCTCAATCACACTTTCATTATCTAACTTTACAATTGAACGTCCAGGAATGTTATACAATATAACCGGTAATCCACCTTCATTAGCAATTTTACTAAAATGTGCCAACATCCCCTTTTGGTTAGGCTTATTGTAGTAAGGTGTGACCACCAAAGCAGCATCAATACCATCAATTTGACTCACTTCTTTTGTAAAGTCAATGGATGCCTGTGTATTATTACTACCTGTTCCCACAATTAAAGGTACGCGACCATTGATATATTCAGCCGTATGACGATAAACTTCAAGCTGTTCGTCATGAGTCATCGTAGCTGACTCTCCAGTGGTTCCACCGACAACAAAGCCATCAGATCCCTGTTCAATTAGAGCATCCATTAAACGATCCATAGCTGGAAAGTTAACTTTATTCTGTTCATCAAAAGGTGTAATAATGGCCGTTAAAAGTTCTGCTTTTTTCATTTTTCTCCAATCTTTCTGTAAAAAATTAAATGAGATAGCTTATATTGCTTATTGTTTCGTCTGCACTTATGTTACATTTTAGCACAAAAAAACGTGCCATCGCACGTCAATTCATTATCAATATCTCTTCTCAAAGTGCAACTTATTTAGTTAATTTAGACCGACGTTGAATAACTATTGAACGCAAGACACTAATAATCGTTGGTAATATCGTCACAAACGCCACACCTAATATAATGACCGAAAAATGTGCCTTAACAAATGGAATATTACCAAACAAATAACCTGCACCTGTCCCGATTAAAGACCATAAGAAAGCAGCAATAATATTGTTTCTCAAAAAATGCGTATAAGAGAATTGACTAACCCCTGCAACAAATGGCACAAATGTCCGCACAATCGGTAAGAAACGCGCAATAATAATTGAACTAGCCCCTTTCTTATTGAAGAACATTTCGGTTTCTTTAATTTGCTTTTCTTTAATGAATTTACCGAAAAAACGATGCCTAACCACTTTGTAGCCTAACGTTCGGCCAATCCAAAAATTAAGTGAATCACCAGAAACAGCAGCAACAAAAAACAAGATACCAAATACCCAATGATTTAAGACATCTGGCCGTGATGCAGCAATGGCTCCCGCTGCAAATAATAATGAATCTCCTGGAAGAAATGGCATGATCACGGCGCCGGTTTCAATGAATATCACTGCAAACAAAATTAAGTAGGTCCAAGGGCCAAAGGCACTTACTAAATTAGAAATGTGGGTATCAATATGTAAAATAAAATCAATCAAAAAAGTCATTACTTATTCCTTAGAAAATTATTATATCGTGATTATTTAGAAAAATTCATAACAAATAATTCAAATAAACGTTCCGGATTATGTTGTGTTGTTTTAAGTTGGATTTCAATATCCAACATTTTGAGATAGCCATTACGAATATCATATAGCTTGTACTGTCGTAATGACTGCTTTGCCAACTTTATACGATATGGGTGGACACCAAGCTGTTTGCTAATATCATTATCATTACCCTGTAACCCTGCAACTTGTAAGAGCAACCTAAATTGAGAAGTTAATACAGCATTGAGGCGCAATGGCGCTTCACCACTTAATAATAAATCACGATACAACACTAAGGCTTCTTCTACTTTGGCTTGGATAACATGATTAACAAGATCAAAGACATTAGCAGTTAAGGTTTTTGGTACTAAAGCTTGGACGGTTGATAGTTCAATTTTCTTTGCTTTATGTGCAAATGCCAATAACTTTGGCATTTCATTAAGCATGTTAGAATAATTGGCATTTGTCCGTTTTAGTAACTCAGTCATTGCTTCTGGTGTCATTTGATAATTGCGCTGAGACAAATAGCCAGCGATAGCTTGTTGAGATTGCTTTTCACTTAACAAAGGTAGGTCAACTATTTCAGCTTGTTTCAACAATAATTTTGTTATTTTTTTTCGCTTATCTAACTTTAATTGTTTAACAAAAAAGACAATTACGTTTTCTGCATTAGGCTGTTGTAATAGCTTTAATAGCAACTCCTGGTCATGGTTATTAACCTTAGCCGTTGCTGTCAAAAATTGTGGATTATCAACGATTGTCACTCTTTTATTACCAAAAAAGGGCATTGACATCGCGTCATTAATCATAGTGTCTAAATTTACTTCACTTAAATCAAATTGTGCCAAGTTCATATCACGATCTTCATCAGCTATCAGGCTTTGAAATAAACGATAAGCTGATGCAAGTAACGCGTCTTCTTCACCAGTCACAACATAAAAATTGGCCACTGCATCATTTTCAATTTGTTGCTGGAGTTGTTTTAAATTCATCTTGTTGACATTTCACCTTAAAACGGCCCTCATGACCAAAATATTCATATGTTATCATAACACACCCTGATACATCAGTGTTAGAGGCAGCTGTTCCCAACTTTTTCCCAACCCCAATAAATACCACTTTTAATGATTGTACAATCATTTGATAGCAAGGTGTACATATTTTACAGATTATGCGCTTTTATTTTTCAATTAATTTAATTAGTGCTACACTATGGATAGTCAAGCAGCCCAGCTTGATGGTTTCTCCTAATATGATTTTGCTCCGCTAACAGTGAAATTATATACTATTCCAAATAAAAAGCACCCAACCGAATTATCCGACTGGGTGCTTTTTTATTACTGCTCCACCTGGATTCGAACCAGGGACCTGCGCATTAACAGTGCGTTATTCTACCGCTGAACTATGGAGCAATTAAAACAACTAACAGAGAATAATACTAGTTTAAAACCTATTAGTTGTCAATGGTTAATTCAGTTTTGTACTTCATTAACCTTAGCTTGCGCATCAGTTAGTGCTTGTTTGTTGTGCCTTAGCTAACTGTTCTGCTTTCGCTCGAGTGTCATCAGCCTCTTGATGTGTTTCTGTTACTTGTGGGTAAACGGCATCCTTTTTCAATATTCCTGAGACTATCAAAACATTTCTATAAAATCATTTTTGACGATTAAAGCACCTATAAGTCCCCACAACATATCATGATAGTGATACAATGTAGACATTCGAGTACCTTAATACTTGATGATTTCTTCTAGGTTTTACCTTCCTAATTATGAAGCAAAACCTCTCCCATTTAAAGCACCTACTTCTCATAGGTGCTTTTTTATTTAATTGAAAACAGTTATCTGAATTTTGAAAATATATTAGTAGGAGTTGTTGTCGGTTTTTTAAGGTAAATAGTAGTATCATTGTCCTCAATGAGAGGTACTCTATGAAAAAAGAACGTATATTATATGAACTAAATAATGCTCTACTACCTATTAAGCATATCGACTTACTTTTCTCTACTAGAAAAAATTTGTTAGCCGACAATCTTGGAAATAACGATACGAAATCAAATTATCGCTACAATATAGAAATTGATAATAATTCTTTAACTTTTACACCCGACAGTAATGGTAACGTAGAGACAGCTGAGGACTTAAAACAACTGATCAAAAATATACAGTCGGATGAAGTTGCAATTAAATGTCAAGGCAGAGAATTCAAAAGTATCCTACCAACGGGAAAAACATTCACATTTATTTTAGAGGATGTTGATTTACACAAATATAATTTGTAAGGAAATTCAAATAAAAAACACCCCGCAACTAAGCGAGGTGTTTTTTAGTTTCTATTTAACTTCTTTTAGTCCTGATACTGCTGCTGTAGTCCAAACGGGTTCCCCACCAATTTCAATACATACGGCATTGTTCTCTTCATCAATATCGATCACCTTGTAAGTACCATTAAAGCGGAAGTAAGTATTTTCCAACCAGCCTGGCTTGAAATCAAACAACTGATCCTTGGTTGGTTTTCCATTCTTATCAACTTCAGTTAACTCACTAATGGGGATGTAGTTATTATAGTCGGGCAAACCATAACTAATCTGTTGGTTGTAAGCATAGTACTTCCCCTCATCACCATATTCTTGCATCGAATCCAAATGATAAAAACCATCAAAGCGTACTTTAGAGCCAATATCCAGTACCTGGTCGACCGGATTACTATTACTCTTTTGAATGGCATGACTACCGTTTGTTGCAGTACCACCGGCAATAGGTCGGAACCAATCCATTTGCCAACCGATCGTTTTCAAATAACCATAGTTACCTTCATTAATAGCATAAGCAGTAACAACTGAAGAGGCATCAACATAGACGCCCGCACCATTCCAACCATTGGGGGTACATTCAATTTCATCACTATCAGACGTTAGCATGAAGACATGTCCAGCACCCCCGTTACCACCACGACCACCCATAATACAGATATCTCCTGTATGGGCTTGTGCCTCAGTAATCCGTTGGAACTTGGTTCCTTCCATTTGCAACATACCAACTGTGTTGGGTGCCATTCCGTTAGCATAATAAACATTAACACCACCAGCCAAAAGTGCTTCAGCAATCGAACTTGAACAATCTCGCATTCGTGGGTTCTCGTTTTGACGGTAATTCATTGAATAAATCGTGCGACCTTTTCCTGATCGCATATTTGCAATCGCTGCAGCAACATTATAAGCCATTATTTTTCCTCCTTAGGATTAAAAGCATAGTGATTAAGTGTTTCGTTTAGGCCAGTAGCAGCAAACCCAGAAATAAAGCCGAACGCTGCCCCTAACCAAGCATCTGTGACATAAATGAAGTGGGCCGCTATAAAACCAATCAAAGTGCCTAAAATAATTGAAATTAACGGTAGATAACGATTATCCACTTTAGTTTGTTTAACGGCTTGAATAGCCACCCATGTTAGTAAGGCGATAAAGCCATAAACAGTGGCGGTTGCCAGGTTAAAAAATGTAATTAAATCCATACTCATTGCTCTCTTTCTTTGCTTGCTGCTTGCGGTTCATCTTCAATTTTCTGTAATTTCACATGGTACTCATCTTCCACCCACTTTTTTAAAAATGGCGGGATATCCATACCAGACAGCTGCATATTGGCATAAATTGATTTCAACATATAAGAACCAATAATCACCGTGACAATAAATGAAATCACATCAAAAATCAGCGGTTGAAAAGTAAAATCACGACCACCAAGATGATTGGGAACAACTGATATTAAAATTGTGAACCCCCAAATCACAATCGGCATCAATGCCAGTGGAATGGACGTGATTAAACCACCTAGTCCACCACCACTTGTCCGTGCAACCCCATTTCTTTTACGCCATAGTGACCCTAAGAAGGTGTCAAAAAAGACCAAAATAAAAAGGACTGCTGTTTCAGTAGCCCCGTTTAAATTAACGAATAAATATTGTAATAATTGTTCCATGTATACTCCTATGCATTTTCATTTGCTTACTCCTTAACTTTGCTGTTTCCAGCTACTAAAACTTCTTCCAGCCAGACCATTCATTTAATGCGAACCTTCTTTGACAAAATACGATATCATCTGCCCCGTTAGTTACGTTAAATCTTTGAATAACATCATTGCCGTTACTGGTAACTTCCATAATTCCCCAAACAGGATATGCTGGCAATCCCTTTATATCACCGTCAATTTGTGTGTAAGTGCCACTACTTTTAATACCATCAACGTGGAAACCTTTTGGCAAATATTGTAATTGCAAATTTGTTGCCGTGTCAGCGTTACCACCAAATGACTTTGCACCAACACGACCATTGATGTACTGATCGCCACTATTGTGAACGACAGTGTTATCTTTACTCATCTTTTCCCAATTTGTAAATTGGTTACCACTACTCCACGTTCTTACCCAAACATTACCGCTGTTTGTATCAGTCAATGTTTGAGTTCCGTTATAGTCTCCATTTCGCACAACGACAATGGTAAACCACCTAGAAACAGGGCTATTGTACGTATTGTTTGTTCCACATGAATAGTTTCCGTTATCCTTTAAATCATTGAGATTAGTATTATTAGAAATATCAATCATTCCAGTACGTGTTGCCGTATCAGCATTCCCCTGCAAATTACCAACAATGGCCTTAGAAAATTCTTGTTTACCAGTCCACTTATTATCGCTATTCAATCCGGATATTTGAGTCCATTCTGTCCAGGTATTAGTTGAACTCCAACCACGAATCCAAATAGTTCCCGTGTTAGAATCTTGTAAAATTTGCGTACCGTTATATGACCCAATTGAAATAACTGAAAGTGAAAACCAGTTATTTACGGGAGAATTATTAATTTTACCGTCTTGAAATGAGTAAGAACCCGGTGTTTTATAATCGTTTAGGCTTTGATTTGGCAGTATTCCAATAACTTGTGGTGAACGGGCAGTAGTTGCCGTATCAGCATTACCTTGCAAGTTTGCTAATATAGTGCCAACACTGCCATCGCTTTTTCTAAAGGCAAGACGCCCCTCAATATCCTCAATAATTCTTGATGTAAAATCTTTAGTACTATTCTTAAAATGGAAATCAATAAATGGTGTAGCGTGACTGATTTCTAATCCACCTTGAAAAGTTTGACTGCTTTTCCAAATTGTCGCTTGATTATCCCTAGCAACGACACCCCAATCAGTCCACTTATTAGCTGAAAACCAACGAACATTGATTGTATTATCACTATTTTCAAAAACTATTTGTTGAATATTATTACCGTAAGTAGTAACAGCCACTGTCCCATAAACGGTCCAACCACCACGATAATTTGTTAATTTAACGCCCCATACCTTGTATATACCATCCGTTGTTAATTTATCAAGATCTGTATTAGAGCTGTCTTGGACTGTTAACTTATCCGCAGAACCAGTAAAGCGATTAGCCATAACTATCCCTGTGGGCGTTACTTCAAATATTTTATTCATATTATCTGTAACATTAACAGGCAACTTATCACTTTTATTAATAATAAACGAGCGACCAGCACCAACAACAAATGTGCCTTGACTCCCCTGCTTTTTAACAATGGCCATGTCTCCGTCATTACCAACTCTAAGCATTGAATTGTCATTTGGTAAGGTGAAGCTACCTTTCACTTGCTGATCACCCTCTTTTAACTTATCAGCTGTGCTAGATGTCGTGGCATTGCCTTTCAATCCTTTTTTCGCGACAATTTCTTTTTGGAAAGTATTATCTCCACTCCAATCATTAGTACTACTTTCAGAAGGTAACTTATCCCATGTAGACCATGTGTTATTGCTATAAAAACGAGCACTAATAATCTTGGTATCAAAATCGGTTTTCATCTGTTTGACAGAATAGCGGCCATCTGTAGCTTCTATTAATATGCTGATATTAATTGGTGCATTATACCCTTTCGGTTTAACCTTATAACCAACATATAGACCTGGAACTTTCAGATTATCTAAGTCAGCGCCATCCCACAAATAATTTGGCTTTAAATCGGCTGGAATGTTGTATTCTTCAGCACTACCATCAAAATCAAATCCATTTAATTTTTTGGTTTTAGTTAATTTATCAGCACTATCAGCTTTATCTGCCAAGGTAATACGTCCTTGTATCTTCTGGGTAAAAGTCAATAGAGCATCAATAGTTTGGGTACCTTTTTTTGTCATAAACTTTGAAAAATTATCCCAAATACTTCGACGATCTTTATAAGCATCATCTAGCTGTTTCTGCAAAGCAGTGTCCTTACTATCAACTCGTTCATTTGTGGCTAAAGAGTCTGGACTAACAGTTGTTGCAATAGCACTAGTAGACGATATAACTAATTTAGGCTTAAGCGTTAAATTGTAAACTTCGGCTTCATTACCTGCAGGAACCTTAATAGGCCAATTAGCAATTTGAGAGAATGCTAAAAATTCTTGTCCCTTATACGTTGCGGTGTAGATGACCGTGTTAATCTCATAATTTACAGGATTACCGTTTGAAGAGAAAACTGTCACAAGAACTAAGCTATTATCATTTTGCTGAACATCTGAAAATGTTGATTCTGAAACCTTTTTTATTGTTTGAATATAAGTATCATCGAACGCTTTCAAATCACTAATACTATGTTTATCCGAACTAACAATAGCACGTTTAAAGACGATGCTATCTGCCGTTGTCGATGAGTTAGCCAATAAATTTAAAAACTTACTTGATAATACTGGTTGTTGAAATTGTTCCATCACTTTCCCCCGATTTCAATAGATGTGGCATGAGCTGCGCCAATATTAATATCTTGTTGTGTATTACTTGTTTCATTAAGTATCTTTGTATACGTCAAATTTGCTGGTAAAAACCGTTGGAGTAACTGATCTAATCGATGACTAGACTCTCCATCAACTTCATACATCTGTAAATTAACATGATAATTTTTTGAAACAGACTCGATTTTCGCATTAATATTAAGACGCCTAATTAAGTTATTGATATATAAGAGTGTTATTGGTTCAGGTGGCAGCATTGCCGTTAACACGTTATATCGTCTGGTTTCTAAGCTCAATCCGGTACCATTTAAGTTATAAATAGATTCAAAAATATTAATGGCCGATTCATCAGCAGTTAAGACAAACATATTCTGATGTGATTGAGAAAAAGCTGCTTGTAACTCATCTAATTGAGATTGCTCCACCTGAAGCAACATTTGCATGTCATAGATATCGTCATAATACTCTGGCAAGAAATTCTTTAACCTCATCAATCTATAATTAGCCATTTACATTGACCTCCCCCAAAACAGGCAGTTCTTGTAAAGCATTACTAAAGACAAGAGAGATATCATTATCTTGACCATTTAGTCGTAAACTTTCCACGTTAACAACACCATCAATTTTGATTATTTCACCGATGATTGCTGCCCTATATACAGTCAAGTTATAGTCTCTTGCATTAACTAAGGTGTCCCATTTTTTACGGAGATTCAAAAATATTTTGGATAACATTTTATTAATGTTTTCCTTTGCTAAATCAAACGTTGTTGTATTATCAACTACAATTTTCATTGAAATACTAATTGTCTTAATGGTTGGCGCTGCAACAGTCACACTATGGCCTATGGGTGCTAATCCATACCCTTTTCCTTCGTACTGTTTGGGATCAATAATGTTTTTAATCTCATTGACTAATTCTGGACTTGGAACATCAAACTCGTTATTAATAATGACTAGTCGAACAGTTCCACCACCATTCCATACTGGATAAACTTGTACACCACCAATACCATTTTGCTTTAGCGTCATATCAATATAATCTGCAACATTACCGCCATACTTAATGACGTTTGCTGTTTCTAATAAGCGTTGTCTTAATTCATCATCAGCTTCATTATCACGAGCTGGGACGGTAATACTCGTAATCTTTGCAATCGATACTCTATCATTAGCTGTGACCGGTAAAATTTGGCCCAAATAGGTATTACCAGTTATGCCAGACGTTTCAGCAATTAGAGTAGCCGAACCCTGACCATTTTTTTGTTTGACTGCGAAAAACACAGGATTGGCGCTCATAGTTGCAAATCTATCACCAATTTCTACAGAAGTTCGCTCACCATTATCGTCGTAGAATTCAGCAATAACCTCAGCAAATGTTGCTTTCTTCCTGAACGTACCTTTTTCTTGTGCGCGATAATCTAAATATTCGCCTGAAGCCGTTTGAATATAACTTTCCAAAATAATATTACGCATATTTAAAGCTAATTCTTGATATGATTGCGCCACTGGTGCTATAGCATCATAAATGATAGATCCCTGGCGAGTATCAATATTATCCGGTACACGACCTAGAGCATTATTCATAAAGTAATCAGCAGTAAATAGTTGCATACTATCTGCTAATTGTTCCGGAGTTGTCATGTTTTTACCTCCATATTAAAAACGGCTTCACCGTATATGGTGGAAGCCGTTATTGCTACTTCTAAACTATTCTTTTCAACAATTTCTTTTTTTAAAATTTCAACATCATCAATCCTATCATCTGCCAATAACGCTTCTCGGATAACGCGTTCAACATCATCATAAACATAATCCATATCCTTACCGATTAGCTCATTGATATCGTGGCCATACTGTTCATCATAGATTACAAAAACAAAACGTTCTGTCATAAGTATTTTTTGAATAGCTTGCATAATTGCATCTTGTCCATCAACCATAGAACGAATTCGCCCGTTCTCAACTCTATACGTCAAAGACGGTAACGACTGTTCTTCACTGTCATCAATCTCTTCAGCTATGGTATCGTCTAATTCATCATCAGTATATTCCTGATCATTGATATTAACGTCATCTGATGGATATTCTTGTACTATTTGGTCATCATCCATATCATGATTTCTCCTAACTTGTCTTCTCTAATACAAAGAATGTTTGACCACCATCCATACGTATCATGGCCACACTATCCTTAGTATTTAAAGATTGGTCAACTTCAACACTTTTACCATCAATTTTAATTTTTCTTTTAGAGACATTTTGACCAAGTATCAATAATTCTGAAGGCAATGTTAGTTTATCGCCAACTTGTATTGTTAACGGGTTAATGGATGACACAATTCCAAATATAATATCGGCATATTCTGAACTGTTGCCATGACGTTGCATAATAAAATCAATTAACTTTTCACCTGCCATTAGATTAGTACCTCTATATCCATCGTCCAATCATTTGGGTCGAAGGTATGCGTGACTTTGGTTGGAAAAACTAATTTTTGGCCAAAACCAAATGTCTTTAACTCTTGAGAACGAAAATAAAAGCTCGTCCCTGCTCGAATACCTAATAATCCTATAGCAGTCACTTTTAATGTTTGAGAGATTTTATTCTTCTCTCTTAAAAGTTGCTTTGCTTTGGTTAACATTTGTGCATCGTTCATATCGTTATCAGCTTTTTCGACAATCTGTAATCTTCCCCATTGCTTAATATGATCTGCTGAATCGGCATGTTTTACTGTTGTAGTAGTCCAAGACGTCGTTTCCGTTTTGGTTTTCTTCTTTTTAGTTTTTTCATCATATGTTACAACTTTACGTTTCTTACTATGCTTATCTTCACGGATCACTTTGACCGTGTTTGCTGATTGATCAATAGACTGCGTATAGTTGAAATCAGTTAATAATGAGGCATCCCCTAATATTAAATCGGTTTGTGTTTGTTGCGCTTTAAGAAGCTCTACTGTGCCGTAATTGTCTCGAATATAATAGCGTGTCCCTGTTGCAGATAAAACATTTTCAATACCTGTCTGCAGCATTTCAAAGTATGTTTTTTGATCTGCTACTTCTGTTTTCAACTTATACGTAGAATTATTTACGACTTTATGCGTAATACCAGCTGCCTTTGTTACACGTTCAAATCGTTGTGACAAAGTCGAAACTGGCCAAACAATCGAGTCCTGATTTTTAAGATATCGTAGCTTATCATAAGCGACACAACTTATCGTTTTATTATCCTTGCTGTATTCCGCACTAAAAATATATCCCATGAAGACATTGTTACCGTTCCATCCGAAGTAAACGGCATCTCCCATTTGAGGTATAAAAGTATTATCAATCATCAGCAACTCAAACGATAATTCACCAGCTTCATAAGTAGTATCTGTCGTCCATTTAGGAGGTAAAACCAAACTCCGCACATCCCAACTATCATTTGTTGTCCGTCGTTTAATAATAAATTTTGAAATTGTCATGTTGATTTCACCGCATTTTTAGATACCCAACCACGCCAACCGCCATTTAAATTAGTCACATGGTAAGGATATTTTCTTCCAGGTGCCACAAAATTAATCTTCCGTTTGGCATTTTTTTCAATTTGACCTGGTCCACTACCATAACTGTCTCGATGTAACTGACCATTAACCATAACCACAGAGCCAATACCAATTTTCTTAGCGGGCTTGGGTCTTTGTTTCCCTTTCTTAGGTGTAGTTTTCTTAGCAGTTTTTTTATTTGATATTTTCTGAACTGCAACCTTTCGGTATTCCGTTAACTTAATTGTTGCAACCCATTCACCATCAAAACCATTGCTGAATTCCCATTTGAAGCTCGTAACCATCATCGATAGATTCATATACCCACTAGTAACTAAAATACGACCAGGCTTCCTACTATCCTGCCAATCTCTAATAAATTTAATATACTCAACACCATCTGAAAATGGCAATTTTTGTGCAGTTGTATAATTTACTTTTTTTGGATTTTTGGGAATAAAAAAAGAAAATTCATACTCACGTAATTTTTGACTACCTATTAAATTAACCTCTCCAATAGCTGACACATCTTTGGCCTCACTTCCCAAAGTAGCCTCATGTGCAATATCACTTGGATTAACCGGTAATTCAATCGTTTTATTTTTGTGGTTAGTCAAATACACACCAATATGAATTTTCTTTTTATTGGACTTTGTTGAAACTATTGAAGCACCTTTCTTTGTTGGTGCTCTTTTATTTTGAGTAGCCATACTATATTAAACTCACCTTCTTAAAGTTTTATTACGCTTTTCCATTAGTTTTTGTTCAATCAGTGCCAACATTTTCTCCGCATCATAGTTCTCATTAACACTTTGAATAACAATAGCACCCGGTTGAATAATTACATCAACATCACCTTGTTCATGATTGAGTACCGGTTTGGGTTGTTGAACACCTAATAGATCATCATTCCTAGCAATAGTGTCAGTGTTTAAACGGTTGTTTTCTACGTTTACAGTGTCACTACCACCAATACCACTAATAGCTGATACAAACTTCAAAACTGCTTGAGTAGCCAAATCAAACCCATTAATAATTGCATTAATAAGATTATTATCGAAACTCCCCGTAAAATTCTCCTGATGAGTCATAGTTGTGTTTTGAGTTAAATCCTTTGGATGTGGTATTGAAGCTGTATATCGAACGGCTGCATTCTGATCACTTATTTGAGGTATTACAGGTGCATGCGCATCATAATTGAGATTTGCATGCTGATCTCTAATCTGCGGTGTCATCGGAATAACATTACTGTAATTAATATGAGCATTTTGGTCTCGAACATTTTGTAACGGCTCCGCCCTGCTCAAATATTGATTGATAACTGTTTGGCCATTAGCCTGTGGTGCCATCGGTACAATATTCTTGTACTCAATATTTGCAGTTTGATTTTGGATATCGTTTAGTGGTTGGATTGAATTGACATATTGAGTAGTAGCTACTCGATCACTAATTTTTGGCGTTTCCAGAGCGCCACTTTTGTATTGAACATTTGCTATTTGATCTCGAATATTTGGAACATCTTGCAAAACCTGGTTATAGCACACGGTAGAATTTTGATCCTTAACATTAGGCGTTGCCATTTTATTAAGAACATAATCAATACCAACAACTTGCTTAGCAATTTCTGGTAATTCTGGCACTGCATTGTGATATTGAATAGCTGCATTTGCATTTTCAATACTTGGCTGTGTTGGCACAATATTCATATAATCTACAGTTGCAGTTTGATTACTGATATTAGGCGTACCTTCAACGCTATTTTCATAATAGTTTATAGCTGATTGATTTTGTAACTGTGGCGCTGTTGGTACGGCATTAACGTACCTTAACATTGTTACTTGATCATTCTTAACTTCTGGAATATCTGGCAATGTATATGCTGTCACGTTACCACCATTGATATCAGGCATTACATAACCTTCTGCTGATTTAACAGCAGATTCTGCCATATTAGCACTGGCATCACTTACCGAAGAAGCATTAGCGATAATACCGACCGCCATACCTAATGCCACGAACTTTCCAACTTGATCTCGCATTACTCGTGATGGCGAATGAATATTCAAAAAGCTTTTGGCTGCGTTAACAGCACTTTTTGCCATACTTGCTGCTGCATCTACTGCCGCTCCAATAGAACCTTTAATCCCATTAACAAATCCCATAACAAAGTCTGTACCAGCGCTAACCAATGAACTGCCATAGCTTCTAACTGTGCTAACAGCACTTTGCATACCGCTACTTACAGATGAAACGACATTACTCATTGCAGACATTACAGCGCTAACTATTGAACTAAATACAGAAGATACCGTTGTATATAGGGCTTGAATACCAGCTGATAATGCTACAAGAGCTGCGCTTGTGGCAATAATTCCTGCCGATAATACCATCAGACCTGCGCCTGCTATTGTAGCTCCAGTACCAGCTACTATTAGTCCTGCACCAGCTACAAAACCGGCAGCACCCATAATACCTAATGCAACACTAGATGCCATAGACATGGCGGTTAATAATGTCAGCGTTGCGGTCAAAGCTATTGTAGTGGCACTAATCATCAATAGACCTGCCGAAACCATTGCTACCGTCGCTAACATTAATGTCAATCCTGTAACAACAGCCATCGTTCCAGTGGCTAACAACGCCATACTCGTTGAGGCCAACATGCTACCTGTCGCGATCATTAACATTGCTGCACTAGCCATCAATGCTGTAGCAGACATCATAATCATTGTTGCAGTAATCATAGTGAACGTTGCTACTAGCACTAATGATGTTGCACTCAAAACAACAGAAGCAGCACCCATGACTGCCATTTCCGCTGCCAAAATACCAAATGCTGATAACAGAGCAGTTGATGCCGTGGCCAAACTAATAAATGCCGCACCTAAGGTTGGTATTTGCGCTGCCATATTTGTAAAGGCTGTTCCAACAGTTGGTAATGTTGCAGATAATACAGTCGCCATTGCTACCACCGTTACCATTCCAGCTGATAACAAGGACATACCGGCACCTGCAATCGCTAGACCAGGACCTGCTGCAGCTACTGCACCTAATCCAACAGCTGTAGCAGTTAGAGTTCCTGCTAGCTTTCCTAATGGCAACGAAACTAATTGACTAACACCATTTGCTAACATTTCAAACCCTCTACCAGCTGATAACGCAGCATTGCCGATAGAATCAAAGACTTTGGCTAATGCATTCAAAACACCTGATATTGCATTACCAATAGCATCAACTACCTTACTGATACCTCCAGATACTGAATCCACAACTTGGCTCATGGCATTACCAATTGAAGTAACAACCTGACTAAAACCATCAGCCACAGAATTAACTACTTGTGAAATACCATTAGCAATGCTACTAACAAGTTCAGAAATAGAAGAAATGATTAATGCTACAGCCATAGCGATACTCATGACGATAATAGATACTGCACTAGCAATTGATGCAGCTGCAACAGCAAATGCCATAGATAGCGCATTAATGACTGGAGGTAATGCTTGAATGGCTGGTATTGCCAAGCCCATTCCCATACCAATCATCAAGATAGTTGCACCAAAAGCTAACATAGCCGGTATTGCAGCAGTTAGAGCTGTACCAAATAAAGCAAATGTGATAACCAGCCCTGCAACAACTAAGCCAAATGCTGCCATGGCCACGGCTCCTGCAGTTCCTGTTTGAGCAATCGGTGCCATAGCTAATGCCAAAATTGAAACACTTGCAGCAAACACTGCAATGCCTAATACATTGGCGGTTAATGCTGAACCAAATGTTGCAAATACTGCTGCTAAGCCAGCTATTACAACGCCAAATGTTACTAAAGGCCCAATGGCTGTGCTACCTAATGAAGCGAGTGGTACCATTGCCAAAGCCATAGCAGAAACAGATGCAGCAAATACACCAATACCAACAGCACTGCTTTGCAACTTGCTTCCCATTGATCCTAATATAATGGCTAAGCCACCCACAACTGCGCCAAATGACAATAACGGAGCAACTGCTGATGGTCCAATAGAAGCTAAACCACTCAACTCTCTAGCCAATAAGGCAATGGAGGCAACAACTAGAGCTATACCTGCCATCTTAGCCAATCCACTAAGTGCCCCCGTAGTTTTTTGAACAGGCTTTGCACTTTTTCCAAAGCTGAACATCCCCTTAGACAAGCTATTCAATTTTCCTCTAAACAGATCAAGTAGTAATGATATAGGCTTAAAGAATTTAAATGCAGCTACTACTGCTAAAGCACCCACAGCTAATAACGGTAATGACTGTGTAAAATGCCGAATAGTACTAGGATCTAAACTCTGTATAAAATTAGATACGCCTTGTATAGCTCCCGCCAAAAGTTTAAGTGCGCCTGCTGCCCAACGTGCTGCAGTTGCAATAGGATTAATTGCTTTTTGCCCTTTAACACCTGCTAAAGCACTTTTAATAGCATTAATGGCAAAACCAGCTTGTAAGAAAGCGCCCTGTAAGTCATCAATAGCGCCTGTATCTTTAAGTACGCTCCAGAACTCTTTACCCCACTTCATTGCAGTTTTGAAGCCTTTAGATAACCCATCTACTGCTGTGGTTGCAAATCGATTGATAGTAGGCACGGAGCTCTTAATTGTATTAGTAATACCATCGATTACTTTGGTCATGCCACCTTTAGCCATGGCATCTAATACAGTAGCCGTTGCATTGGTAACTGCATTTTTCATATTAGCAAATGATGTTCCGATACCTCCGGTTGCAGTACGTGCAGTATTTGCAAACCCTTTGGCACCACCGTCAAGCTCAATAAATCGCTTATTAAGCTGATCCATTGTGACATCACCATTCTTTAACTTAGCGTAAAGATCACGTTCTGCACTTTTACCAGTCAACCCAAATGAATTAGCGACTTTAGTCAATGCATAAGGCATGGTTTCTTGAAGTGTTCTCCAAGATGTCATATCAACGGTACCACTGGCTAACATTTGTGAATATTGTTCAACACCACGTGACGCATCTCCAGCACTAGCACCTGATGCCAAGAAAGCATCATTTAAGGCGGTAGCAGTCTTAGCACCTCCAGTAGCACTTTTTTCCAAAATAGCAAAGCTTTGAGCACTTTTTGTTAAATCCTGTAGGGATGTAGGTAATCCATCAACACCCTTTTTCAATATATCAACAGACTTATTGGTATCCTGTGTTGCATAGCCCATTTGTGCCATAACTTTTGGATAAGCGTTCAGTGTATCAACACGACTAACAGCACCACCGATACTATCTTTAACCATGCCCACCGCTTTACCAATACCAGCGCCAATTAAGTTCGCACCTAACATACTTTTAAACATGCTACCGGTCTTTGTTGCCGTTTGTGTCAATTGGCTAAATCCACTAGCACCTGTGTTAGTTTCAGACCTAATTTTATTGCCTAAACCAGTAAAAGCATTCTTGGCAGTATTACCTGTTGTTATCGCTGCAGTAGCCAACTTACCAAAAACACCGCCACTACTGGCGGTGTTTTGTAATGAACTTCTAAGTTTGGCACCAATCGTACCACTTGCTTGCTGTAATTGTGCTGCTTTAGCTGTGGCTGACGTAAATTGAATAGCCAAACCTTTGGTATTGTTTTCTGCTTGTTGTAATTGGGACTTTAATTGGCCCACGTTATTCTCAGCTTTCAACATTTCAGATGCTGAAGCCTTACCACCATTGGCTAATTCTTGGACATGATTTTGTGCCTCTGATAACGCTTTGGATGTCAAATCAGTCACGCGTTGAGAACGCTGTAATTCCTGTCCTAAAGAAGTAGCCCTTCCTTTTGCTTGTTCAAGAGGCGATACCATCTCGGTCATACTCCTAACAGTCTTCGTAGCAGTACCGTATGCTTGATTGAACGACTCACCCATACCTTTAGCAAAACTTGTCATGGCTGAGCTATTGATGTTGGATTCAACCGCTGATTTAAATTTATCAATTTGTGATGTACTACGACTAATATTGCTATCTAAACTATTTAATTTGTTAGAAAAATTATCAAATAGCTGTAGCGTCGCACTGAGTGTTGTTCCCGACCCCATAAATATCCCTCCACATTATGTACACGGTGTTGCCACCGTATTTGGCGTCATTTTGATTTTGCCTGACGTTCTGCTCGCTTCATTTCTGCCTTTTCTTGCTCAACTTTGATGTTAATTGATGCAATAACAAGTGCTTTTTCATAACGACTTAGGGATGACCATTGTTTAGGTGACCATCCGTGATTATTGAGCATATGAGCATAGTAAGCAAAATCTCCATTACCGCCTTTAATTAGTTTTTTGCATCTTCCACTAAATCATTAACATCTTCATTAAAGCCGTTGAATTCAGTTACTTCTTTTGCCAAAGTAGCGAATTCACCAGCACGAAGCATTGTACGAGCAGTATCCACAGCTGATCCTGTTCCATAATTTTCTTGTAGAACAGCATCTGAAAAGTTAGGTACAACCGTTGATGCCACAACTAACAAGCCAGCATACTTATCTCCGTCTGTTTCTGTGCGTACTTGGCCATTCTTGCTACGCAACTTGACCGTAGCACGTTGACGTAAGGCTGTGTTCTCAGCTTCAGTGATTGTCTTAATAACAAAAGGCTTTGGGAAACGATCAATCTTCACTTCCTTTTGCTCAACTGTTGCCTCAACGTTTTCCTTCAAAAAATCTGATACATTATATGCTGTTTCTGTCATGATAAATTTCTCCTATAATTTTAAATTCTGATATCAATTGATTTGTAAATACTAATTAAATGCCATTAAAAGCCGATACAAGGTTAAAGCCTTCAAACGAGAAGTCGCTTTCCCATTCCATAACGCCATCATCTGCTTCTAATGCCACCAATGGGATACTATCCATATTAATGTTATGGAATGCTACTGTTTGCTTTCCAACTGAACTTGTTTCGTCTTCAACGACTACTGTGGCATCAAAGAATGTATCAACACCCTCATTAGCCATCTTTTGACCTAATTTAGCCCAATTTGAATTAATAACCTTGCCACCCATGGAACCAGAACCAGCAATACTAGTTGTTTTCTTCTTAGTCCACAATGAGCCAATAACTTGAACATCTTCCTTGTTCTTATCGATTTGAGCAGTAAATTCTGTCAATTCAATTAATTCAATATTTTGGCCATCAATATTGACAGTCACCATACCTGATTTTGAATTGATAACATCTTTACCTGATAACACATCACGCATTTGTTGTCCCCCTTAGATTATTGAACTGTGATCTTTGCGTATAACTTTTCCATTGAATCCGTTGGTTGAACTGCCAACGTCATCACAACGGCATCTTTATCTGCACCAGGTTCAACCGTAATATCATCTGGTACAAAGTTTTGAATGGCTCCTTGTGCTTGTAGCCCTGTCAAATAGGTAATACGGTTAGCCTTAAACACATCACGACCTTGTGGGTTGTTATCCACTTTCCCAATAAATTGCTTTTCATAAGTGTCATGCGTATTGTTAGCAATTTCATCCAAGACACGTAGCACACGATTCTTACGGAAATATTGGTTCTTTGATACTGAATAAGTGTGGTGTGAGTTGATGTCCTGTTCAATAACAACACTGCCATCACGACGTGCTGTAAAAACAATCTTTCCAGCTAGTAACGCTTTTTCTGTATCACTGTTACTAAAGCGTGGTACTACGTCCACAGCTCCAGGATATGAGCGATATGTCAATGACTCATTTATATCAGCTGCAGCACTCACACCAGCAAAATAACCCGCTGCAACCGTTTCAGGTAGTTCATTGTCGTTTAACAGCTTCACACCATTTTGAACAACACTAATACCTTCATAATCGTAATCAAAGTTATCACTACCAGGAACAACACCTGTAACTTTCAGGCCATCATTCTCTCGTAAACTTTTGATTGTGTTGTAAACCATCAAATGAATATTTGCATCTTTATCTGCTCCTGCGGCAGTCAATACATTAAAGTTCATTGTTTCAGTAGCATGGTTAATTTCAGCTAATAGATCTTCACTTAGAACCGTTGTGCCACCTGACAAATTAAGTGTAATCGTTGATGACACCGCATCAATCAATGCACGGCCATCATCCCCTTGTGAAGCAGAAGTTGCCTGTACATCAAGATAAGCATTAGATTTTAATTCTGATGCATTTCGTACTGACTGTGTATTAACCAACTCTGTTCCAAAGAATGTGGCCACATCTAACTTTGTCGTATCAGTGGCATCACGATAAACGCTTACCTTAACACTGTTGCCTTTTTCTCCAGCATACTTAGCTGTGAATACCCAAGGTAATACATCACTTGTGGCTGTTGCCTTGTTTCCAGCATTAGAATTAAATACTAGAACACTCTTAGGTGCCCCCTTTAAGATTTCATTCAATGCTGCTAACTCGTTAGAGTTAATATCAACGCCAAATAATGCTTTGAAGTCGCTACCACCGCCAACTTCTGTTACACCATTCTTACCCCAACCAAATGAACCGCTATGAATCCAGAAAACAACACCTCGTGAAGTATCTGATCCTGCTGCCGTTAATGAGTTAGAGCTAACATCAACATATGCTCCAGGGCGTGCTTTGTTTTGTGATGTCCAATTTCCACCTGCCATAATTTAAAAAAGTCCTTTCTTCTTAAAATCTGCAAACAATTGACGAATCTGAGGGCGTGTGTACGTTCTCCCAGGCCTTGTCAGCATTTTTATCATCAACATGTCTGTATCGTTAAAACTACTTGTTAATAATTGTTCACGAGTAAATTCGATACTGTCATAAACTTCTGGATCAATACCAGAAGTTGCTTTTTCAGTTATCGGTTCTTTTGTTTCAACAGTTTTACTGGCACTATTTTGCGCTTTAGGCGTAACAGTGTTTTTCGTACTGGTTGAAACATCTTTATCATTCTTATCTGTACTAGTTGATACCTTTGTATCATCAGGCTTAGTACTAGATGAATTTTTAGAATTATCTGTTGCCATTCAACAATCCTCCTTCATAAATTAAATTGTTATTCATCTTTGGCCCATCATCTGAGACATGGTCTTGCACATAAATATCAAACTGAAAATGCAAAACATCGTCCACTATGTTTAGTGAACGATGCCATAATCGTGCAAAATTAGGTTGAATAAGTTTGAATTTTTCCATCAATAACTCACTCTTTAAATCAATATCAGATAGTTTTTTACGGCTGTCCTCTGCCGGCATATATACCAAATCATACGTATACATACGATGTTCATGATGACCAATTGAGCTTCCAATAGTCACCGGTAATCTTTGAATGAGATAACATGGTGTTTCATATGCACCATTTTCCTGTTTATCACGATAAATAATCATGTCAGGATCAATATCCGCTAAAGTATTACCGATAAGCAATGTAATATCTGTCATATTATTTACCAAATAATTTATTAATTTCAGCTGTGAAGCGTTTATCTACTCGTTGTGTCATAAGCGCTTCAATCTCAGTCATTGAATTTTTCAACATAAATTTACCAGGCACAAATGGTGTAACCAAGCGTGCATTGATAGCAGGTACGTATCTTCCTACCTTCTGCCGATGACCAAATTCAACAGATGCAGCATATTCAGTATTATTGACAAGCTCAACAACAACAGCGTTGCCACGTTTAGTGGCTGATGTCTTTTGCCAAGCACTCTTTAAACGACCTTTATCAGTTGGGGTTCGCTCTTTGACAGCAATCAATCCTAAATTACCTACATCATTCATCTCACTAATCATAGCTTGCAAGATATCTTGATTATGAAGTGAGTTTTGCAAGTTACTCAAGAAAGATTTTATTTCACCATCGTCAAATTTACCCATTCTTGACATTAGTCACCTCTGATGCCTTTCTGTCTAACTTCATGCGTACTTCTTGATGACTCTCATATCCCATATAACCGCTTGATGAACGTTTATAGGTCGTCTGATATCCATTAACGTCTGTAACCACAATAGTAGCTGCAGCAGGTATCTTAATATTGGCATCAATAAACAACACTGCATCAAAAGAATCTATCATGCCAACACTATCTGTCTGAACAACATTTTGAGTAATTTTAGAAACCTTACATGGATAATCTTCGGCAATAATCTTTGGTTGAGTTTCAGTAAATGGTCCAGACTTTGCAACACCAGAACCATATATCGTGGCTTTATCCCGATATAATGTATTCAAAATACTTCCCATTCCGCCAAATAAACTCATCTCAACAACCGCCTATAAGTATTTAGAAGCCCATAGTAACTATTTGTAATGAGATTGACACCTAATAAACTGGCCATAACTTCACCGTCTGATTTAAAAGACACACTTGTATCTCCTTCAGTCAAATTTGAAACATTCTGGTTAACCATTTGTTCAACAGGTGTAGTAAAGCCCGACAAATCAATCGTATTTTTAGCGATCATAACAATCGTTTCATCAAGTTCAGCAGGCAACTCATTAACGGGTATATGGGTATAAGTCGTCACATCTTTAATCGCTTTGTTGAGTAACAAATCAATAATTTTGTCATACATTTGACTGTATTCCTCATTATTCTGAATCTTTTTAGGAGATACCAATTTCAATGTCGCTAACAAATGATCATATCGGGGATGAGTTACCTGTTCCTCTAGCATAGTTACTCCTTAACGTCGTCAGCTGTTTCCTCATCGTTTTCAATAGCTACTTCTTCGGCTACTTCCATTTCGTCATCTTGAACATCCAACTGCTCATTCAAAGCAATGATCGCACCATTGTGATGGGGATGTTTTTCTGACTTCAATTCTTCTAGCCTTTCGCTACGCACACCAACATGTTTGAATGTATCGCCTTTCTTGTATAAACGATTAGCCAACTTATCAGTGAAGTCTTGTAGAACAATATACTTTTTTGCCATCATCTGTCTCCCTATCCTTGTGGTGCTGTCCCTGTTTTACGATCAGAAATATGGAAGAAAATACCATCCTTACGTGGTTTCAAAAGTAATACATCTTCATATGAATTTTCGTAATACAAATAATTACCAGAGTTTGCAGCAGTAGGTGCATCAAATCCTGCAAATTCATATTTTTCTGGTGCAATTTGAACACCATTTAAAATCAAGAACATATCAATTTGCTGTGAACCATCAACAGGCAATGCACCGACTTCAAAGTTATAAGTTGTATGCATAAGATGTGCTGGCACAACCTTAATAGTTACATCATCCAATGAGTAAACACGACGATCAATACTTGATGAGGAACTCAAAATGATTGAACGTGATCGTGCCTGTGCTGACTTCAAAATCTTATTAACAGTTGGTGTCACATAAAGAATACGTTGCAATGAATTAGCTACCTGTAATTCATCCAACTGCGCCATCCACTCATCAAAGAGATCCAGTACATTTTCTTCAGTCAGAGTATCTGTAATAATCCCTTTATCGTTAAATGCCTTCTTCTCTTTATATAACTTAGAGAACATAAAACGATCTTTTTCAGGGATCTTTTGTTGTGTATTGAAAGCATTTGTTACGTTAGCAATAGATGTTACTTGATTTGTTTCATCAACATCCAATGGGTCAACAATCGTTGACCAATCACGCTCAAACTTTAATTCGTAATCATCATAATCATTTGAGTAATTCATGACAGGTTGTGTAATTGTTGCTCGCTTACGATCACGTCGGCCACTTTCAATGGTTAACTTAGGCACCTTAACATGCTTGGCACCTGAAAAATTAACTAATGCATTGGCAGGCGAATTCCATAAATCGCTTGAATGTAGAAGTGTTTGATAAATTGTTGCTTGTAATGCAGCTTGATAGCTTGTTGCATAGTTTAAAACCATGTCTTACCTCCGTTATTGTGTATTAACAGTGCCACCCATTGCAGAAATAAAGGCATCTGTTGCATCTTGATTAGCAGGATCTCCACCAGCCGGCTTATATCCTGAATCTGTCTTACCTAAATCAAATAAGTAAGGTTTGTCTTTTTGAATTGCTTCAATCTTGTTAGATAGCCCCTCTACCTCCCCTTTATCATTAAGCTTAAGTTCACTTTTATCGATAAATCGCATCAAATCATCATTATTGCGGGCTTTAGAACCTGTCAAAGCCTGAGCAATGGCCGTATCTAACTTCAAGCTATCAATGCTAGACTGTAAGTTTTGAGTATCATCTGAATACTTTGATTTCAACTCATCGTACTTCTCTTTATAGTCAGCATTATCTCCAACCATCTTTTTCAATTCGGCCATATCTTTATCGCGTTGCTTGATTTGCGCTTTAAATCCATCACGTTCAGTGGTTAATTCATTGACCTTATCCTGTAAGGCAACAGCATCTTTAAGAGACTCTGTATCTTGGCCATGAATTTTCATAACACCATTAACTTGATCTTCTGATAAACCTAACTTAATTAATTGTTCTCGCTTCATTGTTTTACCTCTCTCGTGATTTATTACGCGGAACGACCGCGATTGAGTGCATACAAAAAGCACACTATTTGTAACGCCCGGTATGCTAGCGGGCGAATATATTATGTACAGCGTGCCGTATATTAACGGTACGCCATTATTTGATAACAATGTTTATATATCATTTAAGCCAACAGAATTGGCCCACTCATTATAAGTTTGCTTAGGGATGTACTTCCCTTTATTGGTATCAGGATCTCTAGCCCAACGTTGATGGCTTAATCGTTCTTCTCCCTTAACCACTGGCACCGTTGTGCAACGGCAATGACCATGAATAGGTGGATAATTAACACTGATTTTTCTATCATCTACTGCAAAAGTTTCATAATCCAAGTCACCACATATTGCACACGTTTTTGTTTCAAGCGTGGCCAAAAATCGATATTCCTCAATATGTTCCGTCTTATATGCCTTATAGCTGGCTTCATTAGCAGCATGAGACATTTCTGTAATGATAAGTCGATGTTGTTTATATTGCTCAAACTCTTGAAACTTTGCACTGGCATGTTTAATGATGTTGTAATTACTCATCCCCATCAATATGCCACGTCTTACCGCAGTAGTTAATTCTTGTGGCAAGTCATTAACAAAGTTGCCCCATACTCGTTCACTAAAGTTTTTACCGTGCCAACGCTGATTTACAAAGGTTTCTAATTGTGCATCAGTGTATTTGTCAAAGTTACTGTCATAGGTTGCTTTCTCACTTTGTATCTCATACACATCACGATAATAATTTTGTTTGAATTCATTAACTAGTGTGTTTTCCATGGACTTAACTTCTAAATCAGCATACTTAGCTATGACAAATTGTGTCTCAGCTTCAAGAGCCTGTAATCTAGTAATTTGTAAACGGTAGTAGGCTAAATTAAGTCGCCCTTCATATCTGCCATTTCTGGCCAATTCTTCCCAATGATCTAAAGTTTCATACCAGCTATCTAATGATTTACCCCGTAATTTCTTATTAGCACTCTCGATAGTCATACCAGTAGACAACGCATATTTATTCAACCATTTATGTAAAACAAGCTGTATTTCTTTTAATGCTGCTTGAGATTGATTGAGAATATACCGTTCATAATCATCACTTCTTGCTAGACTAGCCTTTTTGTTTTCTAGATGACGCTCTTGCCAATAATCCATGAATGATCTCCACCTATTTTTTATGGTTCATAGCTATCATGTCCTGCCTCACGTTCTTGTTTTAAACGCTTTACTTCATCCTGCCAATCATCAACTAGTGGATTGTTCTTGGCAATGGTATCAAGACTAGATACATCAGCAAGCTGTTGTAAGACTGTCGCTTGTTCTACGTTGTTAGTAATTGATGTTCTCGTCCACGTCTGTGTGATTTTACGAGTATTATAATCAGATACATTCAAGTAACGCATAATCGCTCTAATAAGCTGTGAGATACCAATTCTAAACTGTTTTTCGACAACGCTAGCTTTTAACTCTAACTGTGAATAAAGCATTTTAATGGCCACACCTGTGTTGTTCCCTAATTCAATCTTATTCGGGTTAACGGCCTGTGCATTATAGTAAATGGCATCACGTGTATTAGTCAGCAGTTTTTCTCTAGCTTCAACGGGAATATCAATGGTTAAAGTATCAACCCCTGCTTTTTCAGAACCCGCAAATGTTTCAACTTTAATGGCTTTATCTTCAACGAGCTGTTTTTTGAACTCACCTAAATCAGTACCACTGTAGTTATTAAGCACCAGGATAACCTGTTGTACGTCATCAACATCATTAACAAAGCCGTTATAAACTTTATCGTAGACATCTATTAAACCTTTGTACTTATCTAGGTCCCGACGTTCCCGCTTATTATTTCTAAATGCAATAAATGGCACTTCACCAAATTCATGTTGCCTAGTGTTACTAGTGCCAACAGTTTCTTGTGTACTGATATCAATAATATTAATGCCCTGATACTCTTGAAATACTCGTGAACCACTTTCACCGTATGGCTGTGATTGGTACATCTGTACTTCGGTATCATTCCAGTACTCATGAATGTAAACATTCTTACCAGTATCACCATCTAGCTTTTTATACGTTCTCAACATCCCGATAACGTTCTTTTCAAGATAGTTATCATACACTGGTGTGCATTCTCCAGGGGGGATGATGCCAAATCTAAAAGTATTGGTATCTCTGTCTATCCAATAATGTAACCACACCAAACCAGCATTACTTGCATCAACTACCAAATCAAATAATGTATTAGCAAAACCATCACCCAATGTATCGCGTATCTTATCATTGATATCTTGGCCATTACCTACATCAATTTGTGGCGCTACTGTAGCCAAATAAGCTGCCTTTTGGTCAACAATAGGCTGATGGAAGTTATTGCTCACACGGTTATCAGCAGGTCGTAATGGATCATCTTTACCCTTTGAATTGAGCTTACTTTCACCATTATTACGATTAGTAATATCATTCTGGTTATCATAATAACGTTGGCTTTCATCAAATTTTGCATAGATATTAATACGCTCTGATGTTTTATTTTTAACAAGCTCTTTGATTTTTTCAATATCCATTATACTTACCTCTGTGTATTACTTCTTCCACTGCTTAAAGCCACCTAATCGAATAATACGTTCAGCAGCATATCGTGTTGGGTCAATCGTATGGTTATCGTGATCAGGATACTCACCACGTAAGTTACCCATACGGTCCTCTTCTAACTCATAACCTGAGAACTCACGATAAATGTTAGGCGTTCTACGTGGATCAATGATAATGGCATTTAGGTCTTGCAACCATTTGATACCATGTTCAACTGAACCAGGTCCTTTGACGGCTGGTTGAATATTAAGCCCTAAGTCTCTAAATTCAGCAATCGTTCTTGGTTCGGCACTATCAGCAATCACTACATTATTGTCTTTGTTAAGTTTCATAATGGCTTCAACTGCTACACGGTTTTTCATCCCCGTTTTGTATATCTCATTCACGAAATACAAACGACGTCGTGTACTGTCATAATAAAATTCAACATACCCAAGTGGGTCTGCACCAAAACCAAAGTCGAGGCCACGATAAATCGTATCAAATGTTGCAGCCAATTCATCTGGAATGCGTTGATTAATGATATTAGTAAATACTTCAGCACCAGTACCAACAACCTTGCCCAAATATTCATGCTCATACGCTGTTGGATTAACTTCTTTAAGCGCCTTAGCTTCACTGATAAAAACATTACCTAGCCACGTTTTAGGGACAGTCAGATAAGTTGAACGATGAACTAATACATCATCACGCACCTTTTCTTGTTCCACAAATTCATTGGTCCAATTACGCTGTGACTTTGGTGGGTTAAACGAGAAGATAAACATCTGCTCACCACCACGTCCAAGAGACTGCTTAATATTACGAATACCAGCTGCTGCCTTGAACTCTGACAACTCTTCAAACCAAATGAATTTAATATGCCCTTTATCAACCTTCACTGATTTAATCTTTTCAGGATCATCAGCACCTCGAAAGATAATTTTTTGACCTGTGTAGATATTCTTTATCTCTAATGGGGATGTTGTTGCTTTCCAGTTAGCAGATAAACCTAGCTTATTAATTGCCCATTTTAATTGAGCCACCACACTATCACGTAAGGTATCAGCAACTCGTCTTAATACTGCAGCACTAGCGTTACTATCTTCCTCCAGCATTAACATCAGCATAACGGCAATAAACGAACTCTTAGTAGAACCACGGCCACCAACAAAATAGTAATTTGAATGCGCTATTCTCATCATGTCATAATACATATGATAAAAACGTGGCGCTATCATGTCCTTTAAATCTAACGTCAGCACACGTTCATTACTCATATTCGGGCTCCGGTATTTCAACATCATCAAACGACGCCACAATATTAATCTTTGTTGGTGCATTCAAATTAATATCCACTGGTAATGGATGGCGTTTGAGTATTTCGGCAGCAGATTTTAAAATAACAGTTTTATCCACGCGTTTCTCAACTCGTTCCACCGTACCAGTGATCGGGTTCATCATCACAACCTCATCAGTTGTATTACCACGCATAATATTAGTGATCGTTTCCAATGCCTCATCAGCATCCGCAATCGTTGACTTTTTCAAATCGCCCATAAGCCCGTCAATATAGGATTTAACCTTAACATTTCTTAACATTCTGTTTGCTGACGATGCTGCACTCGTTTCACTTTTCACAGCGTATCCAGCAACTTGATAGGCTCTAGTTGCATTTCCAAGTTTCACGTATTCTTCACAGAAGCGTTTTTGTTTTGTTGTTAATTTGTCCAATCTGCTCTCCTTTCTACATTTTTTGATAGTAAATGTTTACTCTTGTCACAAAATAAAAAGGCTACCACATTTGGTAACCCCCCGCTTTCTCGTAAAGTTTTTTCTCTCTTAATTTTAAAATCCTATTTGTTAAAATAAGTTTATTTTTCACATTAAATTTAAGTAACATGATTCATATCTCAATCGATTTTTTTAGTATTAAATAATTCCTCATTTTCTGCGTTAGCAGCTTGTGGATTCAAATTATAATATTGATACTGAAACTTCAAATCTTCCCTCATAGATTTCAAACTCAAAGATATTACTTTTCCAGTATATATATTTCCAATAGAATCAGTTACTTTGGGATATATTTTCACTTTTTTATTCGGACCATAAATGTCTTTAAGAGTCTTATAAACACCGACTGCGTTACAACCTGTAGAATATCCCTCTCCTGGTTGAATAACTCCGCCTAAAAATTCCATAGATAAAAGCAACATTTTTGTACTACCAACTAGGCCAATAGATAGGCTACGGATATTTATTGCAGTTGACCCTGTATTGTAAAAAGACACTTTAAACCCCATTAACTCAACTTGTGGAGTGTAATACATAGATTCCAATTCAGCTTTTCCTCTTGGTCTGGTTGCTCGGTACGGTAAGTAAACGGCTACAAAAACAGCAGCAATCGTTCCTAACGCACCGAACCAATCTGGAACGGTACCCCAATTTAATCTCTTAATCCATTCTATAAAGTATTCCCAATAATTACCTATGTCTTTCACACTTTCAACCTCCAATGGCATGATTGTACTACTGGAAAACGTTGAACAACAAAATCACTATGCCAAACAAGAGACGAACCGTACAATTAATCCAATAAAAATCACAACAATATGGAGTGTCTTTCATCTATTTAACTATATTTTTGCGTATTCATCATTCATACTCAATTATCCTCTGAATAATGATACGCAAATAAAAAGAGCCACACATACTTTTGTCTGACTCTTTTCGATATTACAATATTAACACCATTTTTTAGGCAAAAAGTACCAAAATAGTACCACCATATTTAGGGGTTGAGTTATCCACAGAAAAAAATTGTCATTTATATTAATATCTAAAATGTTTTAAAAACCATTTTAGATATTTTCTGTGCTTTCGTTTTCTGCATCAAAAGGAACAGCAATCATATTTACATTTATTCTTGGTTGATAATCTAAGTCTGTTATCTTTTTGATTACATCTTTTACACTAAATAATGCTGCTTCTAAGCCGTGCTTAAATACAAAATTATTTATATACTCAGCATCATTCAACGGAAAATCTTCCATGTCAAATATGTATTTATAATCAAACTTTATTAATCTAAACTCCTCATCGACATTATCATAGTGTGATATCAATGTGACTTTAAAAGCAATACTAACTTTACTAGATTGTTCATTAGATATAACACGAATATTATCAATATTCATGTTACAATTTTCATTTCCCTTTTTACGATCCCATGGAAACGTCTCATTAAAGTGGTATTCCAAATTATTTATTCTATACAGCCAATACTTAATTTTCATATAGATATATTCCTCAATGATTAGACAACTTATGCGTATGCAAAGCTATCTTCCTCTTTTATAGTAGTGGTGCTATTGATCTGTGTACGATAAGAATTATTATTTTTAAAATAACCATAAATATCTTTACGCTCAACTCTCACATTAGCAGTACCATTGCCAAAATTTTTATCTAGTTTTTTTTGTATACTCAAATAAGAGAGTGCGTTACTTATTTTTTCAAATGAATACTCAGAGACAAAGGGATTCCCACTACCTAGTCGCTGAACATCATTAACCGGAATATTATAAGGAGCTACACTTAAAATATCTACTAAATCAACATCATATTTCAAAGAGTAATTGAACATATCTTGAGATAATGTATCCACTAACTTTTCATCCAATTTCTTCATATCTCTATCCTCTCTTGTATATAACCTTGTATATGTGTCTGCTGATAATTTATATTCTTCAAGACATAACCACACGAATCAGCACACTCATTTGTTTCCTGATTAGTAGCACCACTACGTGAAAATAAGGGTATTTTATCTAAGTAGTGAGTATATGTTCTTAATTCGCCATTTTTACTTGGAATTCCAAAAAATAGTCTCGTACAAATTCTTTGTATATTTTTCTCATTTAATTCTAAACGCGCCTCATAGACGTCTTCAGACGAACTAGAAATTCTCTTGACCACCACAACATCAATGTAGTTATCTTCACCTTTAGAATTCTGACCTAATATGGGATCTCCATTACTAGTATCATATGGTATAAAACGATACGTCGAATTTCTTTTACCTATGTAATATTGGTAAAGAATACGATTACTTAAACCATTGATCTTTTTCAGAACAAATTTCAATAATTGTTTTTCAATGATGGATAAACGCGGACTATTTACATAGTCCGCGACGGGTCTGTATTCTTGATTTACAAGGCTACTGGGAAAAATAGCTGAATTTTCAAGTCTCATCAAAAGCCTCAATATTCTCTTAGATATACCTTTATTGTACATAAAAATACTCACTTATTGCAATTTAATTTAAAATAATGGTTAATTTTCATTATCTTAACAGTCTATTCACATCTGAACCGCCAACACTCGCTTAAACCAATTTCGCTTGCGAATCGCTGTGTTGCGCCCAATAAATAACTCATTGGATATCTTGTCCCATGTATACTTCTTACCATAGTGCAATTTCAATATCTCATTGGTTTCCTTGTCACACACACCAGATGATAACCACTCTTTCATAATACGACGTTGCCGAAATAAAGCTTGTAACTCATAATCACTTTCGTAACGGATAAGCATATCATCTAACGGACGGGTGTGCTTATTTTGCGCACGACCACCGCCCACATTTTCATCAGTGGAGCCAACGCTATCCAACTCACGTTTTCTTTGTATAATCTTCAAATCCAGAGCACCGGTAAAATAATCTCTCAATACTGCATCAATCTTATCTGCCAAAATAATACTTCCTCCAAATAGTTATGTACGCCACAGGGTACTTCTGTGGCTTAATACTAAACGAACTCTTTCCACTGGGTTATATGTTTAGTAACAGTTTAATGTCATGCTCAGGACAGTGCTCTATACGACTTCTTGTAACTCTCTCTTGGTCGCTGCTATATTTCTAGCAATCACTCCTGTAATAATTCCGTGTTCTTGTGTATGTTACCGATAACTTCAGCATTTTGTGTGTATATTGTGTTAACCGGCACGGTCATATCAAAAGGTGCTACGTTTTTTAAGTTGCTTGCATTTTCGTAATAAAAGCCTACCGCACGGTCCTGATAAACCTCTTCTGCCATATTCGGAACACCAAATTCTCCAAATCTAACAATCGAAATATCTTCTTTACTTTCATAATGTTGAACGATATCGCCCTCATAAATATTGACACCGTTTTTATCTTTAAGTCCTGTGTATTGTTCCAAAACGGCGTCTCGATATTCATAACCGCCCATATCAATAACTGCTCCGTCATATGGACTAATGTAGAATTTTTCAATATTAATATACTTACTTTCCTCTTTATCCCATGCCCTAAATCTAGTCTCTCGCATAATCACTCAACTTTCTTTTGGCATTCAGAACAAAAGTATGTTTTAACTAGATTTCCATACCATATTTGGTCATCTCGGTAACACCTTGTTACTTCTTCACAAAATTCACAATACTTATTTTGTGTCATATTTATCTCCCATAGTCCCTTACTAGCACCGCTTTGCTCTCGCCGTTAACTTCAGCGCTCATGTTAAACGCTTTTAACTGTTCCAACGCTTTATTCTTGTCTGTGTCGCTAAACAATGTTTCACCATTTCTGCGCACATCATAATAAACCGGTCTGTGTGTCATTATTGCTTTACCCTTTCTGAATCCATAGCGCTTCACTAAAACCAAATGCTGATACCCCTGAGACACCTTTTTTAGTTTTACGTCTAATTGCCCTATCGTTAATAAAACGGGTGCATTCGGGATGTGTGCCCGTAAAATAAACAGTTCCTGATCGGTGTCCAATCACTAATAATTTCAAATCTCTAACTCCTTAATTCGGATAGCCACGCATGGCTTCTCCGTATAATATTTCACTGAATACTTGGCGACGATAAAACGATCATCATCAATGGCCAAACCATTCAAAACATCTTGTGTTGATTTTTCAAGGTTGTCTAAGTCACCTTGATTGCGATTACTAACCGGCAATAACTTTCTCAATAAGGCAGCTACTCGGTCCTTTTTACTAAATGACTTCAATGGCTCAAAACCAAACTCATATTCAACGTAGAGTGGCACCTTGCCAAACATACTGATTTTGTTGTTATGCATGTAGCGTGCAATTTGTAACTGCAATTCAGCTTGGTAAGCCCGCTCTTTTTTATTTGGAATTGCGCGCTTTAGTTTGGTATTGAAAACCATGCCATTATGGGGATGCGGTTTGTTAATCAATTCTGTTTTAAAATCAAAGCTTGTCGTTGTATCAAGCAAATTTTATCTCCCAATTAAATAATCAATCGTGACATCAAAATAGTTCGCTAAAGATATAAGCATACTGATAGATGGTTCACGTTTACCCATTTCATTTCCTTAACCAAGGTATTAGTGTTATCCTTTACTGGTGAAGTGTTTATTGCTAATGAATTAGTTACTCAACTTTCTTAACTTCTTTACACTTCTCAAGCTGGAGTATTTGCTCCGGCTTTTTATTTTCATGAAAAACAACATTTATTTTCAGAAAGTGTTATCATGAAGTTGCAAGCAGATCTCTCCTTTAAAAAGTTTATATGAGATTTTTTACCAATGTATTTGCTTGCAAGCCAAGATAATTTTTAATAACATGACATCTCTCTCCCATTATCGATGTAAGACTGACCAGTCTCATCTCAGAAATGTTGTTATTAAATCTTTATCTTGGTTTTACTTTTGAGTTAATCACCAAATGCTAAACTTACTATATTCAAGTGAGCAATCATTTGAATGACCGAATCAGAATACACACAGCCCATCAGGTGCAATCCTTAAATCCATTGGTGTGTATTTCTGGCTCGGTTTTTTATTGTCCAAATTACCTGCTATCTAGGTTGTCATTATTCTGCCTTTGTTTTGAGGTTCTTGAGCTTTTCCATTGCTTTTTGGTATTCGTCATCACTATATGATCTAACCTGCTCAGATTCGCTAATAACAGCCTTCTCAGGTTCCTGCTTTTGCGGACGCCTGTTAAAACTATTTCGACTTTGCTTAGATTTTTCATCTTTGCGTTTTTGTTCAGAGGCTTCAATGTCTTTTACCGTGAATAACTTTTTCTGGTACCAACCTTTCGTAATAGACCAAACATAGCTAAACTTACATGCTCCGTTAGATACTGCCAATTTAATCGCTAATAGAATTACTTTGTATGCTTCCCGATAATCATCATTATTAGCTTCAGCAAAATCTTTTAGTTCGTTAGAGATATCAGTTGATACCAAACCACCAATAGTACCGAAACCATTTTCTTCGAAAAGTGAAACAAGAGATTCATAAGCTTTCGCGTTGTCGTCCTCTTTTGCTTTTTCGTCTTCTACATCTACATCTTTCTCTAACTTTGTCTCTTTCTTTATCTCTATCTCTTTCTCTAACTCTATCTCTGTTGGACGCTCATTGGACAACGATTGGACATTGTCCAATTTATTGCTTTTTCGTTGTTCTCTTTTGTATCTAGCCCAATTAGTTTCTTGGTCAATTAATGCTGATACTTGTGACATTTCAACGTTTTGATTATCATCTATTTGGATTAAACCAGCCTTGGTGAAATATGATAAAGTCATTGCAACTTGCTCCACCTCTTCATCAATCATTAACGCTAATTCTTCTTCAAGTTTTCCGTAGATACCTTCGTAATAAATGACTCCGCTGGTGTCTAGAGAGCTCAACATCATTTTCTGGTATATAACTACCATGGTGTCGCCACCAGCCATTTTTCTAACTTTTTTTATAGCTAAATTTTTGTAGAAATTGTTGTCAAGTCTCAGCCAAAAGTAGATTGGTTTTTTCTTATTAGCCATATATCATCCCTCTAACCAAATTCACTTGCAATCGGCTTCAGTAGATTCTTGATATCAGCACCACTATAGATATCATCATCTTCAATTTGTTCCCACACTTTAGCAAACTGATATTTCAATGCTCGTTTAAAGCGTTCATCTTCAGTAATTTCAGGTACTTTATTCTCTTCCGATTTTGCTTTGATAAATTCCAAATTCAATAACTTTGTTAAAGCACTAGTTGGTTTACCGGTTGCCGTAAAGTTACTCATCTTTAACCAGTCCGCTTTGATCGTCAACGGTACTTTTAGTTGATAATTTTCATTACGTTCATCAACTTCTTTTTGTAAGACAACTTCTAATTCTTTAAGCCTGCCTGTGTTATAAACATTTTGGTTTTCAGTAATATCCGCAATAATACTGTCTGCCGTATCTTGAATAGCAAACAACGTGCCATTCTGTTCATGTAGTTGATTCTCATACTCTTTAACAGCTTGTTTGGTGGACTTTTTGATGTTATCCGATACGAACTTCATGTCCTTTTTCAAAGCTGCCATCTGTTGCGCATCAATCTTGTCTTCAATAGCCACAACTTGAACGCCACGCAACATGGCACGCAAATCTTCAAAACCTTGGGCAACGCCATTTTCAAAAGTTACGACTGGTAAAACTGTTTTTACTTCACTCATTTCACATCCTCCAAATTATTAAACAAAGACCCGGCATTAGCATCATCAGCAAATGGATTATCACTTATTGTTTTTGCATTTTGTTGTGGTTGTTCAGTGGCAGGTGCCTTAGGCGTTTCAGTAGTTGGTTCCGGTTCAATGACTGCACTTGCACTCGTTTGATTATTGGCTTCAACTACTTGCTGTTGCGGTGCATTATCAGGCGTTACATCACGAACTTCTCGTTCTGAACGGTCATCTTCGGCCATGGCTTGTGCTACCTTAGTTGTTTTGGGAGCAAACTTAAGCAAATCCTTCATCACTGTTTTAATGGCCATAGCATCAAAGTCTGAATACCAAGGCGTTTTAGGTTTGTTACCATACTTATCTTTGTAATCTAATCCCTTAAATGTTTGGCTAAATTCTAGGGCATGCTCGACCACTCTCTGTAATGGCCAATACTTAACAATGCGTTCACCATCTAAATAGTAAAAGGCAATATAACCCGCAACGGGACTCTTACCATCAACATAGGGATCATAGTCTTCGTTATCCATTCGGAACTCATCAAACACGTAGTTATAATGTGGCTTATTCGCTTCATAGACCACGCTACCCCCGATACGACCAACGCGCCCCGTATTCTGAACTAACTTGATAATGCCGCGATAACCTAACTGAAATTGTGGTTTAACATCAGTTGTGACCCACTTGCCATCAATTTTCCGGTTTTTACCATACGGTATGACATAGGCTTCACCCAAGTCAGGCAAAACCGATAAATCAAGCACTGCTGCGCGCATGGCAATACTGGTCAAATCGGCAATATTTGTTTTGGCCAAGTCTGGGTTCAACGCCACTACTGTCGATAGCCCACTTAAGAAACCAGCAGCATTGTCTTTCAAAATATCTTCAAAATGTTTTGTCATTTTGTCGCTGTTAATCATCTTCTGCATTTTCGCTACATCATTTGCCATTAATCTGCTCCCATCTCTGATAACTCTTCTTCACACTCAGCAATGTAATCATTGCAACCATCTATTTCTTGCTTAGATATTTCGATTTCATGTTCTAAAAACTCTCGCCTGTCTTGTTTTTCGTAATAGAATTGATCACCCCACGTGCTATCGTGTCGTTCTGTGATATCTGGTACATATCTCATATCCACCACCACACGGTTTCTTGCTTCAAATCAGCAATGTTACTAATGCATATTTCATCATTTTCTGTATAGAAATGTACTGGCTTGCCTTTTCGCAATTCACGCTTGATAGCTTTGATCGTGAGCCACCAATCAATATTTTCTTTGTAGATGAACCACCCAACAACGATTACTACGATTAAGATATTAATTGCGATCATATTAGCCCACCTTCTCTTTCAAGAACTTGTTGATGAAGTATTGTTGACCTTTACCCGTCACTTTTGGTGTCTTTGATACTGTGATGCTGCCATTACTTCGAGTGATTGATGTTTCGGTAATTTCAAATAATCTTAATTCCATACTTTTCTGCGTTGGCATATTATAGTCAGTGCCTTTGCGACGGATTAAGTAGCCATTATTACGTAACCAACTGAATAATCGTGTGGCACCAGTGTCGACACCGTTTTGTTTAAGTATTTTAGCTAATTCCCCTACCAATACACTTGTTTCGCTAGTCGCTACTGCATCGGCAAACAATGCCTTTGGTTTCATTTCGGCAATTAGCTTATCCCTATTCTCAAGCTTCATTTTGCTAATTTGTAACGCTCGAGCCATGATTTGATCTGGACTATTCCATGCTTTTTCCACTTGAATAAAGTACATACGGACTTGCTTACCTTTTTCAGTACCAGACATTAAAGCAATTTGTTTTGCAGCGTCTACCGTTAACGAGTAATCCTGTAAATATTGAACATTTCCATTACCACCTTTAACGGGTGTACCTCCAAGTACACCTGTAAAATCTGCACCATCAATTAATTGGTCACTGTTTTGTGTAAACCAGGCACTAAAACGTTTCTTCACTCCTAATGCTTGGTATAACTCTCGAGCACTCACTTGTGCCTCACCTTGTTCGTTTTGATTAATTTTGATAACTTCTTGCATTTTGTTTTCTCCTCTTATTTTTGATATAATCGGAGCTGTAAATCCTAATCTAGATTACAGCTTCCGCATCTAAACCTCGTCCGTTTAGGTGCTTTTTTGTTGCGATTAATACGTTGTTGTATGTTCGTCTAGCCATTGCTTAACGGCTTTCTTCGGATATACAATCCCTACGCTTCCTGTTTTTTCATCAGGTATTTCAATGTGTGGTAGTTTGTGACGTATCTTTTCAAAATACGTTCTACCAATGCCAAGTTCTTCATAAGCTTTTTTATCACTATTCCAAACATAGGCAACGTCTTGTTCTTTTAACTTTTGAAGCTCGCCGACTGTTTCGTTCAACAGCCGGGACAATGCTTCAATCGTTTCATTTGTTTCCATATTTACACCTTGCTATCTTTTGTGGTTATTACAGCGCTATCCTTTAGTTACTGGCATTGCAGTGCCTAGTAAAAAAAGGAAATAATAATATGAAACGCAATACATTCGATAAAAAATTTTATCTTTCTTCCGAAGGAGAAGGAGAAATATTCGAAGACGACTATATCCATACTCTTCAATATTTCAATGACCATAGTTGGAAAGTCGTTTATACATCTTCAATATTCAAAAGTTGACGTACCTTATTTCTAACTTCTCGCGATTGCTTGTTAACAGCGTATGTGTTGATAGCTAAACTCAATGTCGCTTCACTAACACCTATAGCTTTGGCCAAATCTCGCTGTGTCATCTCTCGATCGTAAAGCGCATCTTTGACACGCTTTTTAAATTCACGGGCAGCGTTAACAATCATTTGTTCTGTCATGGTGTCTCCTTCCTCTAAAACTTACTAAGTTTTGTATGATTACTTATAAGTTTTTATTTACAAGTCTGATAATTTAGACTATAATGACATAGTAAATACGCATAACAAATGTACTAAACGCCTTTATCCCTCCGCCAAGATAGATAATACGTAAGTGTTTTTGTTTTGCTTTTAGCTTACTAAGTAACTTACAAGAATTATTATAGTACAACTAGTTAGACTTGTAAACATATATTTCTAACTTATTAGACTTTTCTTGTACACATTTGGAGAAAAGATTATTATGACGCTACTTTCACGTACAAAAGATACCGCTAAAAAAAGAGGATTATCTATAGAAAAACTAGCCAAACAAGTTGGTATATCAAAATCAGGTATCTACCAGTGGGATATTCACGAACCAAAACCTTCAACTATTCAAAAGGTAGCCGATGTCCTGAACGTCTCAACCGATTATCTTCTTGGTCGTACAGATGAAATGACTATGCCCCTAGAGAATAAAAATCACCCTTCTGATTTGGCTATTGATGATATCCTCTCATTTGATGGTGCTGAATTGTCTCCAGAATATGTAGCACAGTTACGTGCTTTTGCTCAGACAATGATTGATACTGGGCAATGGGAAATTGACGAAAACGGTAATCGTAAGCCTAGTAAGAAATAATCACCAGGAGACCTACTATGTATGCAGCATGAAGCATTACACGAACACTATTATGAAGAACTACAAGATTTAGCTAGAAGCAATGATATTTATGTTAGTAAAATATCTGGTCCATCTAGTGAACCAGATACAGCAACACCCTCTTTACGTTGGATAAATATCAATCCCAATTTTGATACAAATTACTCAATTCCGTTCAGATTAGCCCATGAGTTGGATCATGTTATCAATGCAGATCATGGTAACATTCAGATCTACAATTTCTCTCCCTTGGGTAAACGTAGCGAAGAACGACGTGCCAACCGAAATGCTATTATTAGATTACTGAATATGTATTTTCCAGATGGTGATTTTTTACCAGAGCGTTATTTAGAATTTATGCACGTATTTGGAATTGGCAGTTATTTAGAGCCCATTGTTTTATCAGAAATTGTTAAACGTTAAATAAAATAAGTAGTACGTGCCAAGCAACCACGTTAAAAGGCAAAGGAGTTTTTTATGAGTAAAAAGATTGTAGATGAGAACGGCAACACATATGTGCAAAAGAAGCCCATTTACAAACGTGTTTTGTTTTGGATTGTAGCGATTGTTATTATTGTAATGTTTGGTAGCATGGCCACTAAAAACATTTCCTCCAAAACAATATCTTCTTCACCATCAAAATCATCATCCAAAAGTAGTTCATCTTCCAAGCCAAAAGTTTCAGCAGAATTCAGTGCTGCCTTGGCAAAAGCAAAGACATACTCTGACACAATGAGTATGTCTAAACAAGGAATTTATGACCAACTCACATCTGAAGCCGGTGAAAAATTTCCTGCTGATGCTGCACAGTATGCCATTGATAATGTTAAAGCAGATTACAATAAAAATGCGTTAAATAAAGCAAAAACCTATCAAGAAAAAATGAGTATGTCAGTAGATTCAATTCATGATCAATTAGTGTCCGCTGCTGGTGAAAAATTCACTACTGCACAAGCTGACTATGCAATAGCAAATCTCAATAAATAATTAATGCCCTCTTTGGGCGTACATAGGCCACAAAGTCATGCCGTTAAACTGCCCTCTTTCTAAACACCTTGCTATCGACAAAAGTGGTTTAGAAAGGACAATTATTTTGAAATATACTTATAAAAAAGAACGCCGTGATCCCCAAATACAAAGTTATATGACTGATAAAGGGAAACGCTGGCGTATTAGATTTACTATTACTATTCGTGGTAAGCGTCATCAAGTAGAACGCCAAGGCATTACTTCGTTTGATATGGCGCGTTCTATGAAGCAGTCAATCATATCTGATCTTGAATCTGAAACTGGTTATACAACGCTTACTGTTGAGGAGTATTTTGAACAATATTGTGAAGAGAAACTAAACAATGGTTCTTGGCGTTATTCAACATATGCACGATCAAAATCAATGTTTAAAAAGCGTTTTTACCCTGATTGGGGCGACACGCTAATGATTGATGTTAGACGTGGTGATTATCAACGTTGGATAACTAAACTCATCAAAGACAAGAACTACGCTCACAATACTGCTTCTACATTTAGTCATATTGTTTCTAGTGTGTTTGCAGACGCATTAGTCAATGATGACATACCAAAAAATCCGATCCAGAAAATCAAAATATCAGGTACAAAACCACGTGATACTTCAATGACTAGATCGGAGTTTGAAAAAGTATTCAATTATATCAAGTTATCGCCAAGTTTATCCACTCAAGAACGAGCCATGGCAATGTTGGCTACTCTAGGACTACGCCATGAAGAGATAGACGGTATTAAGTTGAAATACGTTAAAGACAACATGATTGGTGTATTTGAAGTTCTTAATCTTCACGGAGAAGTAACAGAACCTAAAACACACTCATCTAAACGTTGGGTACCTATGACTCCTCTTGTAGAGGAATATGTTAATCAAGCTATTAAGGAAACTAAGAAAGTCTACGCCAAGAAAGGCAGAATCATGTCCCCTGATGACTTCATATTTGTAAGCCACTGGGGAAATCACGTTCGCTATACTCAATTAACCCAAGTGTTCCAAAGAATAAGTCAAGATACCGGTATTCATGTTTGGCCACATAAACTACGTCACGCATTTTCTACCATAGCCTTTGGAATAGAGGGAATAAATCCACGAGACATTGCCAATATTTTAGGACACTCAAAGTTGGACATGTCCATGTTCTATAACAACGGAACTGATGAAGGCAAACAGAATGTGATTACTAAGATCGGAAACATGTTCTAAAAGTTCCCAACTTTTTCCCAACCCTACCCAACATTTTAAAAGCATAAACGAATATTATAAATTTTAAAACGTTGGTATATTGCCTTTTAGGTTATCTTAAGCTCAAATCCGTGGAACATATGTTATCATACCATTTATCTGGGTATTATAAACGATTAATTTTTGTTGTTGCGCCAGATCTAAGGTTTCCTGATGGGGATGATGATATCGATTATTTCGGCCAGCTGATACTAAACCATATTGCGGGCACCATTGCTTTATTGCTTCACTACTAGTAGATGTCTTCGACCCATGATGTCCGAATTTTAGAATATCTAATTTTAAATTTGGATATTTTTGACATATTTTTTCTTCACCTGCTTTATCTAAATCTCCTGATGTCAAAAATCGTTTACCACCAAATTCACCGTATAAGGCGATACAATCTTCATTTTTACCATGCCCAGATTCAAAAGGATAAAGTACCTTTAAAGGCATATTCTGTTGCGTATCATTGTCCGTGGTTTCAATCACTTGTGTTCTCTGCTTAAGATACGGCTTTATTTTTTGAGCAAAAGCAGGTTGTTGCCGCATCCCTTTTGGTATAATCACACGATCTACTGCCATCTTTTGCAAGATAATATACGCATCACCAATATGATCTTGATCTTGATGCGTTAAAACTAATTGATTTACTTTAGAAATACCACGGCTGTGTAGATAATTAATGATAACCGTCTCTCCCTTTGGCCGTGAATACTTTAATCTTTGCCAATTTTCTTCACCAAAGTTCACTTTTCCGCCTGTATCAATCAGCGTAACATTCTGGTTGAATGGTAATCGAACTAATATCGCATCCCCTTGACCAATATCAAATAAACTGACTTCACCATGTAGAGGAAAGCGGACCCAAATGATACCTAAAATTAACGTTATCAACCAAGTCATGCGAGCAATGCGTGCGGTTGTTTTCTTATTGGTAAACGATAGCATAGCTAAAATGAGTAGCAACAGTACAAAAGGCCAAGCTAATTTACCAACCACACAATTAAGTGGTAACGATGCCACCGTGTCAATAATTGACGCAAATAAATGAATTAACTGGTTAACAAATGAAGTGATAAAAGGTATTTGCCACACGCCAACAAAAATACTAGGCACAATGATGATTTCAAACAATGGTATCGCCAAAAAATTAATCGGTATTTCCAACAAATGCCAGGTAAATTGCTGATGTGTAATTAATGGAAACATCACGATGCCCATTAATAAATTAGATTGCCAAAAAGATAAATGGCGAGAAAACAGTAAACAAAATGTCAATAAGAAAGATAATTGCCCGCCAAGGGTCAACAATAATTGTGGTGCCACTACTAAGCTAGCTAATAAACTAATTGCCCAAATACTAGTCGCTGATAAATTAAAGCCTTTATATCCTAACGATAATAAAGCTAATTCTCCTGCGACAACAGCGCGTACTAATATTGCTGGTGCACCAACAAATATATAAAACATAATTAAAATCATCATTAAAAAAATAACAGCGTATTCTTTAATCATACGTAGCCGTCGTGCTAAACTCATCAAAGTTGTAATAATATAACTGACCTGAAAGCCAGAAACACTAAATAAATGAATTAGCCCCAAAGTCGAAATACCTGGATTATCGCTATATAAAGATTTCGGTGTTGTACCTAATAACAATGCTTGAGCATAGTTAGCTAATGGCTGTGGTAATTGTGCTACTTGTCCCAAAGCTCTTGCATGCCATTGTCTTAAATTATCGATCAAAAAATTCGGCTTAAAATTATCATCTGATTGTTTGGAATATGACCACTGTTGAACCGTCGCTTGATGTACTATTTTTTGCGTTTTATAAAATTTCTGAGCATCAAATTGGTTAAAATTAGTGGCTGGCGGTATTACTGTTTGCTTAACATTAGCGTGAAAATATAAGGTGCTGGTATTCGTTTCTAGCCACTGCTTTTCTTTTTGTGTTGGGACTTTCCAGTATAGTTTCACCTTTTCATGATGCCTTAAATATGCAACTGCTTTTAAGTTATCGCCATCAACCTCAATATCATCCGCAAACATATATCCAGTAACATAACTATCCGGTTGCATTTTATTTATCTGTTCAAGCTGATGATTATCATAAATAAAATAGCTTAAAAAAGGTAAAGTAATCATGGTAATCACAAGTAATAATTTAAAGGATTTTAACTTCAACAAAATACCAACCATCAATAGAAATAATGTTATCGTCACACTATTACACTGATACACAAGGCCACTTACTGTGGCTACAATTAAACTAGTTAATAAAAGTATTCTTTGGTGCATTAGATTGAAAGCATATCCTTTATTTTTTCAAAGCGTTTATCACCAATTCCGGATACTTTTTTAATATCTTCTATCTGCTTAAAGCCGTTGTTTTCAGTACGATAGGCAATAATTTGTTCTGCCTTTTTTTGACCAATACCATCTAATTTTTGTAGTTCTTCAACTGTTGCTGTATTAAGATTAATTGTTGTCGCGGTTGATGAGCTGGCGACACTTTGTTGCTGAGATTGATAAATATCAGGCGTTTTTTCATCCTTGCTTGGTATATAAACGACTTGCCCATCCGCTACTTTTTGCGCCAGGTTAATGTGTAATTGGTCTGCACTTTTATTGAATCCACCTGCAAGTTGCACAATTTGCTCAATTCGGGCCGAGTCGGATACTTTATACACACCTGGATGATTAACGGCACCTTTAACATCTACAATAATTTTATGATCGACGTGATTTCCTCCGTGAACTGCTTCTCCTGATTGACCAGATTGATTAATTTTGGAACTTTTATCAATACTGCTTAGTGTACTAGTTGGTGATGTTGGGTTCGTAACACCACTATAAAAATATATGCCAATTAAACTCATTAAAAAAATAATTAGGGTTACAGAAACCATCACTATTTTCTTATGAGTCATGATAAATTGTTTGATTTGATCCCACTGATTCATATAACGTACGCCTCTGCTATATATTACGTACGCAATAAAAAAAACTTGTATTGAATACAAGTTTTTAATGATTATTGAACTTTATCAGTTGTTTGAATAACTTTGCCTGTTTTCAAATAATTCAGTGCGTCTTGGAAGGTTTCAACAGGTACAACTTTCATATTTGGTGCATACTTTTTAGCAGTATCACGCGCCAACATATAATTTGTTTTATGCTGCTCCTCTAACTTTAATAGCGCACGACTAGGTTTAATATATGGTGCAAAAAATACCTTTGAACCGGCTGCATTAGCTGCAATAACTTTCTTATCAATACCACCAATTTCGCCTACATAACCCTCTGAAGAAATTGTACCTGAGCCGGAAATATTACGGCCTTTTCTCAAATTTTGATTCGTTAATTGATCATATATTTGTAATGAAAACATCAAGCCCCCCGAAGGACCACCGATTTGGCCAGCGTCAACCTTAACACTTGGCACTGTTTTAATCGATACATTATCAGTCAAGACAATACCGATGCCCGTACGACCATTAGGAAATTCTTTCGTCTTAGTACCAGGTAATTTCATGGTCTTTCCAGATGTGTTGCCTAGTTTATTATTTCTTTGATAGGTAACCGTAACCTTTTTGTTTTTATCCTTATTCGCCAAATATTTAATAAAACCATCTGAATTAGTATAGTGATGACCATCAATTGCGGTAATTGTATCACCAATGCGAATACGATTCTTAAAATTAGATGTTTTCGAAACACTTAATACATAGATACCACGATACGTTGCTTTGATTGTTTTATGCGCTTGCTTAAAGGCAACAATTTGAGCATTAGCAATCGCACTTTACATATAAAAATTTTGTACTTTGTCAAAATTTTCGGTACTTTCACCACCCGTGATATCTGACGCTTTTTCAAAACTTTCATGTGGACTAATTTTTGATTTCAAATAACTAAAACCATTGGCTTCTGAAAGATACACAGAGGTAATACGATAAGCCCCTCTCTGCGTATCTTGCTTATTATCAATGCGTACAAATTGTGATAAATCATCCGCACCACCCGGTGATTCGATGTATCCATTGACTGGCCAAAATCCACCAACTAGCACACATGTTACAAGGCTAGCCAAAATAATGGCGATAACTTTACTCTTTTTTCTCATGGAAACGCTCCTGTAAAGCTTTGTTAATATTATCTGGCACTAAATGATCGATGTTAGCACCAAACTTTGCAACTTCTTTTAAAATTGATGACGAGATATTTTGATTAACAGGTTTTGCCATGAGCAAAATCGTTTCGATACCTGCTAACTGCCGATTCATTTCGGCAATATCACGCTCATATTCATAATCAGTTGCATTACGTAAACCACGAACTAAATACTCAGCATTAATTTCCGCCATAAAATCAACCGTTAACCCAGACATTAATGACACACTCACATTATCAAACTGTGTAGTTGCGCCCTCAATCAATTGTAATTTTTCTGTAGCTGAAAATAACGCTTTTTTAGATGTATTCGTTCCCACACCAATAACCACTTCATCAAATAATTTACTAGCACGTGCAATAATATCTAAATGCCCGTTCGTTAGTGGATCAAAACTACCTGGGAATAGTGCCTTTGCCATGAATTAATTTCACCTTTCAACCTGGTATATTGTCACGATCGTAATACCATAGTGCTTTTGTTGAATAATCGAAAAATGTTCTGTTGCGTCTGGTAGATTAGCAGCGTCGTCACTTTCAGCGACAATAATAGCATGATTTTGTAATAAATCATGCGCATATAAATATGCCATATCATCAGCAATGGTTTCTTTAGCATATGGTGGATCCAAAAAAACCATATCAAACTTAATTTGTTGTGCCGTTAACTTTTGTAATGCAGCCTGTGCGGGTGCCTTCAAAATTGTAAATTGGTTCTCAGCATGTGTCTTCTGAACATTTTGCTCAATCACTTTAATCGCTTGAAATTGACGATCAACCAACGTAGCATGTGTCATGCCTCGTGAAACGGCTTCCAATCCTAACCCACCAGTACCAGCATAAAGATCGAGCGCTTGCCCATCATCTAAGTATGGCATGAGCATGCTAAACATGGCCTCTTTTACTTTGTCTGTTGTTGGTCTTGTCTTGCTACCATTAACTGCTTCGAGGCGTGTACCACGAAATTTACCGGCTATTATGCGCATAATGCTGTGACTCGCTTTCTTGTTCATCATAACTTTCAAAGAAAATATCATCATGAACATTATCAAAATCTGGATCAATATCTGGACGAGGTGAGGTTGTCACCTTTTTAACAAATTTATAGCTCATAATATGACTAATCTTTTTATCTAATTCATCATCATCAACATACAATGCTACAAGCGCCATTTTTTTAGATATATAGACAATGCGACCAAATTTTTTTAATTGTTGAGCATGACGAATATTTTTTAAATATATATATAATGCGCGTCGGGGCTGAATTTTAAATGTCATAATCGCTCCTTTCTAGCAATAATATCATCTCGATGTGCGCGTACTAATTTCTTTTGATGAGCCGCAATATTAAGACTCATTCCTACTCCAGCGCTCATCACGATATAGGAAGATCCACCTCCAGATATAAATGGGAAAACAACACCAGTTATTGGCAGTAGGCCAATAACACCGCCCAAATTAACAAATGTCTGCATAAACAATAAGGTTGCAATACCAAACATCATGAGACGATGATACTGTTGAGATGCTCTAATACCAATTAAAATGATACGCACAATTAATATTAGCATTAATACTAATACTGCAATAGTCGCAATTGCACCCATCTCTTCACCAAAGATAGCCATAATAAAATCCGTATTGGATTCAGGCAAATAGGGCTTAATTAACGAATTACCCAATCCGACACCAAATAATCCACCGTGTGCAATCGCATAGTAACCATATAACAATTGTCGACTGGCATCTGGATTTTCCCAAGGATTAACAAAGTTAATCAATCGTGACACTGCATAGTGTTGACTCGTATTATTAAAATAACTTGCTGGCACCACTAATTTAATTAATGTAGGAAGAATAGCAAAACCAAGTGAAAATAACGCAACAACTGTCGCACCCCATAAACGTGAAATCCCTGAAGCAAGCAATATCACTAATAATATCATTAATGTAATCATTGCATTACCATTATCCGGCATAAAAATAACCAAGACTAAAGCTGCTGCAGGCCATCTCCATGCGCTAAATTGGATAATCTGCTGAGATCTAATGCGCAATCGCTCATTCCAAGGATTTTTTGATAAATAATCTGCAAAATAAAGAATTAATGCTAACTTTAAAAATTCTGCTGGTTGAATTGTAATTAATCCAAAGTTCATCCAGCCATGCGCCCCATTAACGGGTGGAAACGCAAAGCGTGCTAAAAGAAGCGAAACGATAATTATCCAGAGTATACGCTCTAAAATTTTCTTACCACGTAGAACATTTAAATTCATGTGGAAAAAGAAAAAGGCGCCCATACAACCAATCACAACGAAAATGAGCTGCTTAATAAAATTGATAATCGCACTACTTTGGCTAGCTGAGAATACCATTACGATACCTAAAGCACTCAAAACAGCAAAGGGCACCAGTATCCAATAATCTAATTTTTGTAACTTTTTAAACACAAGTTTATATAACCCGCTACGAACAATTCAACTTTTCTGGGTTGTCTTGCCAAGTAGCTATCCTTCCATAATCGTTTTAAGTGTGCTGGCGTCAAGCTGTTGCGCAATCGCTACTACCAACGCTTTTGCCGCTTCAAAATCTTTAATCGACCATACAGTCTGGTGTGTATGAATATAGCGAGAAGCCACTCCTAAGGCCACGCTAGGTATTCCAGTTAATTCACTTTGCGCAGCGGCAGCATCTGTTCCACCCTTAGACACAAAATATTGGTACGGAATATGATAATCAGATGCAATATCTAATAAGAACTCTTTTAATCTCACAGGCATAATCACACTAGGATCAAAAACACGAATTAATGTGCCTTGATCAAGAACACCTTGAGTACCTTGAGCACTTCTTGTATCATCGGCTGCACTTGAATCAATAGCAAAGAATATATCTGGTTTCATTAAATTAACCGCGCCATGTGCTCCCCGCAAGCCAACCTCTTCTTGAACATCAGCACCCATAATTAAAGTATTTGGTGTTACTTCATTTTTTAGCGTCTCAAGCGCTTCTAAAACCGTCACGACACCGAAACGATTATCCCAAGCCTTGCTCATTACACGTTTTTGATTAGCTGTCATAACGGTTTCAACTTTTGGCACAATAAAATCACCCACACGGACACCAAAAGCATCTGCTTCTTTATTATCCATAAAGCCCGCATCAAATAAAATATTATCGATAGTCGGTACGCCGGACTGATTTGCATTGCCTCGTAATAAATGAGGCGAAACAGAGCTTGATACAATAGGATACGCACCTGATCGCGTAAATAATGTAAAACGTTGTGAACTAACGACTGTTGGATTCCACCCACCAATTGGCGTGACTTGTAATGCACCACTCGGTAGAATTTGCGTTACAATGAAACCGACCTCATCTAAGTGCGCAGCAAACATTACGCGAGGTGCTTTGGGATTATCATGATGTTTGACACCAAAGATACCACCTAAGCCTTCACTTTTTATGTCATCAACTAATGGTGCTAAATCTTGCTTAAATTGTTGCCGTACCATAAATTCCTGGCCAGATGTACCTTGTAATTCAGTATATTTTTTAATACGTTGCCATGTTTTATTGTTCATATCACACCTACTTGAATGATGCCTAGTCCCTACGACATTAAATAATGTCGCTCACTCATCTGAAAATCATCGTCAAAGTAATAAGCAATGGGTTCGCCATTACCAATTTCAAGGCCATCGATATCTTCATCACGAATTTCTTCTAATAATTTAATTAAGGCACGCAACGTCGAACCATGCGCAACCACCAGTTGATTTTTACCATCTCTTAATGCTGGTGCAATCACGTCTTGCCAATAAGGTAATAGGCGCGCACTTGCCATTGAAAGGCTTTCACCTAATGGTTCTTCAATATGGCGATATCGGCGTTCATGTATTAAATCATCTGTTGATAACAAAGGGGGAATTGCCGTATAACTTCTACGCCATAACGCAACCTGAGATTTGCCATAAAATTCACGTGCATCATCTTTATTTTTCCCGCGTAACGCGCCATAATGCCGTTCATTCAAACGCCAGGACTTATTAACAGGTAACCATAACTGATGAATATCTTCTAATATAACGTTACTTGTACTAATCGCACGCTTTAATAAAGACGTATGTACCCCATCAAATAAAATACCTGCATGCTGTAATGTTAGGCCAACTTGATGTGCTTGTTGGTACCCTTTGGGTGTCAACGGTACATCACTCCAACCCGTAAACTCATTATCACGGTTAGCTGTTGACTCACCATGCCGTACAATTACAAGTGTTGCTGCCATATTCCAACTCCTTTTTTGATGGTTATTCCTATTATAGCAATAATTTTTGACAAATTAAGCAAACAAACTAGGCAATCGTTTCTTTTTCGTTTACAATGATTCTCGGACTATTTTTGGGAGAATACACATATGCAAGATTTAACACGTGGCAATGCCGCAAAACAAATACTCTTCTTTACCATACCTTTAGTGATTGGTAATTTATTTCAACAACTTTATAATTTTTCAGACACATTAATCGTTGGACAAACCTTAGGTGTTAAAGCACTTGCCGCTGTCGGTTCAACAGGTTCAATCATGTTCTTAGTCATCGGCTTTGTACAAGGTTTTACTGCGGGTCTTTCCATTATTACGGCGCAACGTTTTGGTGCACAAGATTTACCAGAAGTTAAAAAAAGCATGGCAAGTACACTAATAGTTTCAGCTATCGGAACCGTTGTTGTGACTACTGTCAGCTTAATAGCAGTCTATCCACTACTCAAAATCATGCAAACACCCGATGACATATTTAATAACGCGTTAACATTCATCGGTATTATTTTAGCCGGCCTTTTCTCGACTATGGCTTATAACGTTACAGCCAATGTTATGCGAGCCGTTGGTGATTCTCGCTCACCACTTATTTATCTTATTATTAGTATGTTTGTCAATGTTGGGTTAGAATTGCTCTTCATTCTTGTCTTCAAATGGGGTGTCGCTGGTGCTGCATTGGCCACTGTCATTGCCCAGACATTATCTGCTGTTCTTAGCTTTTGGCATATTTATCGTTTCATACCTATGTTGCAAATTAGAAAGTCCGATTTAAAATGGGACTTCCAAGATATCAAAGTGCATCTCAACGCGGCGTTACCAATGGGATTTCAAAGTTCAATTGTAGCCATTGGTGCCTTGGTACTACAAGGTGCGTTAAACACATTAGGTACCGATGCCGTAGCGGCAACAACAGCTGCTCAACGCATTGACCAAGTTGCAACATTACCATTAATGTCGTTTGGTATTACAATGGCAACTTTCGTTGCTCAAAACTATGGTGCTCAGCAGTACCAACGCATACTTGACGGTGTTAAACAATCATTAATCATGACCATTAGTTTAGCCATTATCCTAGGTGCCTTAGAGATCACATTTGGTCATTTCCTTGTTGCATTATTTGTCGGTCGTGGTCAACATGCTGTCTTAAACTTAGCGCAACAATACTTCTGGGCAAACGGTACGTTCTACTTCTTCTTATCCGCCCTCTTCATTATTCGCTATGTCCTACAAGGGTTAAACGATGCCAAAACACCAACATATGCAGGTGTAGCTGAACTTGTTATGCGTGCGATCACTGCAATTGTGTTGGTCGGACCATTCGGATTCTTTGGTGCTAGTTTAGCAAATGTCTTAGCATGGGTTGGTTCTCTTGCAGTGATGATTCCTTCTTATCTTAAAATAGTTAATAGTTTAAGAACCAAAATATCTTATCAAAAAACGAACAATCAAGAATTATAATTCGTCTTTAAACCGTTTTCAATACATCACAATCGTAGTTATCTAACAAATAGTACGTTTTCATCACGTAATATGATTTAATTTCGTTTAAATGACTGCTAAACTTAAATACGTACACAGTGTGTAACTATCTTTTGGGAGGCAATCATGGAGTCGATTGCAAATTATTTTAAATTAGATGAACTTCAAACCAATATTAAGACTGAACTCGTGGCCGGTATTACGACTTTCGTTTCGATGGCTTATATTTTGTTTGTTAATCCATCAGTTCTAGGCGCTGCCGGAATGGATCAAGGTGCTGTATTCACAGCCACAGCCATTGCAGCAGCAATTGCCACTATTTTCATGGGTATTGTCGCTAAGTACCCGATTGCTATTGCGCCTGGTTTGGGCGTTAATGCATTTTTCTCCTACTCTGTTGTGATTGGTATGGGTGTTAAATGGCAAACAGCGATGGCCGGTGTTTTAGTGGCTGCCATTATCTTCTTGATTTTAACATTATTTAAAATTCGAGAAAAAATTATTAACATTATTCCACAAAATTTGAAATTAGCTATTGCTGCCGGAATTGGATTATTTATTGCCTTCATCGGTTTGCATGAAGCTGGATTGATTGTTGCCAACAAAGATACAATGGTGAGCTTAGGGCATTTAACTACCCCAACCGCGTTGTTATCAATCTTTGGTATTATTATTACTTTCATCTTAATGAGCCGTCGTACACCAGCAGCTATTTTCATTGGTATGGTAGTAACAGCTATTGTTGGTATTATTTTCGGCCTAATTAAATTACCCAGTGCTTTAATTTCTCCGGCACCATCTCTAGCACCAACATTCGGTCAGTCACTGTTGCATATTGGCGATATTAATTCCGTTCAATTGTTTATTGTTGTTCTAACTTTCTTGCTAGTTACTTTCTTTGATACAGCTGGTACAATGATTGGCTTAGCTACTCAAGCTGGATTCATGAAGAATAATGAAATGCCCCGTGCGGGTAAGGCCTTAATGGCCGATGCTGTTGGTATGACCGCTGGTGCTATTTTAGGTACATCACCTACCTCTGCATATGTTGAATCTTCATCTGGTATTGCTGTAGGTGGCCGTTCTGGATTAACAAGTGTTTTCACTGGTATCTTCTTCATTTTCGCCTTGATGTTTTCACCATTATTAACTGTCGTAACGTCACAAGTCACTGCCCCAGCTTTGGTTGTTGTGGGGGTATTGATGGCACAAAATCTTCGTCAAATTGATTGGAATGATCTTGCAGTTGCCGCTCCTGCATTCCTTATTGTCATTGGTATGCCATTAACTTATTCAATTTCTGATGGTATTGCACTTGGTTTTATTCTTTATCCCATTACTATGATTGCAACTGGTCGTGGTAAAAAAGTTCATCCATTGATGTATGTATTAGCTGTCATTTTCATTATTTTCCTCGTCATTATTGCACATTAAATAGCATAAAAATAACGCCGCTACTCAAGATAAGTAGTGGCGTTATTTTTATACTGTTGTAAATACTTCACGATGATCATTAATACCAACTTGATTTTGCCAGTCATTATACCATTTTCCCAAAAATGGGAATACTTGTATCAGTGTAAAAAAAGTTGTGTCTGGTGTTAAATGTGTTAAATCATAATACCAATGTGAGTGCCCTTCTTGATCACGTTCATGAATAATGGAAAGTCTACCATCTTCAAAATCGATATAAGCCCCCTCATTTTGATCATCCGATAATAGTCGTAAAACAAATCCAGAATGTGCAGCCTGTATAAATAAGCTATCAAATACTTCTGTTGTGAGATCTAACTGACGCATTTCTAAGCGTTCGGCGTTATTGACATTCAAATAATGAATATCAGTATCATACCCAAGTTGCTCGAGTTGATGGCCGATTAAAAATAAATGCTGCTGAAATTGTAGTAGTGTCTTCACACCAGCAAGCTGCGCTGCGTTAGATTGCATTAACATCGCTAATTCCGTCGTATCAATATAAAATCGCTTCTGATAAATATCCCAATAGGCTACACGTAAATTATATGTATCTTCTTCTAAATAGAATCCACCAGCTGCCAATGGTGCTTTAACGAAACGAAATTCTGCATTGGACCATTCTTTAAAATGTAATATCGTTGTTTTTTGTCCTTGTGGCATTAACACATTAATATCCAAAGTTGACGTACTCTTCATCAATTGCGCAAAAACCACACTCACCCAGTGCGTCGTTGCATACCAGAAGCGATTGTCCATTCGTAACATTTCGGATTCGTGGCTGTCAAAAGATAGAATACCTTCCAACATGCCTAAAGATTCTGTGACATTGGTCGATTGAGAGAGTGCTGTAATATATTCACTAAAACGCGAAAATACCTTTAAATCTTTGCGCAATTGTTGTGCATATTCTTTTGTATTAAAATAATTGAGCTGTGACATGTTACTTCTCTTTACCTAATAAATTTGCAATATAAGCACGATAAATATCATGCAAAGTTTGTTCAAAGGTAGCATAATCTGTAAACTTTTCAAGCACGACTTTTAATTCTAAATCAAGCAAGGTACTTTCTTTTTCTAATTCTAATAGTTCATGTTGGTGCTCTTTTAATTTTTCTTCAACTGCTGGTACACGTTTCTCAGATGCAAGCAATAATTGGCGTTTCTTTTGTAGCTCATCACGCGTTTTTTGATCCGCACGATTCACAAAGAAACCTTTTTTATCCTCATGCAATTGTTCAATTTGATCGTCGATGACCCTGATTTCTAACTGTCGTTTCGTAGCATCATCCAAAAACTCTGACAGTCCAACCATGATCTTATTAATTTCATCAATATCGGTATCATAAATTGACTGATCGTGTTCCAATTGACTCGTACGCCGTAATTTATCAATTGCTTCTTCATTTAAATCAAAGCGAACATTAATAATATCTAAAACACCAATTTGCCGATGATTCCACCAATCTCCGATAAAAACACTATATGTTACTAATTCAGCATCTAAGGGATACAGCTCAAAAAAAGGATAATAACTTTTAATATAAGCCAGTAAATCCGGCGCTAAAAATTGTGCAATACTAGCGCGATTATCTTGTAATAAAAACGCTAAATTCTCCTGCGCGTCATCAGCTTGATCAGATTGTGTTACGTCATCATATCTTTGCTTATCTAATAAGCGATACAATGGTGCCAACTTTTCATTTTGAATAGCCTGCTGTACCTGACTCAAATAATCTATTTTTATACTCAACTGACCCTGTAATGCTTTTGATACCATTTGATGTGTTTCGTTCACTGCGAAGACCTCCACAACTGAGAAATTAAGTTTAGCATACGATATTTTTACGATAATTCATAGGCTATTAATGTATTTTTATTTTATTTTATCAAAAATAAAAAAGCCAACCGCTTAAGTTGACTTCTTGTCTTTATTTTAATAATTTTCAAGATAAGTATCTGTTTCCCACTGTGTAACGAATTGACGGTAAGCAGCATACTCGATCTTTTTAGCTTCAGCAAACTTATCAATAATATGTTCACCGACAGCTGCACGAATCACTTTGTCATTTGACATTTCGCGAACCGCTGCTAACAATGTATCTGGCAAATCTGTAATACCAGCCTTTTCTCTTTCAACTTCATCCATCAAATAGATGTTCTTGTCAACTGAGGCACGTGGTTCCAAATCATTGTCAATACCATCTAGACCAGCTGCTAGAATAGCTGCTAATGATGAGTAAGGATTGGCGGTTGGATCAACCGAGCGCAATTCCAATCGTGTTGAATTACCACGAGAAGCTGGTACACGAACCATTGGTGAACGGTTAGATGCTGACCAGGCAACATATACTGGTGCCTCAAATCCTGGTGTTAAGCGCTTGTATGAGTTAACAGTTGGATTAGTCAATGCTGTAAAGGCAGTGGCATGCTTCAAAACACCGCCTAAGAAATTATAAGCCGTTTGAGATAGGCCCATTTCATCATCTGTATCTAAGAAAGCATTGCCATCCTTAGTGAACAAAGACATGTTAATATGCATACCTGAACCGTTAATACCAGCTACCGGCTTAGGCATGAATGTTGCGTAATAACCATGCTTACGTGCAATCGTCTTCACAACAAGCTTGAACGTTTGGATATTATCAGCTGCTTCTAAGGCATTAGCATACTTAAAGTCAACTTCATGTTGTCCTTCAGCCACTTCGTGGTGCGCTGCTTCCACTTCAAAGCCCATGTCTTCAAGCGTTAATACGATGTCACGACGAACATTTTCACCCAAATCCAACGGTGCCAAATCAAAGTAACCACCCTTATCATTTAGCTTCTGTGTGATTTTGCCATTGTCATCTAATTTAAATAGGAAAAATTCTGGCTCAGTTCCGATGTTAAATGATGTGAAGCCCTCATCTTTAGCTTTTTCTAACAAACGGCGCAAAGCATAACGTGGGTCACCGGCGAATGGCTGACGATCTGAAGTGTAGATATCTGCAATTAAGCGTGCCACTTTACCACCATGAGAATCAGTTTCCCAAGGGAAAATCATAAATGTGGATAGATCAGGGTACAAATACATATCAGATTCGTTAATTCGCACAAATCCTTCGATAGATGACCCATCAAACATCATGTTGTTATCCAACACTTTATCCAACTGTGAAATAGGTACTTCAACGTTTTTAACTGCACCTAGAACATCTGTAAATGTTACACGAATGAATTCCACATTTTCATCTAAAACGATTTGCTTGATTTCTTCTTTGGTAAATGACTTACGTGCCATACTGCTCCCTTTCTTACTTAACACCAAAACGGCCAATCTTTGCGAATTCACTTTGAAGTGAACGTCGTAAAGCATCCTGTGAATTATGTTTTTCTTGTGCTTTGCGTTGCTGCTTTGCAAATATCTCTTGGATGTCCTTAATTGAATCACCAGCTTCCAAATAATCTTTGATTTTTAGTAGCTGATCAACATCATACAATGAAAAGCGACGCTGTCCACCTTTACCACGTTCTGGGTGCACTAGATTATTTTTCTCATAATAACGAATTTGCCGGTCTGTCAACAGCGTTAACTCTCGAACAGTACCAATCGGTAAAATAGCTAAATTCCGCCTCAATTCACGTTCGCTCATGCAACAACCTCCGCTCAACATACTTATATTGTAACGTTTAGCTCTATTAAAAGCGAATTTGTGTTAGATTTCCTGACATCTCATTTAGCGCTATACCAATTACTACCATGTCGGCTTTCCACCTTTAGCGGTACATCTAACGCAACAGCTGAATCCATAACTTGCGGAACAATCTCTTCTAATTCAGGGATTTCACTCGTTGGTGCTTCAAATATCAATTCATCGTGTACTTGAAGTAGCATACGTGCTTGCAAATGATGTTCATGCAACACCTGATTCATTTTAATCATTGCAATTTTAATAATATCAGCTGCAGACCCTTGAATAGGTGTATTCATCGCTGTTCGTTCCGCAAAGCTTCGGCGATTAAAGTTTTTAGCATGAATATCAGGTAAGTATCGCCGACGTTTGGCAAGTGTTTCAACATAACCTTGTTCATGGGCTAACGTTTTCGCATTTTCCATCCACTCATGAACCTGCGGGAATTTTTCGAAATACGTATCGATAAAGCGCTTAGCTTCAGCTCGTGAAATACCTAGATTATTTGATAAGCCAAAATCAGAAATGCCATAAACAATACCAAAATTCACAGCTTTAGCTGCACGACGCTGCAATGATGTAATTGGTGCGTCATCATTAAGTCCAAATACCGCTCGTGCTGTTTCTGAATGAATATCCTCGTCATTTAAGAAAGCGCGTTGCAAATTTTTATCACCTGTCATATGCGCTAAAACACGCAATTCAATTTGTGAGTAGTCGGCACCAAATATTTGCCAATTGGGTTCGCTAGGTACAAAAGCTTTTCGAATTTGTCGACCAGCTTCTGTACGCATTGGTATATTTTGTAAATTAGGATCAACACTCGATAAACGCCCAGTTTGTGTCAGCGTTTGTAAGTAACGAGTGTGTATTTTACTATCTTGACGATAGACTACTGCCAGCAAACCATCAATATAGGTTGATTTAAGCTTAGCCAATTGTCGATATTGCAAAATATACGCTACAATTGGTGCTTGATCAGCTAACTTTTCTAATACTTCCACTGCCGTTGAATAGCCTGTTTTTGTTCGCTTAATAACCGGCAATCCCATTTTTTCAAATAATAAAATACCTAATTGTTTGGGAGAATTAATATTAAATTCCTCCCCAGCTTCTTCATAAATTGCTTTTTCAACATCGACAATTTGCGCATCGAGGCTTTCACCCATTTCTTGCAGTTGATTCTGATCAACACGAATACCGGTATACTCCATATCTGCTAACACACTTGCCAATGGCAGTTCGATATCTTGATACAACGCTAATTGTTCATGTTCTTTAAGTTGTACCATAACGGGTTCAATGAGTTGATTGAGTGTATCAGCTTTATGGGCAATGTGCATGAGCACACGACCTTCATCAGTCGGCACACTAAATTTTGCACCTTTACCATAAATATCCTCATCCAATTGGAGATAAATATCATACTTTTGTGCTAAAGTAGCTAACTCTGCATTATTATCCGTTGTATCTAATAAATAAGCAGCAAGCAAAAAATCAAAAGTTGCGTTGCGCAATTCAATATCTAATCGCTTGAATAATACACGTTGCGCTTTGACATTATAAACACGTTTTTCAACCGTTGGGCTTTCAATAATTGCCTTAATTTCAGGAGACTGTAATAATGAAAAATCACGACTAGCAAAATAACCACGTTGTTCATCCCCAATGACAAAACCAATCATGTCATCTGTATGATAATTATCACCCGCTATTTCAATATGCAAAGCAACTTGATGCCCTAATTCGGTCACCGCATGTAAATTATTACTTTGCAATATCGTTAAAGACAAATTATCTTCAACTTCACTTTGATCTTCACTACCAAGTTGACCAGATTTTTTGAGTGCCCTGATTTTAGCCAATTGTTGTTTAAAATCTAACGTTTCATAAAATGGAATTAAACGGTCAAAATCAATACCACGATATTCAAATTCTGCTAACGGCAATGCCATATCCGCATCAGTTAAAATCGTCGCTAACTTTCGAGAACAAAAAGCTTGATCTCGATCTTTAATTAAGTTTTCCTTCATTTTAGATGCTTTCATTTGATCAATATTAGCATATAAATGATCTAAATCTTGATACTGAGCCAACAACTTTAACGCTGTTTTTTCACCAATTTTGGTAACACCAGGATAGTTATCTGATGTATCGCCAGTCAGTGCCTTCATCTCAATAATTTGTTGTGGCGTTAAGCCATTATATTTTTCCGCAATATATTCTGGTGTAAAGCGTTCAATTTCAGTCACACCCTTTTTGGTCACATTAACGGTAATATTATCTGTGGCTAACTGCGTTAAATCGCGATCGCCGGTAACAATGGTCACAGAATAACCTAATGCTTCCCCTTCACGACTAAACGTTCCAATAATATCATCTGCTTCCAAGCCATGCTGTTCATAGTTACGTAGGCCATGAAAAGCAACCATTTCACGCATATAAGGTAGTTGTTCAGCTAGTTCCGTTGGCGTCTTCGCACGTCCGGACTTATATTCTGAATATAGTTCACCTCGAAAGGTACTCTTACCGCTATCCGCATCCCAAGCAACAACAGCATAGTCAGGTGACATAGGATCCACAATCTGATCCATAAAATTATTGAAAGCCACCAAGGCATTGGTGTGCAAGCCATCATGAGTTACCATACGGTCTAATTGCTTATACATCGCATAAAATGCACGATAAGCTAAGGAATTGCCATCTATTAAGAGTAGTGTCGGTTTGGTCATGTATTTCGCCTCATCTTTAGTCTGTTACATCTATTCTACCATTTAATTAATGTCAAAATAAAAGCTCGCCGAAGCGAGCCCTTAAATCATTAATCTCGTGTATTCATGACACCGAATAAACGAAGTAAGTAGAAGAATAAGTTAATGAAGTCAAGATATAGTGATAATGCACCGTTAATTGCAAGACCTGTTGTGTCCATCTGCCCTGCCGTTTGTGCATACATTAGCTTCAAACGTTGATTGTCATATGCTGTATAAAGTGAAAATACAACCACAGCGACATAAGAAATCAACAAATTCACAATACCATTAGGGAAAAACATGTTAATTAAGCTAGCAACAATCAATCCGACTAGTAAACCAAATAGCGCTTGACGTAGACCGCCTAAATTCCGCTTTGTCATTAAGCCATAAGCTGACATACCGCCGAACACTGCCGCTGTTGCTGCGAATACGCCTAATATTGAAGCTGTTGTATACAGTCCAAGTAAGACACCCGTTGTTAAACCTTCTACTACTGCAAAAGTCATTAATAAACCAAATGCATTAGCAGTATTTTTTAGTGTATTACGTCCAATCATGAAAATAAGCAAGAATTGAACACCGATTAGACCAATAACACCAACAGCATTACCATAAATTAATGAAGCGATTTGTTCCCAGAAAAAAGATTTAACGATATATCCCGTAATTCCAGTAATCAAGACAGCTAACGCCATATAACTATACGTTTGTTTAAAGAAGGCACGCATACCCTCATCGACACCGGTTACATCACGGCGTGTATTAAAATCGTAATTATTCATAAGCAATCTCCAATCGTAAAATATTTATTATCTACCTAATCACTATTATAACGTAAGGGTAATTAAATGAGCATTAAGTGAGCCGTTATTGTAAATCAGTTCGTAATTGGCCCAGTAATTTTTCATAAGCAAACTCGTACTTTTCAATATCACCAGCCCCCATAAACACCATCACGGCATTTTGGTAAGGCATTAATAAGCCCATATTACTTTCCTCAATAATACCACCAAATTTTTCAATTTCTTTGCCTAAATCTTCAGATGTAATCGTTCCCGACTGTTCTCGTGCTGATCCAAAAATATTAGCTAAATATACCTTATCAGCTGCATTTAAGCTTCTTGCAAATTCATCTTTATAAGCAATTACTCGTGAAAATGTGTGTGGTTGGAAAATTGCAATAATTTGTTTATCTGGATATTTTTGACGTGCTGCATCCAAGGTTGCATCAATTTCTGAAGGATGATGCGCATAGTCATCAATTACTGTTATATCAGCAATGTGCTTCTCACTAAAACGGCGCTTAACACCAGTAAATGTCATTAAATACTCTCTTAGTAAATCTAAGTCTACTTTCTCCATGTAAGCAACCGCGATTACCGCTAAAGCATTTAAAATACTATGTTGACCATACAACGGTACCGAGAATTCGCCTAAGTCTTTGCCACGATAGGTAACATCAAAATGAGACCCCTTAGTTGACTTTCGAATATTTTGAGCCACAAAATCATCGCGTGTCGGATTAACGCCATAATAGTAAATATCCGCTTTGGGGTGCAATTGGCGTAAATGCTTATCATCTCCCCAAGCAAATATCGCCTTTTTGACATTATTGGCAAAATCAGAAAAGGCACTTGTCACATCATTGATATCGGTATAATAATCAGGATGATCAAAATCGATATTCGTTAAAATGGCATAATCGGGTGCATAATCTTTAAAATGACGACGATACTCATCTGCTTCTACCACAAAAAATCGTGAATTAGGAACGCCACGTCCAGTACCATCACCCACAAGATAAGATGTCGGTGCAATATTCTTTAAAACATGCGCGAGCAAACCGGTTGTACTTGTTTTACCATGAGCGCCTGCTACAGCAATAGACGTTGTCTGGGCAATCTGCTCCTGAACAGCTTCTGGATAAGAAATCATCTTAACCCCTAATGCTAATGCCCGAGCCACCTCAACTTGTTCATCACCAAAAGCATTGCCTCTTACAAAAGTAGCGTCTTGATGTGCATCTACATTTTTAGATGAGAAGGGTAAAATCTCAATACCTGCAGCCTCTAATGGTGCTTGGGTATAAGTATACTGCTCAATATCAGAGCCAATGACCTCATGTCCTTGATCATGTACTATTTGAGCTAACGGTCCCATACCCGTCCCTTTTATGCCAATAAAATAATATTTACTCATTTCCATCCTCTTTTACAAATGTAAAATACTGTAATTCACCTTTCCGTAATGCAAAAATCAACTGGCGATATCTCGTATCTTCAGTATGCAATATACGGTAAACGCGTCTTTTGTCAACGATATAAGTTGGCTGGTAATCATTTTTGTTGACCATCCACTATGCCTCAAATAACTGTGCACCCTTTTCAAAATCAAATGGTTCACCGACTTCACCAAACGTTTCTGGTAAGATGAGTGCGCCTGGCTTATCAGGTGCGCCTGGTAAGCGTAACTCACGGCCTGATACAATCATACCAGCAGAATCAATACCACGCAGTGCACCATCCCAAATGATCTCACCACTTGGCATCATCGTTCCTGGTTGTGCGACGACAACCTTAATATTTTCCGCCATATTTGGTGATCCGGAAACAATTTGTAATGTCTTATCTTCTGTAACACGTGTTTGTGTAATGTGTAAATGATCTGAGTCAGGATGTGCTTGCATCGACTCAACATAACCAACAACCAGTTTTGATGGTGAAACAGTTAATTCAGTCTCCAAGCCAACGCTCTTAAATAGTTGATTAAGCTGATTGATCTGCTTTTCATCTAGAAAAATTTGTCCGCGATCTTCTTGGATACCGAGTTGCTGTCCCATACCAAAAACATTAATACCAATTATTTGATTTGTGTTGCTATCCGTTATTGCAACAACATTATCAAACTGATTGATTTTCGGATTTGTAACGTTTGGTGCCAATACAATAATTAAGGCATCCCCCATTGCTGGATAATTGTAACTTGTTATCATTTTCTAACCCTCTTTAAATGTGCTACTACTATATTACTAAATTATCGCGCGTCTATAAAGTCAAATATGCTATACTCGACACATGAATACTTCAATCGTTACAAAATTAAGTTGTGGTTTAGCCGGTTTCTCATTAGGGATGTGGCTGTTTTCTAAGTCAGCTGAAGCTGCTAAACCACACCATGTTCTAGACAATGTTAAGCATCAATTTGGCCAAGAAGGCAAAATTCTTGGTTCATGGATTAATCGCACACCACAGCGTTATCAAAAATTTGCAATTAAATATATCATTTATGGTGGTGGTATCACACGTTTAGAGAATAATGTGCCTGTAAACTATCTTTTTATGGCCGATGCACATACTGGTAGTATCATCAATATCAAACGAGAAGCGGAATAATATTCTGCTTTTTTGTTGCAATATTTTGTTTTTTATTCTAGAATCATTCTATATTAGAAGATATTGAGAGGGAATTTATGTTTAAGAATATTCGTCAGTTAACGCCGTTCTCGTTGGTCCTATTGTCCATATCGTTTATTATGTCCATTAGTCAATCGACAATGACGACGACATACCCAATTTTAATGAAAAGTTTCAATGTTGATACGACAACTGTCCAGTGGCTAACCACTGGTTTTATGGTTGCCATGACATTAGTAATGCCACTTAGTCCTTGGCTTTTAGATAATATCAAGCTAAAGCAGTTATTAAACGGCATTGTCGCTGTTTTCTTAGTTGGTACTGTCATTGCCATGATCACACCTAATTTTACAGGAATTATCATTGGCCGATTACTTGAAGGTGTTGCCGTTGGTGCCTTATTTCCCACTTTTCAAAGTGTCATCATTGAGAACACACCAAAAGACAATCGTGGCGTGACCATGGGCGTTGTTGGGTTAGTGATGGGATCAGCATTGGCAGTCGGCCCCATCATTTCAGGTATCATTCTGCAATGGGTATCATGGCGTGCCTTGTTTGCACTCTTTTTAATCGTCCTTCTGATTTTGGCCATTTTTTTACAGAAATATATTGAAAACACACATATTTTAAAACCTAGCCGATTTGATTGGTTTTCCGCTGTAACATTGCTTGGTTTTGGGGGTATTTTGTATAGTATCTCTATTTTACCTAGCACCACAATAAATTGGCGCTGGTGGTCTATCATCATCATCAGTGTCTTATTATTAATAATTTTCATCACCCGACAAATTAAATTGCGTGTTCCTTTTTTAGATTTACAAGTCTTTAAATACGCAGGCTATACACCAGCGATGTTACTAACTGGTCTATCTTATAGTGGTTTAATTATTGCGACTGTGTTGCTCCCACTATTTTATCAACGTATCTTTAACTTCAGTCCTCTTGTATCAGGCCTCTTAATGGTCCCCGCTGCCATTTTCTTAAGTCAGCTCAACCCACGTGCTGGGCAAATGCTCAACAAAATTGGACTTAAAAAATTAGTTTATATTGGTATGGGGATGATGATTCTTGGTTATCTTTTGCTTAGCACTGTAGGTGCAAAATTCTGGATCGCAGCGCTCATCGCCGCGATGTTGCTTGAAGGTGGTAATGCTTTTATTATGATGCCTGCTGTAACTGCTGCGAATAATGCTCTACCAAAAGATTTAGTGAGCCATGGTACCGCAATTGTGACCACAATGCGTCAGTTTATTGGTGCTACTAGCGTTGTTGTTGCGTCAATACTAATTACCGCCTTTGACACGCGCTTTAATTTTACTGTAGCCCTCACATTAACAAGTCAATGTTTCATCATCGTACCAATTGTCGGTATTATTTTGATTAACCGTATTAAAGGTAAATAAATATTAATAATGTTAAAATAATTTATTTTTGATGTCATGTTACCGTGACTATGATACGATAGACGTACGAGATAGCATATTTTGATTTTAACAATGTAATGTTTAACAGATATTTCCTTCTCGTCAGCCAAGATATACGACTAAATAATAACAAAGTCATTTTGTTAATGAGCTATGAGCAACCTCCATCCTATTTAGCTGTGGTATCTTGGCTTTTTTATATCATAAAACAATAAAAGCACACGCTTTAGCGTGTGCTTTTATTTATAGACATCATTGCTATTGTTAACTAAAAGTGAGCCTTAATCCAATAAATAGGTTGTCCCTTAGCCATGAACTTTTGTTCATACTCTGTCTCAACATTACCTACCACTTTATCTTCGTCAGCATGTAAATCCAAAGAAAAATCACTGGTTGTCCAACGCATACCATAGTCTATAAAGCTAACTAATGAGTATTCAAATAAATGACGGTTATCGGTTTTAAATTCTAACTCACCCTTTTCAGGAAGAATTGCTTCATACCCCTTTAGGAAAGTCTTATAAGTCAGCCTTCTCGCTTCGTGACGTGTTTTAGGCCACGGATCAGAGAAATTCAAATATAACTTACTGACTTCTTCTTTTTCAAAATAGTTCTCAACACCAGCGCCATTACCATAGATAAATTTTAAGTTGGGTAATTTACCAACACTATCAAAACTTTTTCTGGCAGCAATCGCCACTGCCGTTTCCTGGATTTCCATCCCAATATAATTAATTTCTGGATGTGCTAAAGCCATCCCCAAAATAAATTGGCCTTTCCCTGAACCAATCTCAATATGAATAGGTTGCGGTTCATCAAAAAGCGCCTGCCAATCACCACGTTGTTTGACGGCACGATCCTGGTCAATCACAATATCATGATGTTCTAATAGCCAATCGGCCGCCCATGGTTTTGATCGTAGATGCATAATCGTATCTCCTCATAAAGTTTGCTTTTATTATTTATGTCGCTTAACTTGCTTCAAGATAAAAGGTAAGTAAATGCTATTAATAATGATATTGATTAAAATAATACTAACACCAACTAACGCCATGTCAGACAACTTATTCTGTCCTAATACAATACAAATCATAAAGTATAGTGATGTCATGATTGATAGTTGGCGCGCTAATTTTCTAAAATCGCGTTCCTTTTGTATATCCGTTACTGGTATTAATCGAGTCCAAAGATTCATCTGTGTACTACGATAAAGTGGTAAAAATTGAAAATTAACCAAATAGATAAATAACGCACTCGTCACCAAAATCAACCATAATGGTGCTGATTTTAAAATATAAATCAATACCCCACCAACAAACGCTAATCTACCTATAAGCGGGAATAATTCTTGTGTGCGAATAAAACGCAACATGTACAAACGATACATGACTGTACTTGACTTTGTCAATGGTTGAATCAACCAATTAATTATTGGTCTTTGCTTGATCACCGTCTCTTTATTCGGTACATCAGCAAAGGACGCATAAAAGCTTTGAATACGTTGCTGACGCTTACGTTCATATTTAATAGCATTCTGCCAATTCATCGCCACCCGATACGATAAGGATTTAGAAATACTAAATAAATAAATCATAAATATCGCAATAATCAGTAAGATAGCAGTACAGATAAATACCATTGATGATGGCACAATTAATATCAAAACAATAAATACCATTGGCATTAAAAATCGAAATAGCACTTTTTCAATCAGTGAATTCGGCTCAAAAATCATGAGCATGCGACTATGTGATATCATGAGCTGTTTATATCGCTCATATACTAATATAAAAGTTTTAAAGACAATCAAAAATGCCAATAAACAAATTATCCTGTCATAACTTTCATAGTATAGCTGATGTAATATTGGCACTAGTAAACCGACGAATATCAATTGTACAGTCGCACTCACTGCGACACTCACTTTGAGGGCCGATTTAAAATATTGATGGCAAATATTTGTGTCTTGACTCAATAAAAATAAACGATCAGCTGGTTTAAAATAAGTCATTAAACTGCCAATTTGTAAACCTAATAACAACCATAAAACAATAAAAACTTGCCACAAACAAGGTTTTCCAAAAGAACTGATTGTATCATATGTTAGAAGTTGTCGATAACCTAATATAAAAGTACCTAAAGCAATAAGTAGAAAAAGGACAAAATGATCGTTAAACAGTAATCTAAAATATTTAATATTATTTTTTTGAGCCACCCGAAAACGCTTGTAGTATAAAGCTTTAGCGTTCATCATCTAACTCCTCTTGAATACTCTCAAAAAATTGTTCCAAATTATCAACACTCAATTGAGATGCAGCAGCCAAATGATGTGGTGATCCTGTGAAACGAATACGCCCATCGTACAACACAACAAATTCATCCACAAACTGTGTCGCTTCTTTTAATAAGTGTGTTGTTAGTAAAATACTGTTGCCCTTACGTGCCTGTTCTTGCATCAAATCAATGACGGCTTTGATGGCTAATGTATCCAATCCCAAAAATGGCTCATCAATAATTAATAATGGGCGCTCTAGCATAAAAGCTGCAACTAACATTACCTTTTGTTTCATGCCTTTAGAAAAATGCGTCGGCAACCAATGTTGCTTTTTTTCCAAACGAAATTTAGTCAGTAGCTTCTCAACTAGTTGCCAATGCTGCTCATCATCTAATTCGTATGCTGATAACATTAAATGCAAATGTTCACTTAACGTTAATTCATCATATAAAATAGGTTGCTCAGGTATATAGGCAATTTGCTTTTTGAACTCTGTTGGCGTTTTGATAAGATCAACGTCATTAAGGGCAATCGTACCCATTTGTGGTTGTAATTCACCGATGACATGATTAATTGTCGTAGATTTTCCAGCGCCATTAAGTCCAATTAAAGCGACAATTTTACCATCTGGTACTTTAAAGCTTATATTTTTAAGTATGTTGTGTCCGGCATAACCGCCAGACAAATTATTAATATCTAATCCCATAGTTTAATTATAGCAGGCATATTCCAATTATTTGTTATAATTAGACTAATAATAGGAATGGAGTTTAGATATGACAGATATTTTTGATAAAATTATTGCTGGTGAAATCCCAAGTTACAAAGTTTACGAAGATGATGATGTTGTAGCCTTTTTAGACATTTCTCAAGTAACGCCTGGTCACACACTTGTCGTCCCTAAGCAAGAAGTAAGCGATATTTTTGACTATACAGACGACATTGCCCAACGTACCCTACTCAAACTACCAAAAATTGCTAAAGCTATTAAATCTAGTGACGATAGCATCGTTGGTATGAATATTGTTTCTAATAACGGTGCCGCTGCTGGACAAACTGTCCCCCACTCCCATTGGCATCTGATCCCTCGTTATGCGGATGATGGTTTGGGTGAGACTTTAGCCCCAACTATTGATAACTCCTCTAATTATGATAATGACAAATATCAAACAATCGCAGATAGTATCCAAACGCAATTTTAAGGATTAAAAATGAAATGCTTTGATAACTTAAAAATACTCATAAAGGCTTTAAAAGATATTGCTCGTTTAACGCAACAACTGGCACAACAAAAAGCACAGTTAGATGCTTCTTTAGAGCAAATCAAAAAATTTCAAGATGATATTCAAGTTGACATCGATAAAATGAATTTCAAAAATGAGATTCATTTAGCACGCATAGAAAAGGCTCAGCAACATATCGCCCAGGAACTTGAAAAGTACCGTTAATCAGCATAAAATGTGTTAATATGTTACACTGGTTAGCGATACTATAATTTTGAAAAGGAAAAACTATAATTTATGCGTAAATTTATATGGGGCCTACTCGTTGTCATTTTTGTTGGTGGTATGGTCTTCTTATCTGTTAACTCATCTAAAACATTAGCCACTTCTACAGCTGGTAAAATCACTGAAAAAGATTTCTACAATCAAATCAAGAAATCTTCAGCTGGTAAGCAGGAATTCGCTAAAATGGTGATTAATAAAGTGCTTGAAGACAAGTACGGTGACAACGTCTCTAAAGCAGATGTTGATAGTGCTTTTGAAGCTCAAAAGTCACAGTATGGCTCATCTTTTAAAGAAGTATTAGCTTCTAATAATATGACTGAGAAGCAGCTCAAGGATAGTTTGAGAAATAATTTATTAACTAAAGCTGCCATTAAAGCAAATTATAATGTGACAGAAAAGCAAATTAAAAAAGCTTACGATGATTATAAGCCAGCAGTTACGATTTCAATGCTAAAAGCTAAGAATGAAGAGAATGCTAAAAATGCTGCCAATGATATTAAAGATGGCAAAAGCTGGTCAGAAGTTTATAAGAAATACTCGACAGACAGTACCTACAAGTCAACAACAGGTAAAATTTCAGCTTTCGATTCTACCAGCACTAGCGTTGACAGTTCCATTCAAAATGCTGCGTTCAAGTTAAACAAAGTTGGTGATTATGCTGTTACTTCCGATTCTAGTGGTAATTATTATCTCCTTAAACTCGAAAAGAAGACAGATAAGCCAAGCTTAAATAGCCTACGTAGTAAGTTAACAGAACAAATTATTACAGAATTCATGAATAGTTCTGATAATACTTCTAAGGTACAAGCGATTATCGGTAAGATTCTTCGTAAGGCAGATGTTTCTGTTAAGGATAGTGATCTTAAGAGTTCACTTAACACTTATCTCACTGCTGGTATTTCATCAAATAATAAGTAAAATAAAAAACGTTCAAATAATGAACGTTTTTTTACTGTTCTAAATTTGGTTTATAAAAATGACGATTGTCTAATCCAAAAATTCTGTCCGAAAAATGTCCAGTTTCTGTTTTATCCAATGCGGCGCTCATCATTTCAATACTAGCATCAAGCTCATCTAATCGATGCAATACTTCTGCTTCCATAATCATTGGCCTTACTGGTGAACCATATTCAAGTAAACCATGATGCGCTAAAATAACATGACGTAGCAGAATCATATTTTCGTCTTCTATATCAAAATTCAATTCTCGAGCTGCCAGGACAACTTGCTCATCTAATAATGTGATGTGCCCTATTAAATTACCTGGCACAGTGTATTGTGTCGCAACTGGTCCGCTCAACTCTAAAACTTTTCCTAAATCATGCAATAACGCTCCTGCTAATAATAATGATTTATTAATTTGCGGATATTGTGCAACAACACCATTTGCTAGTCGTGCAATTGAAAGAGAATGATACGATAACCCACCCGCAAACGCATGATGATTACTTTTAGCGGCCGGATAACGTAAAAATTGATCATGATAATCTGTAAAGAGCTTACGAATCAATCGATTCCACATTGGTTGTGTTACTGCTAAAACATAATCATTTAATTCATTTTGCAATTCAACTTCTTTAATAGGTGCATGTTGCATGAAATCACCAGGATTATCCGGTTCCCCCGGTTGATTGGCTAAACGTAAATGCGTAATTTGTATCTGAGGTTGTTCACGATAGCTACTCCGTTTCCCCTCTAATTTTACGATTTTACCAGGAATAAATTGTGCAACTTGATCGTCACTTGCATCCCATAAGTTACCTGAAATATTATCAGAACGATCTGAAAACACTAAACTCAAATAAGTTTTACCATTCTTTGTTAAACGCACATCAGCATTCTTGATTAGTACAAAACTATCAACAGTATCCCCATCCATATATTCTTGAATTAATTTAGCCATAAGTAACGTCCTTCGTTAAATTACAAATATTTTTGGTATCAAACATCGTAGCTTCTGTTGTCCAATACAGCACTTGTTGTCCATTAATCTCATGCATTAGCATGTTAAGAATGCTTGCCTTGCGTTGACCGTCAAAATTAACAAAACTATCATCAATCAATATTGGCATTTGTATAATATCATTAATGACGAATGCAAGTGCTAACCGTAATGCGACATATAGTTGTTCACGTGCACCAGTAGATAATTCAATCATCTCAAAAGCAACATTAGTCTGTTTTACCATTACCATAATTTTATGATCATCAAAAATAATTTTATTATATTTATGCTGTGTGAGTATCTCAAAAAAGTATGTTGCTTTCTCTAACATTTTTGGGAAACGATTCTGTGATGCTTTAGAAAGTGCTTGATCAATCCAATTTGAGCTTAATTTCAAGGCCAAATATTCCGTAAAATCATCTAAAATTGCGGTCTTTTGATTGGCTACTTCTTGCTGTAACGACATAAATTCATCATCACTCGTTAGTCTTGCTTGATTAGCTTGCTGCTGTGCAAGTTGTCGCTGTAAATCAGATAATATAGTTCGCTCTTTTTGTACCCCTTGCTTTAGATGATCAATATTTTGAGACAAAGCCATTTTATCATCATAGCGACTGAGTATCTGTTGTTCTTCAACCGTGATTTGACTATTTAAATCAACAAGACGTTGCTGTTGTTGTTGCTGTTCTTGAGACGCCTTATATTGCACTAATAGTTCGTTGACATCGACAAGTTTATATTGATGTAATAATTCTGATAAATCATCTTTTCTTTTTTGTAGCGTTGACTGTTGCAATTGTATGCTCATTAAGCGCTCATTTTCATGTGTTGCTGATAATGCCGCTTCATTTTGTTCTTCAATTTGACGTTTCTGCAATTCATTTAATAACTGGTTAATCAATATTTCAGGTCGTTCATTTTCATAATGCGTTTCAATACTATCTTGTACAGCATTCAACCTTTGTTCGATAGCAAAGCGCTGACTATCAATTAAATTATCACATTGATCAAGCTTTTCATCGAGCTGTGGCAGTTGCTTTAAATCGAGTTGTATATCTAATATTTGCTGTTGGTTTAACGGCGCATAGGCTTTTAGAATATGATTGATTTGCTGCTGGTGTTTCTTTTGTGTTTGCCAAAAATAACTGCCAGATCCCACTGCCAATACTAATAAAATTATGGCAAAGTATGGATTAAATATGAAGCTAGCTGCACCTAACACACCAAATATGCCAGTTAACCACCATAACTTACGATTATAGCCATGCGTCAATTGTTGTTGCTGTTCTGTTGACAATACACTAGGTACTTCATCTGAAAATTGACGTTCAATGTCTTCAATTGCTGTCAAAATTTCCTCTTGCTGTCTTTCAGTTTGATGATAATCTTGAACATCAGTCTGTATTTGTAATAACATCAAGCGTAATTGATCATAATCAAGATCACTATTTTTAGGCTTTTTCGTTATATTCAGTGCCTTCTTTTCTCGATCAATGCCTGCTTGTAAATGATTAATTTGTAAGTCCAACGATTGCGCTTGGCTGACATCATTCTGAGAAATAATCGGTATCGCTTTCAAACGTGCTATTTTTTGACGTAATTGCTGTAATTGATAAAATAAATCATATTTTTGTAACAATAAATATTGATTTTGATACTGTTGATCTGCCAATTTTACTTTATTTTGCTGTTTTTTGATTGCTTGATTCGTATCATCAATTTTATTTTGTAATGCTGTATAAGCTACCAAGTCCTCGCTTTTACTTTCAAGTGTTTTTTGCGTTGTACGATAATGTTGCATCTCTTGATTAATAGGTCGTTTAGTTGATCGCTTAGCAAATAATTTATCAGCTGCCTTATCTAAATTTTGTCCAACATCTATCCATTGTGTACTCCCCACAGCACCAATATTGAGTAATAATTTCTGAAAATCTAACTCTGTTAATGTTTCAATGCGGTTTAAATCACGTTGATCAAAATTAAAAATATGATCAAATGTTTCTCGTGTTAATGGTGAAAGTTGCTCTGACAGCCATTTTTCTGGGCTAACAACTTCCTGATTTGCTGTTAAATTTTGAATTTTCAATGTCGTTTTAGTACGACCAATCCTGGTGATACGGAAATCTTGATGATCAGCTTCAATAACTAAGCTACCGCCATATTGACTACCATCCTTTGGTGTATAAAGATTTTGATGCGCTTTCTTACTTGGATAACCAAATAAGACACCAACGATGAAGGCACGAATTGTTGATTTTCCCGATTCATTCGGACCAGTGAATACCTGTAATTGACGATCCACTAAAAAATTTTGCTTTGACCAACGTCCGAACCCAATAATTTCTATTGCTTTAATCCTCATGGTTTTGACGTCTTTCTTCAATTATTTGTTTCATTCTTATTTTGATACTATCCATCCCCACGCCATCAAGAAAAAATTCACGGATATCAGTTGGGACTTGATTTGAAAGATAATCATCAATTCGAAAATGATGATCAATTTCATTAAAAGCCTCTTGCCAATATTGCTGGTCAATATTATCTGTAAAAGATAATACGTCTTTTGGATTATAAATTAATTTCACAACCCAAATCCGATCCAGCTCTTCTTGTCTTAATTTATCTAAAATAATATGACTGTATAGTCGTTGTTTAAAGCTTTCTGGTAAATGATTGGCCTGAATGATGACAGATAATAATGTCATTTTTTCTCTAGGAAATGTTGCTAAATATTGAATGAGTTCATCTTCACTACTCATTTCATCAATGCACAGTGTATCCCATAAAATTGGTGCTACCGGTACAAAATGTGGTATTAATTGTTGATTGTTTTCTTCAACCAAATAATAACCTTTTTCACCGGTTTCTTTACGATTAAGGCCTTGCATGTTACCAGAATAGCCAATGAAAGGGACTTGATTTAAAGTTTGTCTAACATGAATATGCCCTAGGGCCCAATAATCATAACGTTTGGCTAACATATCACTCACATTAAATGGTGCATACGCATCACCTTCGGTACCAACCGTACCATGATACATACCAATATGATAATCAACCTGCCGATCGCGTATAGGAAAATCACCTGCTAATCCTTTGGTTTGTCTTTGCGTTTGATAACTAAAGCCAGTAATGGCAACTAATTTATCATCCTGGGTTGACAGTTGATAAGTATGGACATCCTGATTAAAAACATGAACATTATCTGGCCATGGTAAATGAGGCTGCGTATCAGCTGCAAAATCATGATTACCAAAACTAAGATAAACAGCAATTTTAGCTGTATTTAATCTCTCAAACTGAGTACTCACGACATCTTGAATAATCGGACTCGTTTGTGTTGAATTATATAAATCACCAGGCAATAAAATAAAGTCAACTGCTGAATTGATTGCTTGATCGATCATGGTTGTAAAAGCCGTAATTGTGGCATTTTGTATTTGTTTTTTTAATTCATATGGTAATTGTTGATCCAATCCAGAAAATGGATTACCTAAATGAACATCACCTGCATGTATAAATTTCATTTCACCCTCATCTTGAACAAATGTTCGTTAGTTAAATTATATCGATTTCAGGTTATTAGCTCAATAAAAAAACCGCGAATAATCGCAGTTTTTTACATTTTTTCTAATCGAGCTATCCGTTCTTCTAAAGGCGGATGTGTGTCAAATAAATGTTGCTTATTTTTAAGCGGATTACTAATATAAAGTGCCGCTGAAGCTGAATCGACATCTTTCATTGGCCGTGCGCGCCCTAATTTTTCTAAAGCACTAATTAGTCCCTGAGGGTTTCGTGTAAGCGCCACACTACTAGCATCTGCTAGGTATTCACGATTACGTGATATTGCCATTTGTACTGCAGCCGCTGCTAATGGTGCCAATATCATAATGACAATAGAGAACACAATAAGAATAATTTGCAAACCGCCGCCACCTTCTCGGTTATTATCACGACGATCGCCACTACCCCATAACCACCAGTTAGATCCCATGTTCACTAAAAAGGTAATAGCAGCTGATAAAGCCAACGCGATAGTTGATATTCTAATATCATAGTTTCGTATGTGGCTAATTTCATGTCCAATAACACCCTCTAATTCACTACGATTCATAGTGCTCAATAATCCTGTCGTTGCTGCAACAGCTGATTTTTGTGGGTTATTCCCCGTAGCAAAGGCATTAGGACTTTGGTCATCAATAATAAAGACACGCGGCATTGGCACCTGAGCAACCATCGCCATATCTTCAACTGTATGCCATAATTCGGGTGATTGATCAGAACTGGTAATCTCATGCGCATTATTCATCGCCATAACAACACTGGTTGAATTACTAATCATAATGGTCATATAAATAACAGCAATGATGATACCAGCAATAATACCAAATTCCAACGATCGCCAAAGGAGATAACCAACAGCAGCGCCAACAATTGCCACAAAAATAATGAAGGCCACTAACAAGACAATCGTTTTTCGCTTATTGGATTGTATTTGTTCAAATAACATTAAAATTCAACTTTAGGTACTTCTTTTTCAGCCTCAGGAACCTGCAAAAATTCACTAGGTTGAAAATGATGTACCTTCGCTACCATGTTACTTGGGAACGACTGTAATTTCGTATTATATGTGGCAGTTGTTGTATTGAAAAGTTGGCGAGAATAAGCAATCTTGTTTTCAGTATTGGTTAGCTCTTCTTGAAGCTTGTTAAAATTTGTATTGGCTTTTAAATCTGGATAAGCTTCTGCACGAGCAAAGAAGCCAGAAAGTACACCACTTAGCTCATTAGAAGCTGCCATTGCTTCTTGAGGGTTAGCAGCAGCCGCAACATCTTGACGAAGACGTGTGACCTTTTCTAAGGTTTCGCTTTCATGCTTGGCATATCCTTTGACGGTGTTGACCAAATTAGGAATTAAATCATTCCGGCGCTTAAGTTGGACATCAATTTGACTCCAAGCTTCTTGAGTGCGCATTCTTGCTGTAACTAATCCGTTATATGTGACAATCCATACAAAGGCTATGACAACAACAATGGCTATAATTATCCACAATGTCATAATTTACCTCTTTCTTAAATTACATTATATTATACGTGAAAATAAAGTTAACCGCTATAAAAAGAGTCAAAACTAGCGTTTCGACCCCTTTAATACTTACTTCTTAAGATTAGCGTATGCCTGTGAGATTGGCTTTGTTACCAAATCATTTAACTCACCAAGTAAACTATTCAATGCCTGTTCCTTTGACATCAACTCACTAATTAAAGTGTTCTTTTGCACTTGGTTGGCAACTGCATCCCATTCTTTTTCCTGATCAGCAGTTGGTTGTTCTTGAGACTGCATCATTTGTTGTACTGTCATTTGGATGTTTTGAAATTGTGCAAATAATACTTTTGATGTTTCATCATTTTGCACTGCTTTAAAAGCATCTTCCCATTCAGTATACTGGGTTGTTTTTTGTAATGCTGTTGCCATTTCATTAGCGTTATCATAAATATTAATCATATAATGCCTCTTTCTTGTTTTTAGCGATTAAATAATCCTTTAATAGTATCCCAAGCTTTGCCGGCTTCGTCAACTGCTTTATCGACACCATTATTAAAATTATCTTGGAATTTTTTCCAATTATTACTTGAACTACTACTATTGCTTTTTGTTGTCACATTCGGATTCGTCACATCAAAACTTGTTTGATCCGTATTGGGTAATATCTGTTCCATATAAGTTTTGGCTAGAGGCCCAATAGTTGATGTTAATCCAATTGGCAACCATTGCCCCTTCTTATCAGAATCAAATCCCATCCAACTGGCTGCAACAATATCTTTGGTATAGCCAATAACCCAAGAATCCTTTGATGTATACTCAGACTCTGTGTTCGTCGGATCTTCAGTTGTTCCCGTTTTACCAGCAATCGTATAGCCGGCTGGTGATGCGCCAACTCCTGTACCATTAGTATACGTCCCAAGCATCATTCGTGTCATATTATCTGCAACCTTCGAACTAATGACACGCTTTTGCGTTGCTTTAGTATTGTTAACAATGGTTTTACCTGTTGCATCTACAATCTTAGTAATATAGTGTGCCTCACTCATTACGCCATCATTAGCAAAAGCCGTATACGCTTGAGCCATCTGTTGTGGTGATACCCCACCCGACAAACCACCTAAGGCTAAGGCTAAGTTTTTATCTTTCTTGGTCACTGGTAATCCAAACTTTTGCGCGCTTTCATATCCAACATTCACACCCATCTTATTCAAAAGATAAACAGCAGGAATATTGTAGGAGTTTGCTAAAGCGGAATACATTGGCACCTCACCTGTTTCAACATTTAGCGCGTTATTAGGTGAATACTTATTCGTCCCAAAATTCATTTTGTGGTTTGGTAATTGAGAATTAATGGTATAGCCACGTTGCAATGCTGGTGCATAAACAACAATCGGTTTAATGGATGATCCTGGTTGACGACGCGATTGAACCGCACGATTGAAACCTCTAAATGTATGATTTTCTTCACGACCACCTATGACAGCTCGCACACCACCTGTCTGTGCATTTAAAATTACCGAAGCAGCCTGAGCATCATCCTGATTAGAAAATAGTGCATTCTGTTGATAATCGTCTTGCAGATTGGTTTGATCTGTTTGATTTAGGGTTGTATAAATTTTATAGCCCCGATTCATGACGTCTTTTTCACTTAAGCCATACATATTAATCGCTTCATCAATAACTGCATCAAAGAACCAAGGATACTTATAATTACCAGAATCATCATAAGTATCATTCAGAACAATTGCTGCTGATTTGGCCTGATTAGCTTGTGCCTGTGTTAATTTTTTATTCTCAACCATTGTTGACAATACCAAATTACGTCGTAATTTAGATCGTTGTGGATTATCAATCGGATTATAACCACTCGGATTCGTCAGCATGCCAGCAAGCGTAGCTGCTTGTGATGTCGTTAATTGACTAGCATGCACGCCAAAGTATTTTTGTGAAGCATCTTCAACACCCCAAACACCGTTTCCAAACCAAGCATTGTTCAGATACATTGTAAAAATTTCATTTTTAGAATAAATCTGTTCAACTTGCATGGATAAGAACAGTTCTTTGGCTTTTCGTTTAAACGTCTGATCTTGACTCAAGTAGGCGTTTTTAACTAACTGCTGCGTTAGTGTTGAGCCACCACCAGATATGGCTTGAGAACCTGTTAGTCGATTCTTAACAAGTGATACTGCCGCGCGTGCTAGTCCTCTAATTGAAAAACCGTGTTCGTGATAAAAATTACGATCTTCAACAGATAACACGGCATCTCTCATGTTTTGGGAAATATCATTATACTTCACATATGACCCTTTTTGAGAATATAATTCACCGGCTTTAGCACCATTATCATCATACACATTCGTGGTTTGCGATAATGTAGCTTGTAAATTTTCAACACGTGAGGTCTTGGCAATTGCAATTAGATAAACGCTAGCTGCCAGAAATACCGTCAAGAATAACGCAATTAAGGCTCGCCCAATTTGCCAGCGTCGCCAAATCGGTCTCAATCGTCGCCATCCACCTTGCATAACTGATTTAAATCCACGTCCCAACTGTTTCATAATACTCACTCATGTTGTGCCAAATAAGGCAACCACTTGTTGTAAAGTGTTTTCGCTTCTTGCTCATCGTGACTTGTCACATAGATTGTGTCAAATCCTGCTAATGTCCCAACTATTTCTGGTAAATGAGCATCATCCAATACACCGGCCAAAACATTACCACTAGAATCAGTTGTTTTAATAACAATCATAAATTGAATATGTGTCATTTTTACAGCATATTCACTAATTGCCGTTTCGATTGCTTCTGTTTCAATGACGTCAGGTGTTTCTACATCACTCTGGCGTAACACCTGATAACGTAGATTACCTAGACTATCTTTAGATCGTACAATATTTAGCGCACGGATATCACGCGAAATCGTTGTTTGCGTTGTTTTATATCCTTTTTCAATTAATGCAGTCAATAATTCTTCTTGACTACCAATACTTTGTTCATCAATTAATTGTAAAATCAATTGTTGTCGTTCTGATTTGGTCAAAATTTGAACCTCCTACATACCGCTTAATGCATGATTACATTTCTTCAGGTGCTTTAACACCTAATAAGCGTAAGCTTTCTTCCAGAACTATTGCCACACTGTTAACCAGTGCTAGACGTGCATTCAACTGATCATCCTCGTTTAAAATACGAGAATTAGCATAATACTTATTAAAAGCACGTGATAAATGCAAAGCGTATTTAGCAATAATACTTGGCTCTCGTCGTTGCCAGGCCTGACGAACAACTGTTGGGAATTGACCTAAACTCGTCACAACATCCCAAGTTGCTTGATCGTCTAGGCTCAACGATGCCATATCAACCTCTTGCTGTGCCTTACGCAAAATAGACAATGCACGTGCACGCGTATACTGAACATAAGGACCAGTGTCGCCTTCAAAACGCACAACTTCTTCTAAACTAAAGTCAAAATTATTTGTTCGATCATTCATTAAATCGTGGAATACCACTGCGCCTGCACCAACTTTTTCAGCTACTTCATCTTTATTAGCCAACGTTGGATTTTTTTCTTGAATTTGCTTCAAAGCTAACTCATGCGCATCATCTAATACATCTTTAAGTAAAACAACATCACCTTTTCGTGTTGACATCTTTTTACCGTTGAATGTAATCAAGCCAAACGCAATATGTTCAACATCATCTGCCCATTCAAATCCCAGCAATGACAAAACAGCTTTCATCTGACGGAAATGTTCACGCTGTTCGCCACCCACAACATATAAACTTTTAGCAAAATTGTATGTATTCTTACGGTATAATGCAGCAGCTAAATCACGTGTCATATATAGTGTTGCACCATCTGAACGTTTAATCATTGCTGGTGTTAGATTTTCATCAACTGTTGACAAATCAACAATTTGTGCACCTTGACTTTCAACTAACAACTGTTTTTCATTTAACAAATCTACGACTTGTGTCATTTTATCATTATAAAAAGCTTCGCCGTTAAAAGAATCAAATTGAATATCTAAACGATCATATATTTCCGTAAATTCCTTTAAAGATTCATTACGGAACCACTGCCACAATTCGTGGGCCTCAGCGTCACCATCTTCTAATTTTTTGAACCAAGCACGACCTTCATCATTTAATGATTCATCAGCCTTAGCTTTTTCATGAAATTCAACATAGTAACGTAGTAAAGTCGCAATTGGATCAGACTTCACTTCTTCTTCTGAACCCCATGTTTTATAAGCATAAATCAGCTTACCAAACTGTGTTCCCCAATCACCTAAATGATTAATTTTAACTGGTTGGTAGCCATTCTTCTGAGTGATATTAGCTAATGCATTCCCAATCACTGTTGAACGCAAGTGTCCCATAGACATTGGCTTTGCAATATTTGGTGATGACATATCAATTGTGATATTTGCTGTTTGTCCATCATTATTATCACCAAATGTGTTCTTTTTTGATAAAACATCACTTAAAATATCCTGAGATGTAGATACCTTATCCAAAAAGAAATTAACATATGGGCCTGTAGCAACAATCTTCTCAAAACCTTCTTGATTAATTGTTGCTACAATATCAGCCGCAATTTGTTGTGGTGCTTTGCGTAATGCTTTAGCTAATGTAAATGTCGGAAATGCTACATCTCCTAATTGAGATGATTTTGGTGCTTCCAATTTTTCAGCTATTGTTGCTGTGTTTAAATCGGGTAATACGTCTGCCAACGCAGCAATAATTTTTTGTTGTCCAATCATTCTATAAATCCTATTATTCTAATAAATTTCAATACATTATACACTTTTAAAAATTGACACACATTAAGATGCAAACAATAATCTATATCGTTTTAATAACCTAATAAAAATCGCTCCTTGTCCTTTACAAAACAAGAAGCGAGACAATGCTCAAGCGTCATTTCATTCAAATTATCTCAAAGCACGCTTCAGTGACGGTTACGTACGCATTGTTTGTTTCCTAGCATTGCATTTATTTAAAATACAAACTAATGATGACCTGATATTATTGATTATCATCAGCCTTTGGTTGAGTCGCCTCAGCAGGTGCTTTTTTAATCACTTCTACATCGCTCATCTTAACCACTGCACGATGATTCATCTCATTGACTGTGGGCTGATCTTCTGGATCATTTTCAGTGATAACCACAAGCAAAGAATTTTCGTAAATCTTCTCAACTTCACCAGTAAATGGCTTTTCTAAGTTACCATAGGCTGGCGCTAACAAGATGTCCCCGATATTAAATCCAGAGTTATTTTCTACTTCTTCTGACATGTCTGCCTCCAATTAAACTGTGCATTAACGACTAATTATAGCAATTTTAGTACAAAAAAGCAAAATTAGCGTGCTGATTTACCACGCTGCAATAATTCACCAACGACTGGGATTTGACCTAATGTTGCCATATCTTTACCATCTACAACAACCATATTAGTTGGTGCATTGGCTAAATCAGAGAACGCATTGATTGATTGGTTTTGGAAGTATTTGTCATCTGCATTACGTAAACCGGCCTGAACAGTATCAATACGATAACGTTCTGCATCGGCACGCGTCTTTGTTGCATCAGCTTCAGCTTTAGCAGTCGCAATTAAGGCATCATTCTTAGCCTTTACTGTCAAATCAATTGAGCGTGCTTCTCCTTGGGCTTTAGCAATCGCTGCAACACGTTCACGATCAGCTGTTAATTGTTTGTCCATTGCTTGTTGAATTTGTGGTGATGGTCGTAATTCATCAATATTGATTCGATCGACGTTAATACCATATGTATTCGTTAAATCACCAATCGCCTCAGCTAATTGGATATTAATTTTTGTCGTTGATCCCAACGCTTCATTCAGTTCCATACGTCCAATAATATCACGCAAGTGACCACGCACTAATTGTGCCATTGATTCAACAGAGTCCGTGTTTTCGTACATATACTTAACAGGTTCAGTCACGTGATAATTCAATGTCACACTCGCCTTGATATCTGCATTATCAGCTGTAATCACAGAATAATCAGGTAAACGCAACGGCCGCATAGCCAAACTAACATTGCGAATACGTTGAATAAACGGCACGTAAAAATGTAATCCCGCATCTTGGCGTAATTTGTACTTCCCCAGTTGTTCTCTTAATCCGACGTTGTTTTGAGGTACTATCTTAAAAAATAACATCAATTACTCTCCTTAATCTCCCGTAGTGTCAATATGTTACCGTTCGATTCAATAATGACATATTCAGCGTCATGCTTTGCCTCATCTGCATTATCGATTAAATAACGATAATAAATACCAGCTACCTTAACCAATCGACTTTCTAAATCAATATTTTCGCCATGCACTGCTTGCCCTACAAATTGCCGATCTTCAAATGACTGCGGTTTTAACCCATCCACAATCACTTGTTGCAAAAAATTATTCACCGAGCGATTTTCCAAAGCCGCACGCCGTGCAATCTCTTCATGTAATGCGGGATCAATACGCAACGGAATATGCCCTGATTTAGTTGTATCTTTATCTTTCATATCTTAATGATATCACATAAATATCATTATGGTATATAAATATGATTATTTGTAATAAAAAATAAGCCTAACGGCTTACTTTACAATGCAATATTGATATTCAGTTATTAAAATAGCAGCCTCACTATACATTAATTTAATATACGATGCTGACCATAATAACTATCGTAAATCACGCTTCTATATATTTAAAAAGTCAACTGCTTCACAACAGCATAATCACCAATATATGGTACATCTTGGCCATTAATTTTCTGATACGGATCTTCACCCTTGCCCGCAACAATGACAATATCTTGTTCCCCTGCTGAAGCAATGGCTGCATGAATTGCTTTAATACGATCCATTTCAAAATGAACAACAACATGATCATTATTAATATGGCACGCAATTTCATTAGCAATATCAGCTGGATCTTCATATTGCGGATCATCAGCAGTCAAAAAGACAACATCAGCTAATTCACCGATTACTTTTCCAAAATCTGCACGTCGGCTCACCCCTTTATTACCAGGTGATCCCACAACAACAATGACTTTACCAGTTGGATATTTACTTTGGGCAAAACTCAATAAGGCATGCATCGAAGCATAATTATGGGCATAATCAACAAAAGCAACACCATGACTTGGAATTGGCATGCTTAACATTCGTCCTGGAATAAATACTTCGTCTAACCCTTGCACCATATCTTGATGCTTAGCACCAGCAAATCCAGCAATCATGAGCGCTGCTAATGCATTACTTTCATTAAAATCCCCCGGTATGTTTAACCGATAATGTCCGATAATTTCTGATAGTTGCTCAACTTTATGTTGCTCGGAAACTGTAAAATGACTTTCATGAATAGCGCTATCGTTTGATATAAAAACATAATCACCCTGATTTTGACGATTAGAACTGTAAGTATACAAACTTTTACCAGCTTCATGATTTTGCTTTGCATGTGAAAATATTTCATCATGATGATCCGTTTCGTCATTAATCACAATCGTATCAGAGTGATCTAACAACATTAATTTATGTGCTAAATAATCTTCAAATGTCGGATGTTCATTAGGGCCAATATGATCGGGAGATATATTGAGAAATGTTCCAACGTCAAAGTGTAAGCCATACACACGATCTTTTAAGTAGGCCTGCGAACTCACTTCCATAATCAGATGTGTCATACCATTATCGACAGCCTGGCGCATATCTTTAAACAACTCATAAGATTCTGGCGTTGTTAAATCAGATTTCTTTTTATCACTCGCTTGCGGTCCTGTAATCCGATCAACAGTGGAAAAGAGAGCTGTGCGATTCTGTGTTGCATGTTTTAAAATATAATAGGCAAAATAAGCTGTTGTAGTTTTACCCTTAGTTCCCGTAATGGCACCAATCCATAACTTATCTTGTGGTCGATCAAAGAATTCCGCTGAAAGTAATGAAAGTGCTTGTTGCGTGTTACTGACAATCCACTGTGGGATATCAATGTCTAAGGGCTTAGTTGTTACAATTCCCGTAATACCTACTGCATTTTCAAGATATTTAGGATTGAAATTTCCCTTTACAACAAATAATGTATTGGGTTTAACCTGTCGTGTATCGTAATGCAAAAAGTCAAAGGTTAATGTCTGGCCTTTTGGTGCCGTTTTTAATAACTGATGTGTATTAAGTATGGCTTCAATTTTTTTAGATGTTAATTGCATAAAAACCGCCTCTGAAAATATAGTATCAAAAAAAGCAGTACAATTGTTGACTGCTTTGGATAAATTAAGCCATTATTTTATCTAAATCACGTGTTTCAATCTGAGGAACTGCTTCATCTAAAATAGTACGTACCTCATCAGTTGCATGTGTTTCCATTAAAGCTTGCCGTAAACCAGAAGCATGGGGAAAGCCACGCAAATAAATCTTAAAGAACCGCTTCAAAGCCTCAAAGTGTTTAGGTGTTACCGTTGCGTTAACCTCATCAAATAAAGTTAATTGACATTTTAGCAATTCGATAGATTCACGTAATGTATGACTTTGTTGCACCTTTTCAAAAGCAAAGGGATTTTCAAAGATACCCCTACCAATCATTATGCCATCAATACCCGGATGTGCTTTAGCAATCGCCAATCCTTCTTGTCGATCTTTAATATCACCATTAAATTGAATCAGTGTCTTTGGTGCTAGCTCATCACGCATTGCTAATATTTCATCAATATATTCATAATGCGCTGGTACTTTAGACATTTCTTTACGCGAACGCAAATGAACTGTTAATACTGCAACGTCTTGTTTAAGGATAAGCGGTAACCATTCACGAAACTCTAATGGTGAATTAAAACCCAAACGTGTTTTAACAGACACAGGTAAAGGTGTTGATTTTGCAGCTGAAATAATGTCACAAGCAAGGTCTTGATGTCGAATCAAATCAGAACCACCACCGTTTTTAATCACCGTACCGTCTGGACATCCCATATTCAAATCAACCGCTTGATAACCCATTTCTGGCAACAACTTCACAGCACCAGCAATATCATCTGGACGCGATCCCCATATTTGCGCAACAGGTATTTGTTCGTCAGGCATATAAGCTAAGCGACCTTGCACGGAAAACTTAGCCTTGGGATGGACCATTGAACTTGCATTAGTAAATTCAGTATAGTATACATCTGGACTAGCTGCTTTTTCGACTACTCGGCGAAATATTGTATCTGTTACAGCTTCCATTGGTGCCAAACTAAAAAAAGGTATTTTTTGAGCTTGGTTATGACCCTTCTGTGCGTTTTGCACAATTTGTTGCCAATAACTACTCTGAGATTGATTAAATGCTGCTGACATGATTTCTCCTTCTTACTCAATCCAAGTAAATACATAAAATAAATTTTAACATAGTCTCTGATACTCATGCACAAATTTGATTATGATGTGATATAAAAACAGCACACATTTCGAGTGCTGTTTTTAAAATGATAATTGTTTTAATAAATTTTTGGCTGCTCGACCACGATGGTGGTATGCAACACGTTGGACTATTGGCATCTGTGCCAAGGTTAATCCATTTTCAGTCACCAACAGCCGATCAAGCCCCGCAGCATAGTCACCCAACTGATGATTTAACATATGAATACCACTTTGACCACTGCTTTCCAAAACTTGACCATCCGGTTTGACCAAAACATAGATAGCTGTCATATGTGCGCTATTATTAATAGCTGGATTATCGTACAGTTGTGCAATATACGCATTCTCATTCTCGGTACCCTTAATACCCAGAGCTTTAAAATCACGTGATGTTGTGACGCCAAATTGGTCAGGAAATGCATCTAAAAATAAGCCACTATCATCTGCGAGTATATAGGCATCCGGCAGTAGTCGATGAATAAATAATGCTTTGGTTTTTGCATTTTGATGTAAATCTGTTGTTGTTTCTTTTGGAAACACTTGTTCTGCTAATAATTCACGATAATTGATGACGTCAACCTGATACTCGGCAAACATGCTAGCTATTTCTTGTGTTTTGACTGTGTTATTTGAAGCTAAAACTAATTGCATATTATCGCTCCCGATTTAGTGCACGTAATGTGTAAAAACTACCTGTAACCACAATCATTGCCTGTGATGATTCACGTGTTCGCATTGCAAGAGATAACGCTGCAGTTGGATCATCAGCAATCTCAACATCGATATTTGGATAATTTGTCAAAATATCTGCTGCTAATTCATCCCCAGAAAGCGCTCTTGTTGGATTACTTGGCGTTAATGTAATGACCCGTTGTACGAAAGGAACAATTTCATCTAGCATTTCATGGTAATCCTTATCTTTCAAAACACCAATTACTAGTGTTGGTTTGAATTTGAGATGCCATGAATTAATGGTTGATACAAGTGCCTGAATACCATCTACGTTATGGGCGGCATCATACAAAATGTTATTTTCCCCATCATAGTCCATGCGGCCAATCATACGGGCATTATGTAATCCGATATTTAAATCTTCTTTGGATGTCTGGTAGCCATACAACCGCAGTGCTGCCAAAACTTGCAAAACAGTATTTAAATTATGCGCTTGAAACATACCGGGTAGGTTGAGTTGGTACCCACTGTCATCATCAATTTTGAGTTTCAAACCATTTGGAGAAGTGTTTTCAACAATAATATGACCAATTTTACCAGAGAACCATTCTGCACCTACTGCTGCTGTACGAGCCTTTAAAACATTTAAAGCTTGAATATCTTGACCCGCATAACTCACAACACAAGTGCCGGGTTTAATTAAGGCCGCTTCATTTTGTGCAATCTCTTTGACATTATGGCCCATCAAATTTTCATGGTCCATACTAATTTTTGTAAATACCGTTAGTTTGGCATTATCAATTGCATTAGTTGCATCACGCAAGCCGCCTAAGCCGGCTTCAATAATGGCAATGTTAACCGATGAAGCTTCAAAGTAAAGCAATGCAATCATCATAAAATACTCAAAATAAGATAAATCATTGGTCGATTTACCATGTTTTAACAAGGCATCTGTCACCTGTTTAAAGTATATTAAAAAATCGCGCCGCGTAATTGGCTCACCATTTAAGGTAATTTGTTCACGATCGTCATTGACATATGGACTTGAAAAATGGCCGACTTTCAACTGACTTGCATTAATTACTGCAGATAAGATAGCGCCGGTTGAGCCTTTACCGTTAGTACCAGCGATTTGAATCACATCCATCTGCTGTTCTGGATGGTCTATCCAGGATAATACTTCCTTTAAAAAAGGCACTCTATTATCCTCTAAAACGCGCCATGTTTTATCCATTTTCTTGATTGTTGCTTTATATTTTGCTACAAGCTTTGCTTCCGCCTTAGCTTGTTGTGTCATTATCTTCCCCAAAATACTATCCTCAAATCATTATATCTCAAGACATTCTATCACTTTATCAGCACATCTCTTATGAAAATTTGATTACAAAAAAACAGCTTGCGCTGTTTTAAATATGTTTAATATTAAAACCGGTACGTTCTTGAATAGCATCAAGCGCCTGTAGGTATCGCGCATAATATCCATAAGGATCATCAGCACCACCTTTAGCATCCAGTACCACCACTTTATCCGTAAAGCCGTATTCTTCAATAACAGTCATGAGTTCATTATGGAATAACTGTCGTGAATCAATATCTGCTTCTCCCATATTGCGGAAGCCATCATTAACATAAGGTGTTACAGGTGGAATAACCAAAATCAAATCAATCAGCTCTTCTTCAATTGTATTATCAAATAATGGCTTTAACTGTTTGTTCTCCGCCGCAGTAAGCCATAATTTTGCGTATACCTTAGTCACCATTGCATCAGTATCAAAAAAAGTTAAACCGTTATTTGCTGGACTGTTAATTTCACGTGAATTGGCATCATATTGCCCTTGAATCAGACGAATATAATCTTTGACAATTAACTCATCATCACTCACATTAGAGCGTTCCTGATACTCACGTGCATATTCCTCAGAAAAAGGTGAATTACTTGTCCGCGCTAAACGACGTACTAAAGTCGATTTGCCAGTAGATGCAGACCCCATAACTGTAATTTTTTTGGTAAAATGCCGGCGAAAAACACGGTTAATAAAATCCCAATTGTCAATCGGATTTTGTCGAATATCAGTAGCTGAAATTTTCAAAACCGTCCGATCCATCAAACTGACCTTAAATTGTCCATCTTGAGGTAAACGCTTTTCCAATTCTTTTTTATACGATAACTCACCTGTATAAAATGTAATTTTAGCATTTGGATTAACGATGTTACGGCGAACAACATCCACTAACTTTGCCGTCCACACATCCCAACCATCAGGCATAGGTGGCATATCATCTTCGTTAATATAATCCACTTTAATATCTTCTTCATCCGCAAAGGCTTCACGCAAATAACGGAATCGCTTTTCTACAGATAAACCAATTTGGTAACCACGATCGCCTGTATATCCTGACGCTACAACGAGCACACCATCATTTAAGGCAGCTGCTTTATAAATTTCAGCCTGATGGCCAACGTGCATCGGTGCTAATGTTCCAAAGAAAACACCAATCTGGTCACCTTTAAGATCATCCTTATATAAATTTCCTGCAATCATTCTTGCCATAAAATCGATCAACGCCCCTCATAAAATGAGTGTATGACATTGCCTCCAACTATCTCACTATATTTTTGTTAACTAGTTTACGCCACTGAATAATACCATAAATGGCATTGATTGTTAATGCTAAATTCATACCCAACATTGCCCATGCACTTGGGTCAGCATGTCCTGTCCAAGCACGTGTCCAAAGTATGATTTCAACGAGATCGAAAAGTAGCCAAACATACCAAGATTCTGCGAATTTAGCAGTCTGTAAAATTTGTGCCCCCATAGAAATTGTTGTCGTTAAACCATCCATGTAGGGCTGTCTTGATCCAGCCTGTTGCAAAATCATACCAACAATTAACAAGATAATAATAAAGATAGGTAGAACCCATAACCACTGTTTTAGCGTCATATATTTTGTTTCTACAACTTCTTGTTGATGCTGCTGGGACTGTTTAGAAGTCTGATCTTTTTGCATAAAGCCCAACCAGGCCGCAACACCAATAAATTGCATGATAACCCAAAAAGCACTTAAAGCAACTTCACCAAATAATTGTGATTGAAAAGCTAGTGGCATATACATCGCAGAGTAAATTAATCCCCAGAAATAGTTGGTGATTCTCCCTTTAGCTACCAGTACAACCGTGATAATATTCATGATACCTGTTGTTAAACCAAACCAATCAAAATTACCATGTTGCCCAACACCAATAAGCCACACCGTTAGTTGCAATGCAAGCAGTACCAATAATAAAGTAGCTTCTGCCAGCGTCCAGCCAATGAACAATTCTTTCAAAATATTAGCTGGATTAAAGTAGCGCCAAAAACGTTTCCCAATCGTTTCTTTGCTCATCATCATTCTCCCAATAAATTTTACAACTAGTATAACAATTTTGAGCCATATTGTGTTTTATTTCATTGCTTGGTACCACTAGCTTTACAACATTTAACTTAATCAAAATTTCTAGCAGCATGAATTGCTTTCGGTTTTAATGAAGAAAAGGCTGAGACAAACGCTCAATAAATTTGACAGTGCAAATATTAAGAACACGATACTTGCGCCAAAAGAACTAATCAATATAGGGAAAATAAAACTAATACCAAAATTGGTTAACCAAAGAACGGCTGTTGCAACCGACATAAAACGTGCTTCTACTTGTATAGGGAAAAGTTCAGCTAACATCAGCCAAGTTCCTGGACTAACTACTCCTTGATGACTAGCTAAGAACAAAGTCATCCAAAGCACAACAAGGACATTTGTCACCGATTGTGAGAAAAAATGCAATTGCATGGTAAGCGATAATAAACTCATGAAGATAGCATTTCCCATTAATCCAGTAATGAGCATCCTACGATGATTGTGTGTCGCCAATAATCTTGTCCCAACTATACTTGCAATTAAGGACGTTACACCAACCAAGATATTACTATAAAGCGATGTCCCTCTCGTCATTCCTACCTTTTCTAATATGACAGTACCGTAATACATCACCGTATTCACACCTGAAATTTGTTGAATAACTGCTAACAAAATACCGATAACTAATAGATACTTTAGGGCTGGTTGTCGTAATATTTTTTGCCAACTTATCAACGGTTGATCTTGATTAACTTGGCGTTGCTTGGCACGAGCAATCGATTGTTTAGTAAAACCTAATGACAATAAAATGTCTCTTGCTTTTTTAACGTGTCCTTTTAATGATTCCCATTTTGGACTATTAGGAATTGTAAATGACCCGATCCACAATAAGATTGCTGGTACCGCTGCGGCCATAATCATCAAACGCCATACCGCATGCCAACTACCAAATATATTACCTAAAATAGCATTCACAATAAAAGCAATCAGTTGACCTAATACAATAGAAATTGCATTTCGATTAATATTTTTAACCTGTAGGGATGCAGGTGAAATTTCAGCTAAATACATCGGTGACAAACTTGAAGCTGCACCTACCGCTAACCCTAACAAAAAACGAAAACTAATGAGTATACTCATATGCACAGAAAAGGCGCAACCAATTGTTGACAATGTGAAAATAATAGCAATCCAACGTAACGCACGTTGTCTACCATATTTATCTGCAAGAGTACCAATCGATAAAGCACCAATACACCCACCTAATATTAAGGCACTAGAGACCATGCCTTGTGCCCCAGGCGATAAGTTGAGCTGGTCCGGCAAGCTCATAAAGGCTAGCGCACCATTAATCACACCCGTATCATAACCAAATAAAAAACCACCTAATGCAATGACATAGGCCGAATAATTCAATACATGATTATTTAATCGTAATTTACTACTATCATCCAATTGATTTGCCTCTCTATCTTTCAATCCCAAAACCAGTTACATTGCAACTCTCTATCTATAATCTAATATACGCTTAATTAATTAGGAGTGGTTAATTTAGCATTACTGTGCCAAATAAAAAAGCAGTGATATTATCACTGCCCTAGTTTAATTAATTCGCCTTAATGATTGATAAATTAATATCAATGCTAATTGTAAAGCACCAAATATAATGACAAATTCAAAACTCTGCATATTCATTTGGCTAATAATAATTTGAAAAGTTTCACGCCAATTGGTTAAGACTTCCCATGAATTCAGACGTAAAAAGCGACCTAAGTACATACCATATGCTGACAGTAGTGAGAAAATCCCGTAAAAAGCACCTTGCCACAATAAACTATCTCGTTCCACAAACGTTTCATAAATCATTTCGATACTACGCATCCCCAATAAGACACCAATGAAAATCCCCATCGCCAAGACAGCGTAATTAAAACGGATTGCACCAACAGTTGTACCAATACTATACAAGTGGACAAAATCCGTAATCATATACATCGTATTGGGGTAAAAGATTAACCATATGAAGCCTAAAGCAAATTTAATCACTCGATTGGGTACATATTTAATTAAAATACTCACGTCAAAAGGTATCAACGCCAAACACACATTTAGGATTAAAAAGTTATAGACGGTTGGAAATAGCCATATCACAATAAAGAATAAAGCAATGAGACTATGAATGATAATAAGTGGTTTCTTCAAAATATACTACTCCCCAATAAAATAATCACTTTAATCGTATACGCTTTTAAATAATTGAACATTAAAATTAATGTCTATACATATCAATTATCGGCGACGATGCCTAACAAAAGTAAAGAAGTGTAATAACCCCGCTAACAACAAGAAGAAAATCAAAACAAAACTAATATAAGCTAACCAGAAAACTGATGCTGAGAATAGATGTAAAAATATATTTTGAATTCCCATTGTAACCAATGTTGTGACAGCAATCATACCAAAAAGTAAAATATAGCGTTTCAAAGTTTCATCGTCCTTTCGATCTGCATGTGCTATTTTTTGAGCCAAGCGTTGACATTCTTGTATTTTTTTTGGCCGTAATTCATGGTACTGCCATGTCCCTGTACCAACAAATTCACCTTTTTTAATGAGACCAGCACTTGTCATTACTCGGTCAATCGTCACAAAAGTTTGGTCTGTCGCACCTGTTACAAAATTTTCAACAGATGATGTAAAACAAGTGGTCAAACTAACATAATGCTTATTTTTAAATTGCCCAGGTAATGTATCCATTTTTTTAGTCATCCTGACCATACGAAAACGCATACAATCAAAAAAATACTTCATCACACCTGACAAGCCTGACCAATATGTGGGTGCCGCAATAACCCAAACATCACACGCCGCCATTTTAGCTTCGATAGCATCCAAAGCTGGACATTTATCATGCATTGTATCGGGATAAATATCATAATCTCTTAAAAAAACAATTTCCTTTTCTGCTGAAGCTGGTAACGCATCTAGTACAGTATCCAAGTACTGTCCTGTTATCCCATCTCTTTTATGCGACCCAAGAATTGCTAAATACTTCATGATTACCTACTTTATATGACACTTTCTATTCTACTTTAATCTTAATTATAATTGTAACATTGTGCATTGCGTATGCTGTACAAAATAAAAGACGCTGAGTTGCTTCAGACGTCTTTTTAAACAATAGCTGTTAATAATTTTTGTAAATGATTCGCTTGATTCATCGAAAAAATATGAATGCCATCTACATCATGCGCAATGAGTGCTTTGATTTGTTGTGCAGCATAGTCGATACCAGCCATTTCTAATTGTGATGCTGACTGATGTTTACTCATCAGTGTCATTAATTGGTCTGGTACAGGCTGCCCCGTCATTTTAGGCACCCACTTTAATTGTTCAGCATTAGTAATTGGCATAATGCCGGCAACAATAGGAACTTGAATATCATGTTGTCTGAGTAATTCAACGACACGCAAAAAGTCACGATTATCAAAAAACATCTGTGAAATGAAAAAATCAGTTCCTGCTGCTATTTTGGCCTCTACATTTTCCAAACCTTTTTTCGGATTATCTAAAATGTGTTGGGGATGAATGGCTGCGCCGACACAAATATCATGTGTTGCTTTAATGGTTTCAATTAATGCAACACTTGAAGTAAATGATCCTGATTCAGCTTCACCATCACCGCGTATGACTAAAAGATTCTGGATACCTTGTTGCACTAAATGGCTTAATTGATCTGGTAATGTATGTGGTGTTTGTCCAACGGCTGGTAAATGTTGCAACACAGGCATATGATATTGCATTTGAATATGATGCGCCAGTTGTGCAACGCCGTCATCAGATGTTCCCATATGATTTGTTATGCTGACATAATCAATCGGTAGCTGATTCAAATCCAATGCTGACAATACCATACTGGCACTCATATGATTTTGACTGTTACTTTGCGGTGAAAGTTCAACTGATATTAACGGCCGGGTTGTTAATTGGTAATATGCACTAATTTTCATAAAAAATTAGACAATATGACGTTCGAAAGGATCTGAGCTAATTCCCTCCGACAAGATTAATTTTGCCCATTCTTTAGCAGAGAAAAGACTATGGTCTTTATAATTACCACAACTTTCAATATAAGCTGCTGGTACTTCAGTAATTTCATCACTTGCAATTTTTTCAAGTACTTTTTTCATCACTTTGGCTAATTCTTCAGGAGAATACGTTACCCAACTAATTAAATGAAATCCTGTACGACAACCAAATGGTGACATATCAATAATACCATCCAATTCGTCACGCACTAAGCCAGCGAATAAATGTTCCAGAGTATGTAAACCACCTGTTTCAATCGATGTTTCATTAGGTTGTACCAAGCGAACATCGTAATTCGCAATTGAACCACCTTGTGGTCCTTGTTGCTCTTCAATCAACCGCACATAAGGTGCTAAAACTTTAGTATGATCTAATGTAAAACTTTCAACTTCTGCCATATTATTTTTGCGCTAATCATTTCGTTTATGGTTAACGCACTCCTTTCTAATCTTCGAACTGTTATGTGTAACAGTAATTACCACATATTCTACACCTATTAACACGAGAATTTGGAATTTTTTTATATCAGTAATACCAAAAATAATGCATAATTTTTTTATTTAGCCCAAGCACGTGCAAGCGGCTTAATTTGTGTTTCAAAAAAACGTGCTTGAGATATCAACAACGTTTTATCGGTGAAGCGAATAATTGTTAAAAAATAGCCAAAATTCAACCATAGCAAATGTAAGCTCATCGCCTCAACATCAGCATCTGACTGTAACACACCCTGATGTTTCATTTGATTTAAATAGTTGGTGATATACGTTTTGAAAACTAACGGTACTTTTTCAGATGCCGCTTTAACCTGTGGTAATTCGAAAGTTGCTTGCAACCCCACTAAAATGATTTCACGATGGTCTAATTGGAACTTTTGAAAACTGTCGGAAATCGTTATTAAATCCTGTTCCAATTCACCTTGCAATTGAATATTATCAAACACACGATCGATATCTTGAATATGGCGTTTTACCACACTATCCAATAAGCCATTTTTATCATGAAAATTTCTAAAAATAGTACTAGGGTTAACACCGGCTTCTTCTGCGATTCGATTAAACGTTGTTGATTTAAAGCCAACCTCTCCTAATAGTTTGATAAAAGCATTTAAAATTTTATCTTGCGTTGATTCAACTGCCATTGTGTCACCTTCTTTAATGTGTATGTACTCATTATAACGTAATTTTTCATCTATAATGCAAGCAAGTACTTGCATGCATTATAGATAAATGCTATTCTTTGTTCTAGTGAAAAGGAGAAAAAGATGAAATTCAAACAATTTTTACTGAGTAAAGGTGTCATTGGTGCGTTTATTGTCGTACTTTTTTACGGTCTATTAATGGTTGGTATTTATTTTTCAGGGTATAAAGCAGTACCTGATAAGATTGACCGCCTACCTGTTGCCATTGTCAATCAAGATAGTAACAGCCAAGCCCTACAAAACCAGTTAAAAGATAATTTACCATTCAAGCACGTAAAAACAAATTTGTCATTAAATGATGCCAAAAAGCAACTCAATGATAGAAAAATTTATCTCATCATTAATATTCCAAACAAATTCAGTGATAATTTAGCTAATTTGGGACACGATGAGCAAGCGCAATTAAAATTTTATATTAATTATGCGAATCCAATGACTGCTGTATCAGCTATGGAAACTGTTACCAACCGAATTGGTAATCAGGTTCAAAAAAATATCCTACTGCAACAAGGCAAAGCTATTCTATCAGCTAGCGCTGCCAAGCAGTTAGAACAAACAACGACAGCATCGATTAAAGCAAACCCTGAAGCTAAGGCAGCAATTTTAGAAAAAGCAGATGCTACTAAAAAAACAGTTGCCAATGATATTAATAATACTTACGATCAAGTTAAAAATAGTTACACGTATAGCATCGTTAAAATGCATCGCGTACCAAAGGGTATGAATCATAGTATGGCGCCGTTCTTTTTGACCCTATCCTTTTACATTGGTTCGATGATTGCAGCTATGTTGATTGTCACATCGTACAAAACTTTTGCACAAACTATTGGTAAATGGCGCGCTTATTTATCAACGCAAATAGCGATTGTATTGATTGCTTTAATTGCACCACTTTTTATTGTCGGTTTAAGTCGTTACATTAATCATTTCGACACTGCTACTTACTGGGGATTATGGTGGAATCATACGCTCGAACTATTTACTGCACTTAATTTCAACTTGATTTTCTCATTAATGTTAGGCCAATTAGGTATTATGATTAATATGCCATTCATGCTAACACAAGTTGTATCGGGTGCCGGATTGATTCCACAAACAATTTTGCCAGAATTTTTCAAGGGATTAAGCTATATTTCCCCTTGTTACTACGCTATTAAAGGTAATTTCAACATTTTATATGGCGGACCAAATGTCACAACAATTTGGTTGCAACTCGGACTACTAGGTTGTGCAGCAATTATTTGCCAGCTCGTTGTGATCGCATTACAAAAAAATCACTCATTAGCCATCAAGCGTTCATAAAATTTGTTCATATCAATGCAAAAATAAAAGGCATACTATTCTGTATGCCTTTTAATATTTATGCTAATGGTTTTCAATATCACTTATTGTTTTTTCAATCAATTGTGCTTGAAATTCAGCAGTGAGCTGCTTTTGTAATGCTGCTTGCTTTGCTTTATCCGTCATCAATTCTGGATTTTTGCTCATAGCAGCCTTCATTTTATTACCGATAAATTCAGCTGCTTGCGTTTTAGCTTGTTGCTTAAATTCAGAACTCGTCAGCTTTTGTTGTAACATTTTAGCCTGACTTGTGGATAAAGTATGCCAATTTTTTGGCAAATAGAATGTATTGGTTCTTTTAACTAAAATATGGTTGTTATCTGCAATACCAAACCAGAAACGATAAGCCTTTGACTTATAACGCCACCGTATCTCTGTTGTTTTTAGCTCAGCTTTGTCAACATTATGCTGTTTAACGTGACTAGTTGTGAACTCATTTGCTTGTGTGTGGCTAACTTTTTTTGAATCATCATGTTTTGAATAAATATAAACATTTTCTTTACCAGCCGTCCCAATTGGCTGAAACAACAACATATCTAAGCGACCAGTACGATCAGCGGAATAAATTTGTTGCGTTTTCACTGTTTCAACCTTTTCCATACCATAATGGCTGTGGTAGTTAGCCACAATAGCGAACAGTGAGATAATGAGGATAACACCAGCAATACCAGTCGCTATTAAGCGTGTGGTCATTTTATCAATGTAAATAAATGATATAAAGAATGCAATCGCACTGATGACTAATAACCCAATAATCATTAATTTACTCCTTTCTGGTGTGTTGCACTACTTTTCATAAAGAATGCAATCACGAAACCAACAATACAAAAGATAACGGCAACCCAGAAAGCACCTTGATAGCCTGCCATTGTTGCGTTGAGTGCACGCACTTTATATTCAAGGGGTTCAGATGTTAACAAATGCTTACCTGGCATTTGACTTTTGGTAACGTTAGCCAATACTGAAACCAACACTGCAGTTCCAATCGAACTCGCAATCTGACGTACGGTGTTGTTAACAGCAGTACCATGTGAGATGAGTTGTGATGACAAGGCATTCATTCCCGCTGTGGTAGCTGGCATCATAACCATTGAAATACCAAACATTCTAACGGCATACAAGAACACAATATAGATAATTGGCGTTGACTTAGTCAATACGACAAACGGTAATGTCCCTGCTGTTAATAAGAATAAACCAGCAATTGCCAAACGTCGTGCACCAATGCGATCAAAAGCTTGACCGGTAATCGGGCTCATAACAGCCATCATAACGGCACCTGGTAATAGCAATAACCCAGAATTAAAAGCACTCATGCCATGTATCATTTGTAAATACAATGGCACGATCATTTCAACACCGACCATAGCAATCATTACAATTGAACTCAAAGCAGTGGCTATTGTAAATTCTTTGGATGTAAATACGCGTAATTCTAAGAAAGGCTTTTCCATTTTTAATTGACGCCAAACGAAAATTGAAATCACAACAATTCCGATAATTAAGGAAGTCAAAACAATTGCTGAACCCCAACCTTTGTCTCCTACGGAAGAAAAGCCGTATAACAATGCACCAAATCCAACCGTTGAGAGGCATAATGATAGCCAATCAATTTGTGATTTTGCCGTTTTTAATACCGGTTTCATAAAGAAGAACGCTAGGACGATAACCAAAGCAACAATAGGAATAATCATCCCAAATAAATAGCGCCATTCCCATGTATCAATAATATATCCAGATAGCGTTGGACCAATTGCAGGTGCAACACCGATAACAACACCAGCCAATCCCATCGCCACGCCACGTTTATTCGCTGGGAAGATGGATAGCATAATGTTTTGCAATAGCGGCATTGAAATACCCACACCGACAGCCTGAATTAAACGACCAGATAGCAAAACACTATAACTGGGTGCAGCCCAAGCTAATATTGTCCCCACTTCAAAAATAAGCATGGCACTAATATAGAGCCATTTCGTATTAAAACGTGTTGATAACCACGCTGATACCGGTATCATAATACCATTAACCATCAAAAATCCAGTGGTTAACCATTGAACTGTTGACGTTGAGATATCAAATGCTTTCATTAAAGTTGGAAAAGCAGTAGCTAAAATTGTCTGGTTTAGCACGGTACAAAAAGTTCCGACTAATAATACAATGACCAACATTAGCCGATTGTATGATTTTCCTTGAGCATCAAGAGCTTTTGACACAATCAATACCTTCTTCCATTAGTAATTCGTGTTGTTAAATTATTATATTTAGTAATAACACTGTAACCTATAATACCACCATTATCACGAAAAGTGATAATCAATATTATAAATTGTCATATTAATTATAATAAAGTATAATAAAATTGGAGGTTGTTAACATGACTGAACAGCAAGTACCGCACACAACGATGAGATTTCAAAGTTTCACAGATGCGATGATGCAAGAAAATAATGTTTTAATTGGTATTTCAGAATTAGCCAAAGCCACTGGTGTAACCCCTGCTCAATTACGCTATTGGTTAGCACAAGGTTATATTCAAAGTGCCGGTGAAGATAAGAAAAATAAATTCACTTTTAGTACCGTATTTAAAGTACGTAGTATCAAAATTTTCCAAAGTGAGGGCTACACGCTTGCTGCTGCAGCTAAGCATGCTGCTCAATATTCAACATTAGCGCATAAAATCAAGCAAATTATTTCCGATAGATTGATAAGTGTTAATGAAGATGGTAGTGATGTCATCATTGATTTTGGACCTTTTGACCCCAATCCCGATCATCATCTAATTGCTAGAGTAGCAACAGATAAAACAACTTTTGAACTCAATTAATTATTAACGTTATAACATTTTGCTTGACGGCTGATCTGTTTATAGCGTATATTAATAGCAATTATTAATGAGGAGTTAACTATGGCACCCAAATATACTATATTTTATTCTGCTTGCTGCAGTACGACACGTTTTCGATGTTGTACTGCTTATTGAGCATGAACTATTTGGGTAAACATCATCCGATAGTTGGCTTGTTTTAAAAGCAGACCAATTATTGAAAGCGTAAAAATTCTAGCGAATTTTTGCGCTTTTTCTTTACCCTTTTTAATGAAAGAAGGACAACTATGCTAGTCAAAGATACCTCACAACTCATTGGTCATACACCATTAATTGATTTACAAATCGATATACCCAATCACAGCAGAATATTTGCAAAGTTAGAGATGTTCAACCCTGGTGGTAGCATCAAAGATCGTCTTGGTCAATTTCTTATTCAAGATGGCCTCAATCGGCAATTAATTCATGACGGCACAACTATTATCGAACCTACAGCTGGAAATACCGGTATTGGTCTGGCTTTAGCCGCACAACAGTACCATTTACCAACAATTTTAGTCGTACCCGAAAAATTTAGTTATGAAAAACAACAACTCATGCAAGCTTTAGGTGCAAAAATAGTCAATACACCATCAAAAGATGGCATAAAAGGCGCTATTGCTAAAGCAAAATCACTACATGCTATGTTGCCTAACAGCTATTTGCCAATGCAATTCACCAATCCCGCTAACCCTGAAACTTATTACCAAACTATTGCGCCAGAAATCGCAGAAGATCTAAAGGATATACCTATTACAGCCTTTGTAGCAGGTGCTGGTAGTGGCGGTACTTTTACGGGCATTGCAAAATACTTTAATGAACACAATAGTCATATTCAAAATATCGCTGTTGAACCTGAGGGATCAATTTTAAATGGTGGTAAACCGCATGCCCATCGCACAGAAGGCATTGGTGTTGAATTTATCCCACCGTTCTTTAAAAATATTCGTATTGATCAAACGTTGACTATCAGTGATGCCGATGCTTTTTATCAAGTACGTTCTGTCGCAAAGCAATTAGGTCTTTTTATTGGTAGTTCAAGTGGTGCAGCACTGGCAGCAAGTCTAAAAATGGCCGAAACACTACCTGATCATAGTCATATCGTGACAATTTTCCCAGATAGCAGTGAACGCTATATGAGCGAAAATATCTATGCAAAATAAAAAGGAGTCAATCATGAAATTTAACACACAATTAATCCACGGTGGCATTAGCTCGGATGTAACAACTGGTGCTGTTTCTGTCCCAATTTACATGGCGTCTACTTTTAAACAAACTAAAATCGGTCAAGCTAAATATGAATATTCACGTTCCGGTAATCCAACACGTGAAGCAGTCGAAAAACTAATTGCTCAATTAGAAAATGGTGATGCTGGTTTTGCCTTTGCTTCAGGATCTGCAGCAATCAGTACTGTTTTCACACTATTCTCATCAGGCGACCATATTATTGTTGGTAATGATGTCTATGGCGGGACATTCCGTTTAATCGATAATGTTTTGAAACGCATGGGTCTTACCTTTACAGTAGTTGATACGCGTGACTTATCAGCAGTACAAGCAGCTATAAATGACCACACTGTTGCCATTTATTTTGAAACACCAACTAATCCCTTACTCCGTATTACCGATATTAACGCTATTACAACTATTGCCAAACAACACCATCTATTAAGTATCGTGGATAATACATTTGCTTCGCCTTATATCCAAAAACCACTGAACTTAGGTGCTGATATTGTGATTCATAGCGCTTCAAAATATCTTGGTGGTCACAGTGATTTAATTGCTGGTTTAGTCGTCACAAAAACCGCAACAATTAGTCAAAAAATTGGCTACTTGCAAAATGCAATTGGTGCAATCTTGGCACCGCAAGAAAGTTGGCTATTACAACGTGGTATCAAAACACTTGGACTACGCATGCAAGCCCATCAAAATAATGCGCAAAGTATCTTTAATTATTTAAAGCAACGTCCTGAGGTAGCTCATATCTATTATCCAGGCAATCCAGAGCATGCGGACTATGCCCTTGCAAAACAACAAATGGTTGGTTTTGGTGCAATGATTGCCTTTGAATTGCAACCCGGTTATGACGCTGAAGCTTTTGTAGAAAACTTACAGCTCATCACCTTGGCTGAAAGTCTGGGTGCTTTGGAAAGTTTGATTGAGATCCCAGCAAAAATGACACACGGTGCTATTCCCCGCGCAATACGATTAGAAAATGGTATTCGAGATGAGCTTATTCGTCTCTCCGTCGGCGTAGAGGATAGCAGTGATTTACTGGCTGATTTGACACATGCTTTTGATCAAATCATTTAATACTGGAGGTCTCATGTTTGCATCAGCTAAATCTATATTGAAGCGGGATCCAGCTGCACATAGCCTGCTCACAGTCTTATTAACCTACCCTGGTTTACATGCGCTTTGGTACCATCGATTAGCCCACTGGCTCTATAAACATCATTTATTTTTATTAGCTGAAATAATTAGCCGATGGTCGACTAAAAGGAACGGTATTGTCATTTCACCTGGTGCGCAAATTGGCAAACGTGTTTTTATTGACCATGGTATCGGTGTTGTCATTGGCGAAACAGCAATTATTGAAGATGATGTTACTATTTTACATGGTGTCACCTTGGGCTCACGGCAATCACATCATGGTCAACGCCATCCCAAAATTAAACGTGGTAGTTTTATTGGTGCACATGCACAAGTATTGGGTAATATCACGATTGGTAGCAATAGTAAAATTGGCGCAAATGCTGTTGTCTTACAAGACATTCCAGATAATAGTACTGCCGTCGGTAATCCTGCCTATATTGTTAAAGCCAAACCAGTAAAAATAAAAAAAATCACCAATATTCATTGGTGATTTTTTTATTCTCATCAAATTATTTTTGAATTGCCCAATGATTAATAGGACCAAATTTATGGCCAACTTCAATTTCGTTTGCAATAGCATTATGTGTTGCTTTCTTTGCAGTCCTAATTGACTGCTCAACACTTTCGCCTTTGGCCAGACATGCCGTAATAGTTGCTGAAAGTGTATCTCCGGTACCATTAATACGTTGTGTCTTGATAAATGGTTCGGATAATGTAAAATGTCGACCATCTGCTAACAAAACATAATCAACTACTATTTCTTGATCGTCGTTATCATGACGACCCTTTATCATTACATTTGGAACGCCTAACTTTTGAATACGCAATGCAGCTGTTTCAATATCTTGCATTGACATAATCTGCATGTCTGCTAAAATTTGTGCTTCATAGAAATTAGGTGTCGTAACGGTTGCTAGTGGTAATAATTGTTGCTTAAGCGTATCAATGGCTTCTACTTCTAACAAACGATTACCATGTTTAGTTGTAATAACAGGATCAACCACAAGTGGTCCAAAATCAACGCGTTGATAGTTCTCTACAACAGTATGCATAATTTCAGTGTTAGCTAGCATGCCCGTTTTAGTTGCTCGGATATGAAAATCATCAGCTAAAGCATTAAACTGTGCAGTAATAAATTCAGTGGGCATATTTTGTACAGCATGAATACCATAAGAATTCCCTGCTACTGCAGCTGTTAAAATTGTCATACCATATGTGTTTTGCACAAAGAAACTGTGTAGATCAGCTTGAGCCCCCGCTGACCCATCACTATCTGAACCTGCAATTGTTACAACCTGTATTTCTTCTACCATGAATAATGTCCTTTTGTCATTACTTTATCATAAGTGACGTTTGAATCGATTTAATATGAATCGACATAAAAAATACCGCCTGATAAAATGATTAGGCAGTGTTTTTATCAACTGGATACTTTCTTGAAATATATATAAATAGTAAAATGTTATGAGTAACCGCCTGATATCTCACAAGAAGATATATTGCAAGTCATCAAAATAATGACTTACTTCAAAACTTTAAAGCGATCCTCATCAGCCAGATAGTCTTTTTCGCCAGCTGGCGCTTCAATTGAACCGAATGGCATTTGTGCTCTCAATGTCCAAGACGCTGGTAAATCAAATGTTTTCTGAACTGCTTCATTAATTAATGGATTATAGTGTTGGTTGCTAGCCCCAATATCATTAGTTGCCAACGCTTGCCATATATTAATTTGTGCATTACCAATTGCTTGCTCAGCCCAGTTGGCAAAGTTATCAGCATATAATGCATAATCGTTTTGATATTGTTGTACAACAGCCTCATCTGTAAATAATAGAATAGTACCAATACCAGCCTTAAAGCTATCGATTTTAGCACGTGTCTTAGCATAGGCCGCCTCATCTGGTACTTCCTGTTTAAGTGCCTCCGCGACGATTTCCCATAGTTGATCAGAGTGTTCATTAAATAAAATAACTGCACGGACCGTTTGATTGTTAAATGCAGTAGGCGATTCTCGAATAGCAGCTTTAATTAAAGATGCCACTTCTTCATAAGGTGTTTCAACGTTCTTACCCAAGGCATAAATTGAACGACGTTTCTTAATCGTTTCGATATAGTCTGTATTCATCATATGACACCATTCCCTTTTTATAGTATACTTATTTTATACATGTAACTATACATGTTACAGCTAAATCATAATCTATTTCCCGCCACTTTGTCAAGAATAACTTTTAAAAAGTCAGTACTTATTAACAGAAAGCAGATATTAAACTATGAAAAACTCTACTAAGCTTAGTGATGCCATGCATATTCTAACCTATATTGCAATTAATCCAAATCATGATTTATCCAGTACACAAATTGCTCAAAGTGTTAATTCAAACCCTGTTGTCATAAGACGTATTATGTCACAATTGAAAAAAGCAAACCTACTTTTGTCAGAGAACGGTAAAGCCACACCTAGCCTTGCACATGATTCACATAATATTAGTATGTTAGATGTCTATCATGCAGTTGAAAACGAGCCCACTTTCTTAAAAATAGATGATCAAACGAATCCTAACTGTCCTATTGGTAGCCAGATCAAAACAGTTCTAGATACTGATTATACAAGCATTCAAAAAAAGGCAGAACAAGAAATGGCAACGATTACCCTTGCGGATGTTGTGAACCGAATTCATCTCGATAAGCTATCTTAATGCCGAAAAAATATTGCTTACGATTTTAAATAATATCTTTTTTACTACTAACATTTATACCGTTATTCCTATAAATTAATAACCAACAATATAAAAGATAGCTACTATTTCATATCATAAAGCTGTTATAGTTTCCACTACTCATCAAGCTATAATACCCTGATACCTGTTATAAACTTTAACCAATTGTCATATAAGGATAACGTTCATGCATATCAATATTTTAGAAGACAGCATCATCCAGCAGCAACGATTACGACAATATCTAGAGGAACTTATACAAGAAAATAACTGGCTTTGTCATGATATCAACACTTATTCCCGTTCAGAACAATTACTTCAAGATTTACCTACTAAAGGGTCACATGATGTATACTTTTTAGATATTGAAATCAAGGGTTCAGATAAAAAAGGACTACACGTAGCACAAGCAATTAGAAATAAAGACCCCTACGCTACAATTATCTTCGTCACGACACATTCTGAATTCATAGCACTCACTTTCCAATATCAAGTATCCGCACTTGATTTCATTGATAAAAGTCAGAACTGTGAGGCATTTAAAGAGCGATTAAAAAAATGCTTATTACATATCCTGTCACAAAATGAACAGGAACCCTCTCTAGATTTATTTAAATATCATACTGCTCAAGCACATTTTCAAATACCATTTCAAGATATTTTGTACTTTGAAACCCTTTCAGGATCACGACAAATCGTTCTGGTTGCCAAACATAAGCGCATTGCATTCAACGGCAAAATGCAAGATATTGAAAATATGGATAACCGCTTTTTTCGTAGTCATCGTGGTTTTATTGTTAACATTGATAATATTGAAAAAATAGATAAACGTAACAAAGTGGTTGTTGTGAGAAATCACGCCACGTGCTTAATTTCTCGACGCAAAATTAAAGCATTAGAATTACTTCTATAATTTATATAATAAAAACTCAAGCCATTTCAGGTAGCTTGAGTTTTTATTATGATAGCGTAAAATAACTTTTTAAAGTCGTTAGAATCTATTTAAAGATATATTTTCTGATTAAACGAGGTAACAACACAATCACTGCCGTCTGTCCACCTGCAACCTTTTCAAGTTGAATATCATTTAACTTATTGAATTTTGAAAATGTATGATTTTGCATATTAATTACCACTCCTTAATTTATTAGTATTGTTGCGCAACAACTATATTTAATATAAACTAGCTTTCAGCCTATTACTTCAAAACAACACGAATGGTGCTGATTGCGCGCTGAATGGTTAAAATCAAATATCAAATAACATTTTTTCAGTACATAACATGCTAGGTTTTATTGGAATTGAAGTGACGTCGTCATAAAAAAGGATATCCGAAAATTGGATACCCTTTTTATGGTTCGAGACAATCATCTCAAAATATCAATCAAATTCTTGTTACTTGCTGTTTTGGCTGGCAAAATACCAAATACTAAACCAACAATAGTTGATGTTCCAAAAGCTAACAAGAATGTTGAGAGCGATACACTTGCTTTAAACGGCAAGAATGCAGATACTCCCATTGCAATACCTAGGCCACTTAGATAACCAATCATACCACCGCTCAAAGTTAGCAGGATGGCTTCAATCAAAAACTGCCATAATATCTGTTGTTGAGAAGCACCGACAGCCATCCGAATACCAATTTCTTGAGTACGTTCGCTAACGGCAATATACATCATATTCATAACACCAATACCAGCAATAAATAAAGAAATACTAGCAACTGCCACAATAAAATAAGTAATGCCCTTAATCACATCACTAATCCCCTTAAGCATCGCGGCTGTATCATAAAATTCGTATGATCCGGCATTATGCTGCGAACCACTATCATTCAGTTGATTGGTAATTTGTTGTGTTGCCTTAGATACATCAGTACCCGCAACAAATGTTAACTTTAGTGTGTTAGCTGTTACATTAGCATTATTCACGTCAAATATTTTTCGTGGTACAACGGCATCATAAGTATGATAGCCTTCACGTTGTGCATCATTACTAATAACACCAACTATTGTATAAGTAGTCCCATTCAATTCAATCGCTGCATTTAAGGCATTTTGAACACTTTTATAACCTTTTTTAGCAGTTGATTTGCTTATCAACGCCACAGGATTGTTGACTAAAATATCATTTTTTGAAATACCTCGACCGGCAATCAAATGTTCACTATTAGCCTCTTGGCTCAAATAAAGTGTTGATGAAATCGTTTTACTGTTAATTGTGCCTTCCGCTGATAAAATACCATGATCATCTGATTGTATCTTAACCTGTGTTAATTTATTATTTTCTCGTACACGAGTGAGATCGTTATCATCAAAACCTGCAGTTTTGCTATCGTCTTTTGGCACAAAGTTAATTTCTGTTGACTGTTGTCCACTACTACTAGCTTGTAAATTTTTCATCATGGCAACGCGCGCACCATCGCCTAAAGCTAAAATAGTAATAACTGCCGCAATACCGATAATAATACCAACCATTGTTAAAATACTACGCCTTTTATTCGATATTAAAGATCGAAAAGCACTCACAAATAATTCACGTACCTTCATGAATTACCTCCTCGTCACTTTGAATACGACCATCTAATATTTTAATTAGGCGATTAGTTTCTTGGGCAACTTGTGCATCATGTGTCACCATAATCAGTGTTGTGCCGGAATCATTCAACGCCTTGAATAAGGTCATAATTTCCGAAGAGGTTGCTGAATCCAGCGCACCGGTTGGTTCATCAGCAACCAAAAATTTTGGATTGGTAACTATGGCTCGTGCAATGGCAACGCGCTGCTGTTGTCCACCCGACAAATTTTTAGGTAACTTATGGTAACTGTCTGGTAGTCCAACTTTCGCTAATACTTCGTTCACGCGTTGAATAATGTGCTGGCGTTTTAATCCCGCGTAGAGCAAAGGCAAGCCGACATTCTCACCAACACTTTGATTCATAATCAGCTTGAAGTTTTGGAAAATAAAACCAACTGAACGATTTCGTAATTGTGCGTGTTGTCGACGATTAAGACTATTTACTATTACTTCTTGAAATGTATAATTACCATCAAATTTTTGATCTAAGAAACCAATAATATTAATTAGAGTTGACTTTCCTGATCCTGATGGTCCCATAATAGCGACAAATTCACCAGCTTTAATATGCAAATCAATGTCATGTAAAATTTGATAATTTTCATTACCTTGACGATAAGTTTTGTTAATCGCTGATAAATTAATCATCTATTGATTCACCATTTTTCAAATGACTATCAGGATTGAGCACTATTTTCTCACCCTTTACAATACCTGAATTCACAATAGTACTTGTTCCTGATTGCGTAACGTCTGCTTTAATACGACTAGCTTTACCATCAATTACTTTGTATATATTGTTTTTATAAATTGCAGATTTAGGTATTTTGATATCACGCTGCGGTATCTCAACTTTTATACTTTGCCCATATAAAAAGTCTTTTTTTACATTAGCTGTAAAAGGATAATATGTCGTGCCTTTACCGTCACCATTTGGGATTTGTTGAATTTTATCTACAGTTGTTGATTGTGTTGGTGAACCGTCAATACCACTAACAACTAATTGATCCCCACTATGAATCTTATGATAATCATATTCTGAAATATTAGCCTGTAATATTTTCTGTGAGGCATTCAATGTTAACGCTGGAATACCATCTTTTGTATTATTATCAACAGAAATAATACCATCAAAAGGTGCCGTCAAATTTGTCGTTTGTTTATTCTGTAACTCTACTAATTTATTTTGCGCCTCTTGTAATTCAGCATTTGCATCATTTACTGTCTGTTGCGCTTGCACAACTTCCCCTTTTAATGAAGATTTTGTGTCAGTATTTGCTTGCCCGTACCCTTGTTGGACATTCTTTAATGATGTTGCTGCATTTGTAGCAGCTCTATTCGCTTTATTAATAACATCATTTTGTGCATCGATGGCATCTTGAATCTCAGTATTGGTAACAGTTAATAAAACATCCCCATTTTTTACAACTTGTCCATCAGTTACATTAAGTGTCTGTAATTTACCTGACGGTACATTAAGTGTCTGTGTTTTACTAGCCATCACTTTTCCGGTCATAGTAAGTGCCGGTGTATATGTCGCGACATAAGTTTGGTAGCCTGTTTTTTGGGTTGACTGTGTCTTCCCCGTTATTTTATTGTACGTTGTTAGGCCAGTTACTGCTATCAATCCCACAGCCACAAGACTGCCTGTCGTAATAAGTGCAATTTTTGTCCGTCGTTTCATGATACTCCCCTAGGCTTTATGAAAAAATGACAATTATTGTCCCATGAATACCTTAAAGTTCAACGCTAATGTCAAAATGACCATAATAATAACGTAAATAATTTGTGTACGTTTAGTAATCGTATTATTTTGACGCAAAATAAATGTGAAGAGAATTGCACTTACCACACCACCAATAATCGCAGCAATGCCATTGTCTGCTTTATACAAGTTCAGAACGATAATGGCAAACACATTAATAATCATAACGGGTAATTGCGAAACGATAGTTGCGTACCATGATGTCATAAACGTTACCGATTGGGCTTCTTCTTGCCCCAGCTGTGATAGCCAAATAAATAATTTGTTAATTAGTGCTGAAACCAATGTAAAAATAAAAGTACTCAATAACCCTACAATAAGGATCATTGGTAACAATTTACTATCAAGCTTCATGCCGTCAACTTCATTTGTATTAAGTATATTAATTGCAGTAATTCCCAAAGCTACTAATGTACCAACAATTGCAATAATAACCTGATTTTTCTTACTCATTCATTCATCTCCGCTTCTCTTTAAAATATAGATATTTGTTAATAAATGTTCACTATTGCTCAATTATTAACATTATTGAATACAAAATAGTATATCAACTTTTCCCATATAACTATGCCAATACTTTTTGCCATTAATCAGATTGTGCCCATTATTCTTTATCGACAAAATTCACACTTTATGCTAAACGTTTATCATTTTTATGACAAACAGCGCAAAATTTGATACACTTAAAGCTGATTTGAAAGGCTTTATATGAAAATTAATACGATACAACAAACACTTAAAAATATTAGAATAAAAAATAACCTTACTCAGACAGAGTTTGCACAACAAATTTTTGTTTCTCGTCAAACTGCTTCTAATTGGGAACGCGGGATTAGCACACCACCAGTTTCTGCCCTAAGTATCATTGCCAATACTTTTAATGTAGCGCTTCCTGAATTATTAATGGCACTTGAAGGTAATCAAGCAAATAGTAATCATTCTGCTGAGCGGCAAATCATTGCGAATGCTTTTTTATCCATATTGTCACGTACTAATGGTACCTATTGTGATATGGCAACAATTGTTCAAGAATCAGGTATCCATCCCCATAGAGCCAAAACGTTATTTCGTAGTCCATCAGACATTTTACAATACATCGCGCAACAGCTTGATGCACAGGTAGTCGCAGCCTTATCCACCGCTACTACAACCGACCCATTTGAGATGATTGCTGATACAGTACTACCTGTTTTGTATGACAATAACCACACACTAAAAGTGCTCTATTCCGGCAACTATGCCAATGGTGAATGGATTTATTTTTTAAAAAAAGAATATATTAAATGGGCAACACCATTTTTTGATCATTATAACTTGAATACGGCACCAATCACGCGAACTTTTGCCATTGAATTAACCGTTAAAATGACATTATCCATTATTTCAACTTGGCTAACACAGCCACTGCCAACACCGCCCGAAGAATTTCGCCAAACCTTTTTACACTTAACCAAAACCCCGCTTACAAAACTCGTTCAATCATAACTCTTGAAACAATATCTAACAATAAAAGCACTATTGAACTTAAAGTATAGACTCTAAGTTCAATAGTGCTTTTGCTATACAAAAATACACCAAATGAAAAGGAGCATGGCACCTAGTTCCTATGGCAAAATAGCAATTGGCCGTACCCAACCAGCAGAAGCTTTGTAAATATTAACAGGTTGACAAATAATCTTAAAACCATCGTCTGGTAATAAATGTAAATTCCCCATTTTTTCCCCTTTGGCAATAGATATCAAGATGAGCTATATATTATAAACTAGTCCTCTTAAAACAACTAACACCGATTTAGCACTATGTGCCGAATAGGTGTATAAAAATCACTTCTTTTTAAACATTGTGAATCCCATAATTGTTTTACCTCTATATCAATATAAGTGATCCCTATTGCTTGTGAAGACAACTATTAACGTTGCGTTCGGATTCATTTCAGACTACAATTTCTACTATTCTATCAACAAGGAGATTTGGATATTGAAACAGACGAAGCACATTGCATTTAAGCATGACATATTACGTTATGCTACTATGATTGCACTCATTATGGGGGCCGCCTTATTACTATTGAATGCCACTGGCCAGGCATCACCAGAAATGGTTGGCATGGCAATTATCTCATTCACATTTGGATTGCAACATGCTTTTGATGTCGACCACATTGCCGCCATCGATAATATGACACGTAAAATGCTAAATGACGGAAAAAATACACGCGGCGTTGGCTTTTATTTTTCCTTAGGGCACTCATTAGTTGTTATTATTATGGCGCTCATCACTGTTTTGCTTGTTGAATGGGCAAAAAATACAATGCCAATATTTGAAGCATTGGGTGGGGCAATGGGTACACTAATTGCAGCAATTATGCTAATTTTTTTAGCCGTCGTCAATTCATTCATCATTGTCAATATTTGGTTAAACTTCAAAAATTCACAGCAAGATACAACATTAACCAGAAATGATAGCACATCAAAAATCAATAAAATCTTTCTTAAACTGCTCAATCTAATCCAGCATAATTGGCAAGTTATGATTGTCGGCTTCCTATTTGGCCTAGGGTTTGATACGGCAACGCAAATTGCAGTACTCGCTTCTTCTGCAACAGCCACAAATTCAGGCGCTGCTTGGTATGTATCTCTCTCCTTTCCGCTATTTTTCACAGCCGGTATGTGTTTTATGGATACATTAGACGGCCTCTTCATGAGTTCTACTTACAAGTGGGTCTTTTCATCCCCCTATCGAAAAGTATATTTCAATTTAACGATTACTGGTATTTCAATTTTAGCAGCCGGTTTTATTGGGTTTGCTGATCTAATTCAAGCACTGAGTGCTTTGCTTGATTGGAACAACGGTTTAACAAGTTGGGTGCAAGCACTTGACTTCAATCAGCTCGGCTTTATTCTCGTTGGTTTATTTGCAATAAGTTGGATTATCGCATTAATCATTTGGCATAGTCTCAAACTATCGAATAAAGATCACGGGTCTATTATTTAAATGTCATTTAAATAATATCGTTCAAAAAATATAAAATCATACCTTGCCCATGGTATTCTTTACTTGATATTAAATGTTACTTGCCATGGTATATTCTAGGAATTATTCCTGAGGTTAATTATGGATTTAGGTTTATTAACGTTATTGTTCTTTGGTGTTAATATAGATTTCTTTATTTTGCTCCTCGTATTACTACAACGCTATCACTTTACATCAGTATGGTTAGGCTATTCATTAGGCGTTCTGAGTAGCTGGATTATCGGTGCGCTCCTAGGACAAACTTTACAACTCTTGATTCCTACCTGGTTCATTGGCCTACTTGGATTGATTCCCATTTGGATGGGATTCCACGATACCGATAGTACCGATAAAGATTTTAAATACAAATCTGGCAGCTTAGCTGTTTTTTCATTATATCTTTCTGCCTGTGGTGCTGATAACTTGGCGGTCTATGTCCCTATATTGTCAACCATGAGTTTACTTGCAACCGTATTAACTGCTGGCTATTTTATGTTATTAGTATTTTTGTCGTTAATTATCGCTGATCGTTTCGACAAAATAAAAGTTGTGGATCACTTTCTTCAAAAGTATGGTTCACTCACGACTCGCATTATATACATCATGATTGGTGTTTTTGTTATTATCGAAAGTGGTCTAATCAGAGTTATCATACATTCTATATTTTAGAAATAAATAAAAATCCTACCAAAAATTTGGGTAGGATTTTTTGTTAAGGTGATGACGAGAGTCGAACCCGCGATGGCGGTTTTGCAGACCGCTGCCTTACCACTTGGCTACATCACCAAAGTATAATATTGCACTATGCTTATCGTGAATACACATAACACAACATTACCTATTTTACTGAATAATCTAAGAAAAAACAATCATTTTTGTAAAAACATTAACAAATTTCTAAATCGTCATCATATTCTCATCCAAGCAAACGTTCTTTTGAATAAATTGACGGTATAACTACTACTCAAAGTCGCTAAAATAAATATTACAGGCAAAAATTGAATCAAATAACGACTTCGACCACCTTCAAAAATTAACAAGTACACGAAAGCACCTATTATTGATAATCTCAGTACTTGAGCCAACTTATGATGATAATTAAATCCAAAAGCCATTAAACCAAGTATAAAAATCCAAATCCATTGTGCAATATATCTAAAATCTGCCACATACTTCCCCTTAGGGTAAACTAAGTTTTTGAAGAAGCGAGATTTATCCTGTTTATCTAATTTAGATTGGATAAAATGGCCTTCAATTAGCCAGGCAAAAGTACCATCGCTCGTATTTTTATTATGTTTATGCAGTAAAAATTTTAGATAACCAAAAATACCAAGTTTAGCAAGGCGTTGCTTCAAAATATTTTCTGAATATGTCACTTTATCTTCATATGCTGAGCGTTTAGCCATTTCGATATTATCTTTAGGGTTATAGCCACCATCCCCAGAAAGGCCCATGCTAATAAAGTGAATTGGTGGCATGTTGTCACCTTTCCTAATTTGAATATAGTCCTGCTTGTTAATTTGTTGTTGCCCATAAGTTACCGTTACAAACATAGTTAGTAACATCAAGGTAACCGCACTAATACTATAAATCAAAATTTTGAACTGCTTTAAATATAGTGCCCTTAACATACCTAACAATTCAATTAAGATAATTGCAACAACAGGTACGATAGCCGATGGTTTGATAAAATACGTCAAAGCTACTAAAATACCACCTAATCCCATTATTAGAATAGATGACATACGTTGTTGTCGTTGTGCGATAACATAGCACAATAGATAGCTCGACACCAACGGTAGTACCCATGTGTCTGAGTATGGCACAATAATCATCGGGAAGACCAACAAAAAAATGGATTGCAGATATAATGCCCAAATCACTTTTGTCCGATCGATAATACTAATAGTGATTGTATTTAATATAATGGATATATCAACCAAAATTAAAGTCACTATATCAAATAATAACCATGAATGGTTACTAAAATATACCGCAATATGATGTTGTATTAATAACAACGGTAAATTATTAGTACTTAAACTAAAATAAGAAACCAGCTCATCATCAGTCGTATTCGTTAATGCACTATGAATAGCACCCGGATCAAAACCAATTGCTGGATGTGTCGCAAAAACAAAGAGCAGTTGTAAACCAACAACCAACATAAAAAGAATTGGTGCCGTTATTTTACCTTTAATATAAAATATAAAGTTAAAGCAATACCTAATTCTTTTATCAATCACTATGCCAATAATTGCGCCAACAACTAACAAAATAAAAGCGATACTTAACCATGTTGTTTTTTCACCAATCACTTGACGCGCCACATTATCACCTAAAGTCAAATTAGGCGATACTAATGCAAAATATAAGGTTAAAAAAACAAAAAAACTAAATAGTGCTAGAATAATTTTGTTTATTAGGCTATAGGCGGTAGATTTCAGTGCCATTCTGTCTCCTTACCAATCATTATTCTAATGAAATACAACATGTCCGAGTTGGTGACTCAGAAACTTCAATACGGATAAGGTGACAACTGATATCTACTAATGACTGAGATAAACGATCAAAAACAAAATCCGTAAAGTTTTCTAATGTCGGATTAATTTCGTTAAATGGTGCGACATCGTTAAGTGTTTGATTTGAGAAAGCTGATAATTGTTGTTCAATAATCGCTTCAACAACTTCAAATTTTACTAAATCATCACCTTCTTTTACTTCGCAAATGATTTCCCAAGTATGTGGATGGACAACGCCTCTCCCACTATCCCATTGAACAGCATGACTTGCATTGAGATAGGTTTTAAATTTATAACTACGACTCTTCATCATATTTCTTATTCCTTTTTTTAAAACGATCATAATCATGCCAAACCACTTGTTTCACTGATTTTTTTTCATCTGCAAAACTTCTAGATTGCCATTGTGCAGGGATGATAATGGTATTAATAATGCCAATAAATCGTATCATTGCACAAAGCATATTGTAAGTTGGCAATGTAAAGATAACCCACCATTTTTTTCTAAAAAATCGGCTTTCTTGATCAAAATGGCGTAACAAAATACTAATACTAATAAAATTAATTAATGAATTGAACACATATAACAAGTACATGAAAATAATGGATAACGCAATAATGAGCGGCGAATAACCAAAGAAGATTAAAACAAATAACGCAGCAATCCAAATCGTTCTTGGAAAAATGAATGTATGATCAAACATTAAGCGACCCACCATAAAGTTCTGAAAGAAATCAGTTATTCTTAGTGTGTCTTTCATAAAATGTCGTGTTACTTCGATTTCGCCACGTTGCCACCTTTGCCGCTGAACGTATAGTTCATCCAACCCTGAAATAGGTTCGACATAAAAAATTGCATCATAACAGAGCTTAACTGCGCTACCTAAGCGTTCTCGCAGTTGAAATGTCATATCGGCATCTTCTCCAACTGTCTGCGTATTATACAAATAAGTGCCTAACAACGCTTCTCTACGAAATGCTGAAAATGCACCTGACATCGTAAACAATTCATTGCGCGCTGATTCAATATTTCGACCAGCCAGAAAGGATTGCGCATATTCATAATACTCGTTATTGCGTAATATGCTCAAGAAGATATTTTTAGTAGCATTGATATCTTCTTTTTTAGTCAGAACTGTTCCCGTTACTGCAGCATCATGTTGATTATTTTCAAAATGCAAAACTAGATTGTATAACGCATTTTCTTCTAAAACGCCATCTGTATCCAGGTTGACAATATATTGCCCGGTACTATTATAGATGGCAGCATTCAATGCTTGTGACTTTCCCTTGTTGGTATTCATCCATTGAATACGTAAGTCAGAAAACGCTTGTTGTGCACGGCTGTATTCATCAAAACTACTGTCGGTACTATGATTATTAGCCACAATCACTTGAATTAATTGATTCGGATAAGTGGAATTATGGATTGAAGCAATACATGCATAAAGTGTTTTTGAGGAATTATAAACAGGAAGAATCACCGAAATCATCGGCAATTTTTCAGGAACAATGATGTCTTTTTTGGTATACCCTTGTTTCATGAGTGTTAAAAAATGCCACGAAGTTGGTAAAATTTCAAACACAATTGGAATTAATAACCATGTTAACCAAAAGCCCATATTAAAAATTAAATGGTCAAATACAATATTCATTTATCTGATCTCCTGCTGCAGACCACGTCCAAATTTTTGAATAATTTGGCCACGGGTAAATACTTGATAATATAATATAATCGCTAAAATATAGAAGATAATTCGGCCAAGAATAGAGTGTGCGACGTAGAAAGCATCTGAACCGAAATAGTAAATAACAATGGCAACAAACGATAAACGAATAATATTTGCCAAAAAAATCCAAATTGTCCCAGCAACCATTAAGAGAAAACGATTTTTCAGTGTATATACAGGATAAAAAGCAATTAATGAACCAAAAGCCATTGTTTCAATAATTCCGGAACATTCATAATCAATAAATAATAAATTCATATGTTGATGATTCATGATCTCAATCAAATGTGATGCATAATGCACACTAAAAAGACCTGTTAAATACCCGACAACACTGACGCCTTTGGTTACAATAGTTGAAAATAACCATATACCATAAGGTTTACTCAATAAAGCTAAAATAATAAACAAGCCAATACTACCAACTAAAAAATAAAAAGCATGGGTTTTCGCACGTTTCAAAACAGACAATAAATATAACCAAACAATAATAATCAAAATAATGGTTGTTTTCAAAATCATATCGTTGCTCCATTTTTTCGTAAGCGATACTTTTTCATTAACGGTAAGCTAATGACAGCCATCCCTAAGCCAACCATGGCAATCAGAATTGGTCCCGAAGAAGCACCAGAATAATCAGCTGAAACATTACCGTTGAAGAAAATCGTGCCACCATTACTGCCATGGAAAGTGATATTTGTTTGTGATGGTAAATCACTGCCATATACTTCTTTAACTGTAGCCATCGGTATTTTTAGTTCCCAGCGATCATTATACTTACCGTTAGCAGCTTGACGTTCAAGGTACCCATCGCCTACACCATTAACTGATTTATACGAATTGGCATCGTAAATATTACCGACAGAAAAATGGACCGAACTATTATCAGGGCGATAGCCTGGAAAATAAATTTGCACGTACATGTCATGCCCGCCAATTGAAAGATAATAACTACCTGACTTAGCATCGTAATCATTCGTCGATTCCTTTGAATCCGGACTAAATAATTTAGGTGCCATACTCATGTAAATGTAAATATTATCTTCGTCAACAAACAAGCCTACTTGACGCATATTATTGGGATAACTCGGGCTTGCCGCAAATTCTTGAACAGAACCTACACTACCCCAATCCGAAAAATTACCATCGATATTAATACTATTGGCACTAGCAGTATGCGATACCAATACAAATCCTAAAACCAAGCCCACACCTAACAAAATGTAGTCACAAATTACTTTTTTCATAAGAACTCCTACTATTACAAATATTCAGTATAACTTAAAAAGACGAGCCTTGGTAGCCCGTCTACTTTTCTTTTACCATTATTATTTGTAAGCTTCGCGCAAGGACTAATAACCAAGCTAAGGCAGTAAGTATGCTGACCATCTTAAAAATATAACTCGGCTGATAGCCAATTTCAAAAATATTGGCACCTTTCTGCTGCTTTACCTCAACTGCACCAATGATATTGGCCTTTAATCCTCGACTAGATATGCGTTTATGATTAAACGTCGTCACACTATGCGTATATTTATAAACTGGTAGAATAACATTTCTCACTTGATTACCTTGCCAGGATAATACCAAATGCTGTTGCTGGTTAACTGATTTATTGACCTTAATATTGTTTAAGAATGTTGCTTTAATATTTGCACGATATGGTTTGAAACTATTTTTTTGCCATAAATTACCTTGTTGCTGAATCGGTAAATAATCTGGTGTGCCCTTTTGAAGAATCGTAAATGGTTTTCCAAGATTTTTATCTTTAAAAGCAGCTCGAATAACGTCAGGATTTTTATCTTTATATATAATCTTATTACGGTAGGTTAGAACGTTATCCGACAACCACTTTTGGCTAATTGTTACCTTCTTTTGAAGGTTGAATGTCGTTAATAAAACCACAATCAGTACCATGACCGTTGTTAAATGGCTTATTTTTTGACCAAAGTTACTACTCAAAGTCAGACTTACTGCCAATAATAATAGAACGTTCGATAATATAACAAGCCTAAAGGGAAATTGCAAAAAGGAATACAAAACGGGTAAGTGCTTGCCAATTGTATTCCATGGCATTATATCACTGGATAACAATAAAAAAGTAGCACCAACGTAAGTTAAAACACGATTAGTAAATGATATGAAAGATGCCCGTTTGAATACTAATAACAATTGTATCGCAAATAAACAAGAAGAAATAAGGCCTAAAGTACCAAAACTATCATGGCCCCAACTAAAACTCGTTGCGACAGCCTGTAAATCATACTGTGGATATGGCTTTAGTAAATTATCGGATCCATAAATATCCAACATACCACCCCAGATATTACCGGTTAAGATAATCGTTAAACCCACTGCTAAACAACCATCACGCACGAAAGCAACCTTATGTCGCGTTGTAAAAAGCCCCACTAAAGCAAATGGTATTAACACTAGTACCGAAAATAAGGCGCTCAACATATGAGTTTGTATCATAATGGCCATAACAATAGCTAAGGCACCGTAATGAATTTTAGCATCTTGGCGTTTTAACATTGGCAACGCCTGCATAATGACATACGGTATTAAGACCGCGCCCCATGCGCTAAATTTCTGTGAATCACTCCATGCCGTTACCCAATAGCTGTTCATATAAACAATCGCCATTAACGTTGCAACATTATTCTTCGCACCGGCGTATTTGGATAACTTATAAAAGCCAAAACCAGCTACAAAATTGAGTAAAATATTTGTAATGATTTGGTACTTAAACCAGCTATTAACAAGTGCAAGCACCGCACCATTCAAGTAAGCAACCACAGGACCATATAAAGCATTTACAATTCGGCCGCTTTGATTAAAACCATATAAACTCATGAAATAGCTAAAGTGCCCAGTTTTTATTTGCATCGCCGTGTCATAGAAGCGATTAAAATGAAATATCGAATCCGCACCCAAAATAATAGCATGAAAATAAATTTGTGGCACAATCAACAAAATACTAAACAACAAAATGATCAGAACTGATTGTATCTTATGTTGTTGAATGGACTTGGTTAGCCTTCTCAAGATACACCTCCTGATGTCTCCATTGAAATTCATATTAAGCAGCTGATATTCAATATATCTTAGCCTAATTTATTATCGCGTAAAATGCGGTCCATTTCCTTTTGCATTTCAGGTGTCTTAACCCATTCTTCCCAACCATCATATTCTAATGGTAATGCCTCGTAATGCTCATTAATGTACTTTTCCACAGCCAATACATGCTGTGTTCGCGGAATATTCACTTTCAGTATTCGAACTTCTTTAATGTAGCCGTGATCTGCTGCATATTCTGCTCGACCATTGTGAGGAATACTCCCAAGTTCATAATACTTCGTACCATCTAAGCGCGTTATTTCTTCTATTAAGTTGAATGTTTGATTGCCCATTTTATTTATCTACTAGTACTCCTACATTAAATATTAATCATTTCATTTTAACACCATATTTTTAGTTAATAAAAATCGAATATGATTAAATAGCTTTATAGCACCAAATCCTATTAAAATGAACCAACTGATGACCGTCAATCCACTCATATAACGGAATGCACGACTAGGCCGGTAATCTATCTTAAAAGTATTTTTGCCTTTTACCTGTTTAACTCTAACGGCACCTACCACTGTTGTTTGAACCTTTGAATTATCAAGCGCCTGATGATTCAAAGACATTTTACTATCAGCATATTTATAAACAGGCAATGTAACAACTTTTTTGCTATTACCCTGCCATTTTAATATTAATTGATTATGGCTATCAATTGATTTTGTTACCTTTAGGGGGTTAAAAAATGTTGCCTTAATATTTTCATTATAGGGATGGAAATTATTATCATCCCATAATTTACTATCTTTATGAGCTGGTAAATAATCAGGTGTACTTTTTTGTAAAATCGTAAAGGGTTTCCCTAAATTATCGTCTCTAAATGCAGATCTGATAACTGCAGGATCAGTTTTCTTAAAGTTAATATTTATCCTATTCGATAATACATAATCTCCATTCCAACTTTTACTGATTCCTGATAAACCTTGAAAATTTAAAGTAAAAAATACTATAGACAATACACTCACAATAGCAATTGGAAGATTAACTGTTTGAAAATTTTTAACCAGTTCTATCTGAGATAACGTCAAACTAATTGACAATAGAAGCAATATGTTCGAAATAACAACCAATCTAAAAGGAAATTGTAAAAACGAATCAAGCGCTGGAATGCTATCACCAATAATATTCCAAGGTATAAGACTACTAGAGATTATTAAAAATAATGTACCGATTATGGTAATTAACTTGTTTTCAAAAGAAATTAGAGATGTTTTTTGAAGAACAAGTACAATTTGAGTAATGAATAAAAATGATGATAAGATACCCAATTTACCAAATGAATCACCACCATCCAGTGATAGATTAGTTGATAATGACAATAAATCTGTTTGAGGATGAGGTTGAATTAATTTATTATTACTTGAAACGTCTAAAAATCCCATCCAAACATTTCCGGTTAAACATAATGTGAGCAATACGGATGCCACACCATTACGCATAAACAAATATTTTTCAGACGTTAAATAAAACCCTACTAACGCAAATGGTATCAATAAGCAAACAGCAAATACAGCACTTAACATATGCGTCTGAATGACTATTGCCATAACAATAGCTAAAGCTAGTATATTAATTTTGGGTTGTCGTTTACTAATCATGCCCACGGCTTGCATAGCCACGTATGGCATTAAAGATGCCCCAAACGAAGTAAATTGTTGCGAATGACTCCAACTTGTAATCCAGTATGTGTTCATATACAAAAAAGCTATTCCAATAGCAATTTCATTATGACTACCTAATTTTCGAGCGAGCTTATAAAAGCCAATACCAGATACAATATTAATCAAAATCCCAGATAATACTTGGTACTTAAACCAACTTCCAGATATTAACAATAGTAGTCCATTCAAGTATGCAAACATAGGACCATATAATGCATTTACAATACGCCCACTTTGATTAAAACCAAATAAACTCATAAAGTAGCTATAGTGTCCTGTTTTAATTTGCATAGCTGTATCATAAAAGCGATTAAAATGAAAAATTGAATCGGCACCAAAAATAACTGATTGATCATATATTTGTGGTAACATCATCATAATACTCAATAAGATGATAATTGAAATTGACTTTAAGTTTGACTTTTTAAAAAAATGAATATACATTTTCACGTAGCTAACTCCCCAACAAAATAGTTATATCCCATAAAAAGTCTACCATATTAATCCCTATCAAACTAACCCCATCTTTGTAATATGATATTTTAATTTAGCTTATTTGCTGCTGCTTCGTCCACAATAATCGTCACACTATTATGTTTCTGCAAAATTGAAGCAGGCATCTCTTCAGTCACCGGGCCATTAATCATTTTTGAAATAGCCTCTGCCTTCGATTCACCATAAGCCATTAACAGAATGTGTTTAGCAGACATCACAGAAGCAATACCCATAGAAATCGCCTGTGTAGGGACATCTTCTGGCTTTTCAAAGAAACGTGCATTCGCTTCAATTGTTGATGGTTGTAAATCAACCACATGCGTTTTACTCTCAAAAGATGTTCCAGGTTCATTAAAACCAATATGACCATTATGCCCAATACCCAGTAATTGTAAATCAATTGGATGTTTGTCTATAATTTGGTCATATTCTTTAGTGGCTAATGCTGTATCCGTTTTTACACCATCAGGAACATATGAATGTTGAAAAGGCTTTTGATTAAATAATTGTTGTGTCATAAAATAGCGATAACTTTGCGGATTATCCCCTGATAAACCTAAATACTCATCCAAATTAATTGAGATACTATTTGAAAAATCTAAATCACTATTCCGCAGTACTTCATATAGTTTAATAGGTGTTGAGCCAGTTGCTAAACCAAATACTTTAGCATCATTTTCTAACGCCTGCTTAAATATATCAAATCCAATTTGTGCGCCTTCTATTTGATTTTTAACTTTAATTATTTTCATGATAATCTCCTATATTGGTCTATACCAATATATTAACATGTTCATGACCTTTTCTCAAAATAAACGCTTACAAAAAAAGAGTAATTCTTCAGAATTACTCTTTTTCATATATTGGTATCTTATTGTCATGGTGTTTAACTTTGGAAAGTGTCTTCTTTTCCATTAGAACGTATTGTATATTATTACCTTGTGTCATCTGCGTACCGGCAGTAATTATTCGATAATTATTAAATAAATTTTGACGATTAATTGGTGCAACAGATGCTTTAACGAGCTTGGGACTCACCTTTTGATTAACAGGAACTCGCACAACAACATAATCTACTCTTTTATCATTTAAAGTATGATTAAATGAATGATACATCTCTGGTAATTGTTCATACGTCATATTTAAACGATGCCAATAAGGCGTATTGGGTACACTATTAGCTGATAGATAAAAACCGCTATCCAACGTATTAACCATTAAAATACTAGGCTTATGATATTTTGCATGCATTATTTTTGCAAAACGCTCCTGAACACTTTTAGATTGCCCATTAAAAGCCTTCTTCTGATCAATAATTGGTGCGCTTCGTAAACTACTATTATTCACAAAAGGTGCCAATACTGTCACTGCACAAATAATCAGAGGTAACATTCGACGAGATGTTAGTAACATTCTAGCATCACTAATTGCTAGCAGCCGTATAATGCCTGTCACTAGAAATGGAAATAGTACCAATGGATAATAAGTTCTAAAAATATGCTGTTCCGCAACAAATATCAGAGACACCAAACACATGACAATTTCTAAAGTTATCGCCTTGTTCTTTAGTCCCAAAATGCTCCAGCACACAACAAGTATTAAGGTTGCAACAAAATGGTCTCCGACAAGACGTGCTAGTATGCGAATCAGCTGTACTATCTGGAATACAAATCCATTTTCATTAGCACCGTAAGCATTTAAATTTTGATAAAAATAAAAATTAATCAATTGTGGCAATGCATGGTTCATACTAAAAATCAACGCAATAATAGCAGTAACTAAGCCAAAACCAGCTAAAGAACATAAAATGACATACAACAATTTCAAAAAATGTTTATTAATTAATAATGCAACTGCCGTCCAAATAAAGAATACAACGAAGGGCGCAATTAAAGAATACTTTGACCAGAAAACAAGTGCAAAAGCGATACCAACAAAAAAGAAAGATAATAATGAAATATGCTCAATATGACTCTGGTACTTAATATAAACAAGTAATACAAACAGAATCGGTGCAAAGGCAAATTCTTCTGGTGATCCGCCTAAGACAAAGGCATTATTACCAAGTAAAGCGGCCGGTCCAATTAACCCAAGCCATTCAGGTTTCAGATAGCCAATCTTTAGATGCCGTGCCATATTAAATGTAATGAAATAAACGAATAGTACATTGATGACTTCAAGAATAAATAAACCGAAAAAATTAGTGGAAGAAATAAATGCGGCTAATGCATATATGCCATATAATACTGGTCCACGCTGATCAATGATATCTCTAAAAGGTAAAACGCCTTCATGTATTGCTCTACCCATAGTCATCATAGCATTCGTGTCCAACCATTGATTCGTATAAAAGACTGGTGAAGCGCCAATACTAAACAAACCCAATATGATTAACAATATTATCGGTATCATAATTGAGATAATTCTAGAAACTTTCATTATTTGTTAGCCCCATCTAATAAATTATCTTGAATAATAAATCTTGGGCGGTGCTTCACCTCATTGAAAACTTTACCAATATATTCACCTAGAACAGATAGACTGACTAACTGGACACCACCAATAAACCACAAAGACACCATGAGAGACGACCAACCATCTTTGGTATTACCACCGACATGTTGGACTAAAGTATACAATGTCATCACAATTGAAATGAATACAGTGATAATCCCCAAACTAAGAATTAATCGCATTGGCGCCACAGAAAATGATGTAATACCATCCCAGGCAAAGAGTAACATCTTCTTTAATGGGTATTTTGAGGTACCCGCTTCTCTCGGCTTTCTAGCATAGTAAACTTTAGTGCTCGGAAAACCAATTTTAGGTACAATACCGCGCAGAAAGAGATTACTTTCTTTGTATTCTAGTAAGTGTTCTACTGCTCGCTTAGACATGAGACGATAATCAGCTGAATCTGGAACCATTTCCACACCAATTTTTTTCATCAAAGTATAGAAGCTCTCAGCCGTTGTTCGTTTAAAAGCAGTATCTGTTTTACGTGAATTACGCACACCATAAACCACATCATAACCTGCATGATATTGCTGTACCATTTCATAAATAGCATTAATATCATCTTGTAAATCAGCATCAATTGTTATAAAAATATCGCCATAATCCAGTGCGGCAGTTAAACCGCCTATAATGGCATTTTGATGTCCAAAGTTTCGACTAAAATTGATTCCTGTAATATGCTCATTCTTAGCTGCATTATCAGTAATAATTTGCCAAGTAAGGTCTGCTGAACCATCATTTACCACTAATAATTTGCTAGATGAGGCAACCTCGCCATGCTTAATTAACGTAGTTAAAACTTCATCTATCTCGCCTAGTGATTTGTTAAGCATCTCCTCTTCGTTATATGCAGGAATGACGATCATTAATTTTGGAATTGTCATTTCTATTTCCCCCTAAATATTTATTTAGCACTATGCCTCATTAAATTATTTTTAAAATGATTACGAAAAAAATTAATGAGATAAATCAAAATAAGTGCTCCCCATAGTACTGCTATAAAAATAACTAATCCAATATAAGTTCTTGGTGTAAGATGATGGACCGAGATAACCGCTGATTTTATATTTTGATCAAGACTGATTGCTATATTTCCATGTGGGGTCGCTGAATACTTAACCTGTTTACCGTTAACCTTAACATTATACTTTAACGAACTATAATTCCAGATAGGAATAGTTAACGTACCACGTTTTACATCTTTTACTTTTAATTTAATTTCTTGATTAGTAGTTGGTAATATTTTGAATACTTTCTTCTTATCGTTATTTTCCCCAATATGTCGATATGTATTCATCACAACCTTACTAGGTTGCCAGGGATTTTTTTTATTGTTCCCTGCCACTCTAGGAGCATAATCAAAATAAGCTCTAATACCATTGAGAGCTTCGATATTCTCATTCGAAAATTTAATTCTACTTTGTATCTTGGTAGAAGTATAAAATGTTTTTTTCATATACGTTGGTTTGGATAACATACTTTTATCTATTCTTTCTGTGTTTCCCAAGAAAGATAAGAATGTTATAACGGATAGAATAAGTAACAATTTATGAGTAAAATCCACTTTTTTATTATCTCTTAAAAGATAAGCCATAGCTAGTATAATGAAAACACTAAACCATGGTAAAAATCGCCAAGTTGGGGCTTGAATTAATGCAATCGGTGTATCTTTCAAAAATACCCAAGGAAAAATTTGAGAACCCAGTATGAGTATGCTTATTGATAGCATTAAAAGTAGTCTTGTGTCTTTATTAGTAATATACCAATGACTGAATAAATATATTGATAAGACTAAAATACTTAACGAAATATATGTATCCCATCGAGATACTAGCGAAGTTGTTAAAATATCTAATAAATCTTTTGTATACGGATACTCTGAGAAAGGTAATTTAATTGGTGGTAAAAGGCCAGATTTCGATATATAAACTATTCTATATAATATAGGTGAGCTTAAGATAAGCACTATTATTATAGCAGATAGTAAATGTCTGACAATCATACCGATATTATCAAAATAATTCTTCCATAGATATCCGACACATAAAATTATCAAAACAGTAGATGCAATAATTGTTGATATAACATGCGAATAAACAATTAAGCTCATTGTAATACCAAAATACAATGATAACTTATAGTTAAATTGAGTACTTTTAAGGATTTCAATACAATACACTATCAATAATGGGAATAATGCATAAGCTATACCTGAGGCTAATTGTCCATAATGAAAAGATAACAATGTAACACCTGAAAATGAACTAACATAAGCAAGTAGAATAGATTCTTTAATATTTTTAGTTATCAAGTAACAAGCTCTGGCATGAATAATCCAGGTCACTATCATCACTAAACCTAGAATTAATTGCCATTGATGCACTGGTGATAGCCACGATGTAACCAATATAAATGGCCATAATGTAAAATCGGGATACATGCCTGATATAGCCTGCCCTGTATGTGAAAAGCTATATATATTTGTCCATCCCGGTATATGACCATTTAGAAATGACTCTCTAATTTCAAATACTCGACTCACATGAAAAACTGAATCGTTAATACCCGAAAAAAAATCATATCTCACGCGAAAAAAGATGAATACAATACTTACTAAAATTATTACCAATAAAAATAATAATTCCTTATTCTTTAAATTTTTAAACATTATTAATCATTTTCCGTTTCTATCATCCAAAGTTGATTCAGGATAACAGTGTATTCTATTTTATTACACAAATACTGTATGATTGCTTACTCACTACTCAGCCATCTTGATTACCTTAATATTTTTAATTCATATCATACGTTTCTTCAAGCAACACCCATTTATTATCTTGATTAGGTAATCTAACTAAAAGATATGGCCCGGAAAGTATCTGATGATTCATTTCTGAAACTTGTACTTTAGTCTTGATAACGTCATATAAATCATTGTTACTACTATTAAAATTACCTTGAACACAAAAATCACTTGTGTTCCACGACCACTGCACGGCACCATCAATTATTTTAACACGCTTTAATTTGTTATCACTTTCTTCTTCAACCCAACTATTAGAAAGCCGACCTAACAGTAAATCTATTGCGTTTTCAGTAGCTCTACCTGTATCCCATGTGAGATACTTATCTTTCATTTCTCGTGTTGGTAAAAAGTCATGAGTATCCTTAGAAATCACTAAATCAATGGCATCACACAAACTATCATATGTCATTAATTTAGTTGGTAATAAATTATCATCTATTAACCCAGAGTTATTACTAACACTAGAAAAATCGGGTGTATATCTCAAAATTGGACGGTTTAGCAATGCAAAATCAAAAATACCAGCACTATAATCTGTTATTAATACATCACTTAATAGATATAGTTTTGTAGTATCTTGTTCGCTCGACAAATCTATCACAAAATCATGATATTGTGATAAATCTGGTAGTTCATCGAATGTATGGGACCACTTAACAACCAACTGTATTCTATCACCAAATTTACGCTGTAAATCCTCTATATCAAAACGTACTTTTGCTTGATAATGGCCATGTCTAATAGCATCATCATCCCGCCAAGTGGGCTCATAAAGAAAGACAGTTTTACTATCATCAATATTAAACTGTCGGCGTAATTGCTTTTGATAATTAGTATTATCTTTTTCTCGAATTAATACATCATTCTTGGGATACCCTGTAGCAAAAACTTGATGTTCTTCTAATTGATATCCTGATATTTTTTGCTGTGACGCAAAAGTGCTATTCGATAATGTATAAGTCCATTGACTAGCATTAGCTAATATTTCCTTCACGTAGTTATTTCTAGTTTTCCCAGCCGAAATCACTTTCTTAATATCAGCACCAATTAACTTTTGAGATGTTCCTTGTCCTGTTTGCAAAACAACAATATCTTGTGGCGGTTGCCATCCTGATAAGAAATCATCATTTATTACCCAATATTTTGCCTTACTTAACAAACGTATACTACGATATTGTTCCATAGATAAGGTTTTGAAGCCTTCTTTTTTAAATAACGATTGATATTGATTATCTTTAGCTAGCCAAAGCAATTTATAGTCAGGGAATTTAGCTTTCATCATATCAAATATAGCTTTGGGACTATCCGATGTTTGTGTGCCACCAAAACTACTAAAAATCACCAATTTTTCATCACGTTTTAACTTTTTGGACCAATAATTTAGTAACGTAATGAATGGTTTTTTCACTTGTAATAGTTTCCAAATAGCATCTCGAAATGCATGTTGATTATATACTTGGCTACTAGGTTCAATATCACCATTTAATACCTGCTCAACAACCTCTTGTGCAGCATTACCTGTTTGCCCATACGTCGTAAATTCTTCATAAAACTTTTGAAGCCTTTGTCTATCAAATTGCTTTAATCTCGTAGTATCACTTAAAACTTCCATCAATTCTTGATTAGTCTTAACAATAGGACCAGGTACTGTATCAACATAATCTAAATATGTTCCCCTATTTTTAGGGTTTGTATACCACTCTAAATCATAAGCATAAAAGACCATTGGTCGATGAAGCATAGCATAGTCAAACATTACCGAACTATAATCCGTTATTAATATATCACTTACTAAATATAAATCCTCTATTTCAGGATAACTACTCATATCAATAACTTGACCAGCATATTGACTCAGGTCTAGTTGACTCGCAATAAAATAATGCAAACGTACTAACAAGATTTGCTTGTCACCTAAATTTTTTACATATTCATCTAAATCAATTTGAAAATCAAAACCATTAGTTTGTCTGTAAGTTGGTGCATATAGTACGATTTCTTTATTCAACGGTAACGATAATTTGTGCTTTAATTTACCAATTGATGAGGGATTGTTATTTTTTATTAATTGATCATTTCTAGGAAAACCAGTATGCAAAACTTTATGTTGATAACGAAAGGCCTCAGGGGCAACTTTATCCATAAACTTTGAAGGTGAAACGAGATAATCCCATCGTTCATTACGTTGTGCAAAACGTTCCTGTGTCCATCTTGATGCAAATCTGAAATTAGGTTCATCAAACCCCATGGTTTTCATAAATGTTCCATGTAATGTTTCAATTTCGATTTGTCCTACACGTTTTACATAATTTTGAGGGAAGTTCGTATTTTGTACAAGGTACTTAGCACGGGCCATGTACCACCAATACTCAATACTACCTTTTCTGACTTTCTTACCATTTCCAGTAATAGGTACATTAGGATCATTAAATATCCAAATATTTTTAATCTCTGGATGATTTTCCTGTATATATTCGTAAATCGCCTTTTCATTTGAACTGAACTTGCTAGACCAATAACTATCAAATACCCAAATATTTTTTTTGAGCGGTAACAAACGCATCAGTGGATATAATACCCATTCTGTAAATTTACGACGACGCGGTGTTTTGTCCCAAAATAAATGCCAAATTATATTAGACTTAATCCTCAATGTTCCCATTCTACTTCGCCAAATTACGTGCCTTTGGTGCTTGTAACGATGCTCTTTAGTAAAATCAATCATCACATTATCTAAATGTAATACGTACATCTTACTTTGTGCATCTTTTAAATATAAGTCATAATTCATATTTTGTAGTACATAATCACCATTTGATGTATCAAGTTGAACGATAATATTATGATGATTTTGTTGAATCGGTAAAGTAACTTCTTCATCTGAGTTAACAGCAACTACATTTTTAACATTAACAACGTCGTGTAATTGAAGGTATAATTTATTTTTCTTAAAGTAACCATTATCAACAAGTAGTTTATTTGTATTTAACAATAAATTAAAATGATTATTTACCGTGCTGGATAGTGTCAATATTTCATTTTGCTCAGTAACTGATACATCTGTTCTAGATAACAATAATGTTTTATTATTATCCGATTCAATACTGAAATTGCTAATGTGATCAAAAGTCATATCAGCATCGTTAACCGTTGTTTCCCAAACATACTGATTATCATCCAACTTTTCCAATTCTGATATGTCATTGGATTTTCTACTAATAATCTTTAATAATGAAACTGTCTTATTCGTAGAAAAGACAATACGAATGTTCTGATGGTTATATTGAATTGCATCAACACTTATCAATATCTTATCTTTTTCGTTCTGGATATCAACTTTATCAGCAACATTTAGCACTAATTCCCACGAATGATTAAATGATGATGAGATTCTAGACGCTTCTTCTATTTTAGAAAATTTCTGAGTCTTAGCTGATAATGGATTGCCAACAAATTCTTCACATGTTGCCTCACCAATACGATTAGTTAATTTTATCTTCCATCTACCCGAGCTAATCACATGAGCAATTTTCTGATAATCTAAATTAATAGTAAACGGATCAAAACGCTTAATGTATCGCAATCCCTTACGTTCATAACGCTTACCACGGATAATCTCCACATCTACAGATTGATGATTATCGATATTCACGATTCGCGCATGTATTTCTTCAGAATTTGGAGTGATGTCTTGGAAACCCTCTAAGAACCATTCTCCTTTAATAACAGCATTACTACTTTCCTCATCAAAATACACATCAGTTAGTAAATAGTGCGGTAAAAGCGCATTGTATAAAGAAATTTGGCTTAAAATATCTTTAGATAATGCACTATCTTTTATTTGTAAATGCCCCTTAACTAATTCAAGAGGTGTTTGGTCCAATCTTCTATTGATGTATCGCCTATATGTTGTGAAATCAGCGTTAAAAAAAGCAAAATAATAAATTTGCTTATTTAAGGGCATTGTTTTAATAGATGCTTCACCTACTTGTCTTACAAGACGTACAATACGTTGATGGAACTTGAGTAAAAAACTCTCCGATCTATTCTCAAACATTTGTAAATAAATGTTTAAATCATGATCAAACAACTTAAAATCAAAAGATTTCAATACATTATCTGTTTCAGATTTAGATAAAATGATGTTTCTAGCTAACAATAACATTTCTATTCTTTGATCAAAGAAGTCGAGATTGGCACGATCTTGAGTTGCAGAAACATCTCCACGATCACGAATACGCCAAAAATAAACCGTGTTACTAATAATATCTACAGTACGCGCAGTCATATGAGCCATCATCGTAAAAGGAATATCTTCCGCAAACGCTCTATCTTCCGGAAAGAAAATATTATGATCAATCAAAAAATCACGCCGATACATCTTATTCCATACAGTAGTTTCATAAACTAATTCAGGATGCTGTCGAATATTTGTTTGACGAACCGTATCTTTAATGGCTACTTTAAACATGCCAGCTGGATAGGTGTGTGTTGAATTAATATGCTTAACAAAACCGCTTACCATATCTGAATCAGATATTAATAAGCTCTCTACCATTTTTTCATAGGCATTTTTTGGCACAACATCGTCACCATCCACAAAGGTAATATATTTACCATTTGCTACCATAATGCCTTTATTTCTAGTTCTAGCAATTCCTGAATTTTGTTGCGTCATTACTTTTATTTGTGAATACTTTGAAGCGTAATAATTAACTAAATTTAAAGTATCATCACTAGAACCATCATCTATCACAAGTATCTCTAGATTAGGATATGTTTGATTCACTAAAGAATCTAAAGTCTCTTCTATGTAATATTCAACATTATAAGCTGCAACTATTGCCGTTACTTTTGGTAACTTATCTTTTTGTACTTCTAACATAATAGGATACACTCACTATTTCTATATATAGATATCTAATTGTTCATTGTTAAATTTCTAAGTGAAATGAATTCGCAAAAATAGCTATCAGCCCTATTTTGATACTAAAAGTAACTGATAACATACAATATTCATTATAACTTTGTTATGAGTAATCCGTCTATATTATAAAAACAAATTCTATACCATACGAAGATATCAGCAATCAAAAGCAGACCGTGTACCTAATAATCCATAATTTCAAAATCGCTTCAGTATACGCTATTTCAATCCGTTTTTATCTATCCAATAGGTCTGCTGATTTGGAAGCATTATTTTTGCCCACCTTGTTTTACCATTAACGTCCGTCTCTGCTACCACACGGATTCGATAACCATGATATTTTTTAGCACTATCATCACGAACTGCCGTATTTGCCGAAGTATTATACGGACCAGAGCGGTAGAGTCCATCATTACGCATAGTTTGATTAATTTTTGCATAATAATTAACATAACGCGTATTAGCTAGTTGATTGAGTGGGCGCAAACCATTTTTATCTATCCAAACTTCACGATTATTTAACAGCACCTTTGCCCATCTACTCTGACTTACCATAGCTTCTTTCACTACACGAACGGTGGTACCACGATACTTAGATGCCGAATCATCACGTTTTACACTTTGTGCAGAGGTCATATATGGTCCGCTCCAATATAAGCCATCATTTCGATTAACTTGAGTAATCAGCGCAGTATAGTTAGTATCAATCACTGATTGCATCGTTTTATATTGAACATCAACTAATTGGTCTAATTTATAAATATTAATAACGCGAATTATTTTATCGGCATATCGTGTATCCGTCGCATATCTTCCCTCTAACGCCTTAGCTGCTTCTTTATATGTCGACGCATTTTCTTTCCAAGCACCTGCATAGTATAAGCTATCCCAACTTGAGCCATTACGAATTAATCGTGCGTTATCTTCTAATGAATGATAAAAGCTAGGATATTTTTTGAATTTCGCCTGTATTTTAGTATACTTACCTTTTCCGTTATCCTCCAAGGTTGGAAAGCTCAAATATTGACCATTATAAGCGCCCTTCATACCAAAAAAATTATTACCGCTCTGTGTTAATTTACTCTGACCATAATTCGATTCCAAGATGGCTTGTGCTAATTGAACAGAGCCATAAATTTGATATTGCTGTGATATTGTTCGAACATCAGGTGCAATTTGATTAATAAACACCATCTTATCATCTTGCTGCGTTGTAACATTCAAATTATCTGCGTGCGCAACTGACGCTCCCGCTAGCGCAAAAAAACAAGTTGTACTAAAAGATAGTCCAGCTTTAACGATTTGATTCATGCAAATTTCTCTCTTCCCATTAATAATGCAATGTTATTATCATAACATATGCAAAATCATACAAAAAAGCACGAGCTAACTCGTGCTTTTACTTGATATTAACGATCTTGTGACCGCTCCTGCATCAGGTTTTGATACCGTGCATACCACACATCGACGTACCCTTGAGAAAACGGTCCAATATCATGATTAATCCAATCAACTAAAATTTTAACATGTGCTTTTAATATCTTATCGATATCTGCCGAATAATGCCATTTTTTGCTGTGGACAGCATATTCATCAGCATCTAACAAATGTTTTTCCCCATTTGGGAAAACTTTAATATCGAGATCGTAATCAATATATTTCAACGCTTCCTTATCAAGAACGTAAGGTGAGGCTAAATTACAATAATAAGAGACACCATTGTCGCGTATCATTGCAATAATATTAAACCAATACTTCTTATGGAAGTAAACAATAGCAGGTTCGCGTGTTACCCAACGCCTACCATCATCTTCTGTAACCAATGTGTGGTCATTTAAACCAATGATTGCATGCTCACTGGTTTTTAGCACCATTGTATCTCGCCAAGTTCGATGTAATGAGCCGTCGTGCTTATAGCTTTTGATCGTAATATAATCACCCTCACGCGGTCCGCGAAAATGTTCATCATTACTCATAATTCTACCTGCTCTTTTGACATCGAAGTCCTATTTTATTGTACCAGAACTCACAACCAAATGTTAGCTTTCATCAAGCATTAACTTATCAATTGATTGGTCAATCAATTCGCTGGTATAACCTTTAGCATATAGATTATTCTTGGTTCGATATTTACGTTGGCTTGGTACCTCATGTCGATAACGATGCCATAACTTGGTTGCTTCACGCATAACATTATCTAACTCGACTTCATTACTATTGCTATCGACAAAACGCTCAATCACAATCTGTGCAATATCATAAGAAAATCCCTTGTTAAGTAGTGCTTGAATCACCTTTTGTTGCTTAGCACGTGACGATTGGCGTTGATAATTTTTAGCAAACTTCGCACCCAACTTTTCAGCAATAGCTAGCTGTTCTTCATATGTATAATCGCGTAGTGCTATATCAATTTCATCCTCAGTTACCCCGGCTTGTTTAAGCTCCTGAGCAACAACTAATGGTCCTTTAGGTGCGATATGTTTTTTTGTTGCAACGTAATGCTTTGCATAGTTCAAATCGTCTAAATAGCTCTGCTCTTTAAGCTTAGCAATAACCTGATCTTGAATCGTTACATCAACATCATTATCATGTAACTTTTTTTGTACCTGATGAACCGTTCTTAATGTATGCCCCAGATAATTAACTGCAACATGTAAAGCTTTGGCAATTTCGTCATCATATTTAATACGTTGAATGGTTTCATCATCTAATTCACGTCCTTTGGCTAATCCATATTTCACCAAAACGCTTTCCGCAATACCAAAGGCAAAATGCCCATTTAAATCAACATTATATCGGCCCTGTTTTTTTTGTGTACTAATTTTAGTAATCGTCTTCATCATTTTTTATTATACGAAAAAAGCGCCAAAGCGCTCTTATCCCTTATCTTTTGTTTCAACATATTCAATCGCTGGATTAAACTTAAATCCATTTAATGAGCCACGAATAATAATCCTTAACTTTTTACCACGAAACTGAACACGTGGTAAAAATAATGTTTTGACGAAGTCTAATCCACCATGCCCAAGGGTTTTAATGTACTTTACCATTGAATGGCGACGACGCGACGTTAATAGTCGGTTACGATACTCTAACATATATCTTGGTAACCGTTCTTCTTGAACCTCGCCCACAATATCACCGGGATTAGGATTTAATTTGCTAGCATGAATAACAATAGAATCTCTCACAAAATATCCTGGCATCGTACGATGTGAACGTTCTGTAAATTCAATATCATCCCCCCAAATGAAATACTCCTTTTGAGGTAAGCCAACTTTTTCAATCAACTCTCTTTTGAAAATTGTTGACACAAAAGTTGCATGCTTAATTTCAACCAAATTATCATGTCCATAAAAAACAGCAGTTTTACCACCATCAGCGGGTGCTGGTACATTCATCTTTGCCCATTCACCATCTAGCCAGTTGACCTTACTAGCACCCCATCCAGCCTCTGGCTTTTCGTTAAACATGTCTAATAGTCGGCTCAATGAACTACGCGTGGGCATTGAGTCATCATCCATTACCCAAACCAAATCATCTTGTGTTTTATGGTAGAACGTTTTCATTCCCCAATTAAAACCACCCGCACCACCTAAGTTTTGTTCTAAATGTTCAACAATAATTCGCTTATCCGTTAGCGTGTTCAGATAATCAAAAGTACCGTCTGTACTAGCACCATTGACAATGATTAAATGCTTTAATGCATCCGTGTCTTGATTGAGTACTTTTTGGATGGACTCTTTCAGTAAGTCAAGACGGTTATAAGTCACAATCACTGCTGTTACTGTCAAATTTGACATATTATGCATCACCTATTACTTTTTCTATTAATGTTTGATCAATCTTTGTCAATTCTTGTTGCCATAACTCCCAAGTATTATGATGCCAAACGCGTTGATAGCCAATATTTAATAACCACTCACTGCGTTTTGTATTAGCACGCATCAATACCTGATCAGCCAACATCATAATGGCCTTCTGATGGGTAGACGCATTCGTCTGACCTATTACCAGTATATCAAAATGAGCATTACCAACAATACGTTGGCCCTTAATTTTTGCTTGTTCAGGGGATAAGGTGTTATCTTGCGGTGATTTATTAACAAAGATACGACTATTCGGCATGACTTGATCAACATGTGTAAAGAACTGATAGCCATACCAATTATCCAACAAATGTCGCTCATAGATGACAAAACTTTGATCCACATTTTGAGGTATTCTTGCCACTATGCCATCATCAAACTGAGATTCTGAAAAATCTTCACCATTAATAAGCATGCGTATTGTCTTAACGGGTTGTATTGCTGGTTGCTTTTGAATGACTGTCGCCACCCGTTCAGTAGCCAAGCCATCATCGTTCGCCACATATCGTTGATAAAAATTTTGATATTGAACACTGAATTTTATTTGAATATCAGATAGATGGTGTATCCAATCTACAATATTTTCTACCTGCCGTGTATATGGTCCTGGAAGTTGATTATCAGCTAAATACGTTCCTCTTGATGTCTGATAATCTGCATTCTGATCCAAGAATAGAATCGGGCGTTGCGTAATCAAATAATCAAAAAATAATGATGAATAATCCGTAATTAAAATGTCTGTGATAGCCAATACATCGTTGGTATCTAAATAATTCGGTACTAAATATGAGGCAAATGCTTCATCTCTTTCAACTAATTGATACACATAAGGATGCGCCTTAAAACGAATATCATATTGCGGTAATTGCTGCTGTAATTGTTTTAGCACAACTAAATATTTTTGTATTTCTTCATAACTAGATGTTAAAGTTGTCGCATCTCCGCTCCAAGTTGGTGCATAAAGGATAACCTTTTGTTGGCTATGTACTAATGCTCTAACCTTTTTTTCAAGCATTGGCTTGAGGCCATTAACTAAGACATCATTTCTCGGATAACCAACATTTAATAGTTGCCCGCGATATAAATTATCTAGACGATAATCCCGACGAAAAATAGTTGTCGTATAAGCATTAGGCATAACTAAGTAATCTGTCATCATCAGATTTCTCAATACATTCCAAGACCCCATTACGCCACCAGGCATCGCATATCCCATTTTTTTCAATGGCGTGCCATGCCAAGTGTTAATAAAAATCTGGTCTGATCGTTTAACAAAGATATCAGAAAAAATCATTGCATTTGTCACAACATACTTTGCTGTTAATAAGGCATGCATATGTTCATCAGAAAACTGTATCACCACATGAATCTGTGACCTATCAGATAAAGTTAAATACGCTAAGGTTGCTTGTATTTCTGTTAAATATTGGGATTCTGCCACAATAATGTGTTGCATTTTTGGTTTATTATTTAACCAATGCAATAAGATAGCACGGGGCGAATCACTCAATTGTTGCCCATCACGCATATCATACAAAGCCACGTTTTCATCCAATGGCCACTCATCATAATGATTATCGTAGTATTGCTTCGCTTTATTTTCAGGTGATTGCAAGGCTAACTTATTCTGTCGTTGCCACTGCCAATCCCGCCATTTATAGATTGTTTGTTTAATTAATTTTTGCATAATAAAAAGGCGACCACTCGCCTTTTCATTATACTTGATTTATATCATTAGTTCACTTTTGATTCATGTTCAGTTGCCATATTTTTAGAATTCAAATCTTTTTTAATCTGAGTTGTTGAAATTTCCGGTGTCCGTGCTAAGTAAACCACTTCAGCATCAGTTTCGTTGGCAATAAAGTCAAACTGTCCAGCCCAATCATCCCCCATTACAAAAGTATCTACTTTATATAGATCAACATCGGCTACTTTTTGATCCCATGATTCTTCAGGAATAACAAGATCAACATAACGAATAGCTTCTAAGAGTTGTTTCCGCTTTTCATAAGAGAAATATGTTTTCTTCTGTTTAGAGTTCCAATTAAATTCATCAGTTGATAAAGCAACAATCAGATAGTCACCCATCTCTTTAGCACGGCGCAATAAATTAATATGACCATAATGCAACATATCAAATGTTCCGTATGTAATAATGCGTTTCATCATTTCTCCTTATTGATTGCTTTCAATCTTATCATGAGCAAAATTAAAGTCTTGAGGGATATTGAATTCTTGACGTACCGTATTCAATGCATCATTAATGACTTGATCCATATCAAAATAACGATACTTACCTAGACGACCGCCAAACAAAATATTAGACTGCGTTTGACGTGCTATCTTAGCATATTGCTTGTAAATCTGTGTATTACGCTCATCATTAACAGGATAATAAGCTTCTTTAGTCCGATCCCAGTCCTGCGGATATTCCCGTGTAATAATTGTTTTACCATCATCAGCCAAGCCGTCAAAGTGTTTCCACTCCATAACCCGCGTGTAAGGGGTCTGTGCATCTGTATAATTGATAACAGCATTTCCCTGGTAGTTATCGTTATCTAAAACTTCACTTTCAAAGCGTAATGAACGATACTCAAGTTCACCATATTGATAATCAAAAAATTGATCAATCATACCCGTATAAATAATTCTTGGAAATTCACTGAGCAATGTTTCTTTGTGATCAAAGAAATCTGTATCAGTTAAGATATCAATTAACCCATTACTATCAGAAACCATTTGTTCAAAAATTTGGGTATATCCACCAACAGGAATACCTTGGTAACGATGATTGAAATAATTATTATCATAGATAAAGCGAACTGGCAAGCGCTTTATGATAAAAGCTGGTAACTCTGTTGCCTTTCTACCCCATTGTTTCTCGGTGTAACCCTTAATGAGTTTTTCATAAATGTCTGTTCCAATTAAAGAAATCGCCTGTTCTTCCAAATTACGTGGCTGGCGGTCTCCTAAATCTTTTAAGGCTGCTTGCTTTTGTTCTTCAATTTTATCTTTAGCTTCTTGTGGTGTTTTCGTTCCCCACATTTCGTAAAAGGTGTTCATATTGAACGGCAAATTATATAAACTACCCTTATAATTTGCAATCACTTGATTTTGGAAACCATTAAATGTCGCAAATTGACGAACATAGTCCCATACTTCTTTATTATCAGTATGGAAAATATGCGCACCAAAGTCATGAACTGTAATACCATGCTCTGTATGTGTGTAAGTATTACCCGCAATATGCGGGCGTTTCTCAATAATGAGAGAGCGCTTACCACGTTTGGCTGCTTCATATGCAAAAATCATCCCAAACGGACCCGCACCAACAATTAAATAATCATAGTTTTTAGTATTAAATTCCATTTAATTAACCTCAGCACCTATTGTACACGACCAAAACCAAATTTGCGTGCTAAAAATTTAGTTCCTTTTTTTAACCAATTTTGATGTTCCATAAACACAACTGGGACTTCTTGATATTTAATTTGATGTTTAGTTAACCAAACATCTAACAACCGTTCGCTCAAGAAACCATAAACACGGCGCTCATATACTGACCAATTTTGTACTTCTGGTGATAAGCGGTGTTCTACTTTATCGAGAATATCAAACAACCAATCCACATAATCATTAAAGAGCTGACGACGCATAATCAACATATTAAACATGTGCGCAGACGTGCTTGCCATATTGGCTTCAAACGCCTCATTATAATCTGGATAATCTGTTTGGATGACTTCACGCAGTATATCTAAAGATTGCCCGTGATGCGCATGTCGATAATGCGATTCACTGCTTTCAATCCAGTAATGTCTTTTTTTAGGTACAATGACATCAACGTGTTGTAACAAATCACGTAATTGCGCTTCACTTAATATAGTATTCAAATTTTTTTGACGATTGAAAGTGAAGTATCGTCGATAGTGTACCAATCCCACAATATCTGCTTGACTATTATGTCTCGCCCAATATAAAGCCGTTAATTCATTATATTGTTTATTTTTTATTGATATATTGTCACCCGTATCGTCCCATGTATATTCAGGAAAATGTTCAGATGACAAAGCCGCCCCAACCTGGAGCGGCGTATAAATTGATGCAACTGGCATGGGGGCTATTTTGTGCGCCGCAACCATAATTTCAATTTTTTCTGTCATGAATTTATACCAAATCCGCAAAATATGAACGGAATTTCAAATGTAAGTGCGATCCAATGAATAAAATGATAATCACAAATAACCAAAAGGCAATCGTTGGATACGTATTTTCCCAGAACCATTGATGTCCAAAGAAAGAATTACGCATACCATCTACTAAATAATAAAATGGGTTCATCTCTAAGAGTCGCACGAAGCGTTCATGACCATGTCCAAAACGATCTGAAACTGAGAATAACGCACCAGATACCCAGAAAACAAAACGCATCACAGTTTGCATAATTTGTTGATAATCACGAATTAGTACCGTAATCGTCGCATTAAAAATACCAAATGCATAAAGGAAAGCAAACGCAGCAAACATATAATAGAATACCTGTAACCAATAAAAAGTGACGGGTAAGCCATAGAAGACTGACATCACAACACCAATGACTAACATGTAAAGGAAAGCATTAAAGTTCATCAATGTTCTCATCATCGGCATGATACTCATCGGGAACTTCATCCGAGCAATTTGCCAGATGTTAGCTGAAATACTCCAAGTCGTATCCATAAATGATGTATTAATGAATAACCATGTAGCCAAACCAACGATTAACCAGGGCATGTACGGAATGCCTGTCACATTACTGGAAGAATTAAATCCAAGTCCGAAAACAATCCAATAAGTCGCAACTTGCATAAACGGGTTCAAAAATAACCATAGATTACCTAGCGCATGATTTTGGTAACGCGCTTTTTTCTCGTAATTGGCCAAGCGCACCATTACAGGTGCATATTTAAATTGTTCTTGTAAAACAAGCCAAACTTCTTTCATAACCAGTTATTACCCCCACATCACATATTGATAAATAGTAAATAAAAAACCAACCGTTGCAGCTGCCAAAACAACCCATGATGTTACTGGTAGATAATCACCAACTGCTAGATGTGTGCTTAAACGCTGTTTATCTTCTGCTGACAATCGTTCATCATTACTAATTCGCTTAGCCAATTCTTGTTCATTGAAAGAAACTTGCTTTGCCTTTTGTTGCTTTTGATAGTCTGACTTTTCTTTATTGCCAAGCCCTTTAAACCAGCTATTCCACTTTTCGTAATCCTTAACAATTTCTTCAGTTGGTCCCATTGCTCGCATTTCACCATATTGTATCCAAATGGTTTTATCCGTGAAATCACGCACTTGACGCATGGAATGTGACACAAAAAAAATCGTTTTCCCTTGTGCCTTGAATTCATTCATCTTAGCCAACGCCTTTTGCGAGAATGTTTGATCACCAACTGATAATGCTTCATCAATAATTAAAATGTCTGGATCTTGATGGACAGCAATCGAAAAACCTAACTTGGACTTCATACCAGACGAATAATCTTTAACCGGTTGATCGATAAAGTCACCCAAATCAGAAAACTCAACAATTTCATCCATCTGTTCATCGATTTCTTTGTTTGTGCGCCCCATCATCAAGGACTTCAAACGAATATTCTCGCGCCCTGTCAGGTTACCACGTAATCCGGCACCAATGGTCAACATGCTTGTTTCACCATTAATTGTGAGTTCGCCGGAAGCAGGTAATAATAGCCCACTCAAAATATTGAGTAACGTTGATTTTCCAGAACCGTTAACACCAACGATACCAACAACATCCCCTTCATACACATCAAAGTTAATGCCTTTTAATGCCCAAAATTTTTGTGGTCCCTTACTTAAAGGGTTTAAAATGGCACGAATTTTTTCAGATTTTGTTTTACCCAAATCAAAGGTTTTCGTTATATACTTTGCTGAAACCTTCAGCTTCTTCTCGTCAGGCATCAATATGCTCCTTTAGATTTAAATATAGCAATGAGATTCCTAAACACAATACCGATATCGTACCAAAATCCTGCATTCGCAACATATTCCAATTCAATATCCGTTCGTTCTGGATATTCAATCAATGAACGCCCACTCGCCTGCCATAAGCCTAAAGCGCCTGGTCGTACAGATAGGAAAATATCAACGCGATCACCATACTCTTTTAGTTCTTCTTGAACAACTGGCCGTGGTCCAACTAAACTCATATCACCACGTAACATATTCCAAAATTGTGGAATTTCATCTAGTGTAGATTTTCGTAGGAATACCCCCAACTTAGTAATTCTAGGGTCTTCATTCGTTGGTAATTTATAACCACTGGCAACAAATTTCTGGTAAAGTTCAGGATTAGATTTCAAAACTTGTTCAGCATTTGGAATCATTGAACGAAACTTATAAATTTTGAAATGTTGACCATATCGCCCCACACGTTCCTGAGCAAAAATAACAGACGCATGCGGACTATCAACTTTTAGCAGGATAAAAATCACGACAAAAATTGGCGATAACACCATTATCCCCAATAAAGCAAATACAATATCGATTATACGTTTGGCAATAAGATATGCCTTATACTTTGGCTTAATATTCAACATCTTTCTAACATGCTCGAAAGCATCAACTTTCTTTTTAATTATCTGGTCCTCAATTAATGAGGAGACAACATAATTTTGGACAAAGATGGCAGCTTCCTTATAATCCAATAACTTCCATTATACCGTGTTTTATTTAACTGAACATAAAATATTCAAAAATAAGGCAAGCTGGTCAATTCATACTATGATTTATTTATCAGTAAGCAACCACGTTTTAATATCTTCAACGATAGCCGTTTGTATATAGTATACCTTAATAAGTTGGAACGCATCACTATCACGAATCACGATTGTCATATGTGCGCCTTGGCGTCGTTTCAACAACCCATACCACGCTCTAGTTTGCATACCTTGAATACGATCTCGCTTAATATAATACGTTCGTTTAGTAAACAAGCGATTCGTCTGTAGCATCAGCATATCATCTTTTATAGCAATACTTTGATCATGAGACCACAGCAATGTTTGAGACAAAATCAAAATACACAAACCCATAATCATTACGACAATAAATGATAACACCTCTGTTTGTTGTAAAATGTGCCATTGCCATTGATGACTCAACACAGCTAAAACCACAACTACTGATAAAACAATTGCTAATAAAATACCGTAGATGAAGCGTAAACGCAACCACAAGGCAGCTTTTATTCGACTATCGGTCTGCACTGGTATATCAAATTTAAAATTTGGTAAGAGCTGTTGTAACATTTTCTGACTACGATTAGTTTTAATTACTGGAACAATGACCGTTTGCGATTCATCTTCACTATCTTCTTTTTTATTAGCAGCAAGATTTGCTGTCACTGTTTGTAAACGAAATAGCCGACGCAACAATGTTTGCGCCACGCAAATGGCTTGTATCCTTGATGTCCGTAACTGCATGGTATGCTTTGACAATAAACCACGCGCTATTGTCAATTGATGACCATCACGCACCAACACAAATTGATAATAACGATTGATGATTTTAAACATCACAATCATTGTCGCAATAATTAGTGCGAACAACCCCAACACACCCAAGAGCACAAATGATGATTGTAATAGAAATTGATTGACTATTGTCTTAAATCGATTCGGCAACAAGTCATCAAACTGCGTCCAAGCCGCAAACATTGCACCAGCAATTCCAAACCCACTTAAAGAAGTCAGTGAATAAATGAATAAATCTCGAAATTTAATTTGGTAACGTGCAGAATGCTGTTGCGCCTTTTTCGTAGTTGACGGTTCTGATGCTTCTGCATTTCTACTTTGTGTCAAATCTGTTGCCTTCGTTTGCATTAAACGTCGCTGTTGCTCAATTTTTGTGACTTGCTTCACTGTGATTGCTTTTAAAACTGCATCTGGTTTACCCTGCCCAGAAGTATCAATTTGTAAATTAACTAATTCAAAAGGCTGTAAGTAAATGGGCTGTTCACGCGTGAGTGTTTGAATACGTTCAAATGGGATATGAATTTGTTGCTTATTCACAATGCCATGATAAATTGTTATTTCTGACTCATTAAATTCATAAGTAAAGTAAAACCATTTAATTAAATTAAAAAGCGTGCTTAATACAATAAAGCCAATCATAATTAGTACTTTTTCGCCAACTGATAATGAATGCCTTAATATCACAAAAATAATTATCGGGAAGAAAAATGCTTTAATCAAGCTTATTAATTCAATTAAAATTGTAATCGGATGTTGACGACGACGCTTATTCATCTTCAGCTACCTCGCGTGCTTGCAATGCAGCATTAATTAAACGTTGACGTAAATTTTGCGCCGTGTGATTATCAATATAATTAATACTAAAATTATGTGCAGCCGTCACAATAGTTAAATTGTTTAAATGAAATAACCGCGATATAGGGCCTTGCGTAATTCGTACATTTTGGATTCGATTCAATGGGATTAACTCAGCCTTTCGAAATAAGAACCCTTGATAAATATCAACACTTTCAGCAGCCATTAAATAGCGATTAAAAGCATATCGGTAAGGTATCAGTATCATGGGGATGACTGAAATAACAACCGCCACACCTCCCACGATTTGAAACCATCTTTGCCAAAAGTTGGGCATACTTTTTATTGCAAAGTACCATGCTGCCACTAAACAAATAATAATCACCAGCATGATGATTAATTGCTTTAATAACCAAACGCGTTTCACACGTTTAGGTAACACCTGCGCGTTAGTTGGAATATCCATATTTCTTCTCTCTTCACTCTTTTATTCATTTGATTTTATCAGATCTGTTTTGTGATAACTAGCACAATTAATCAAAAACAAATTAAAAAGCTAAGCCTAAGGCTTAACTTTTTAATTAAATCGGCCAAGACGATTAGCCAAATGAGAAATACTAATAATTAATTTTCTCGAAACAAGTTGCTGGCTAATTATATTCAGCTGTTCATCTTCTTTATAATAAATACCCGCTAAAGTTCCTGCTAATGTTGGAATCATGGTATTCGCATGCCCATGCATCAAAGCTTTGTTTAATGCATCTTGATAATTTTCGCTATTTAATAAGCTCCAAACTACTGCTTCTAACGTGTTAGATGCCTGCCCGTCTAACTTAAAATCAGCAGCAGAGCTATTAGAAAAGTCAGGCAAATTCATTGCATCAAAATCTTTCAGTTCACCCGCAAATACCTGATGTCTTGAATAGTATTCAAAACCAAAAGCCAAACCATTTTCGACCGAGTCAAATAAATTCTTCCCGTCTAATATTTGGCTAATAATCAAGCTTAACATACCAACTGATACCAGAGCACCTTCATGATTATGCGTCAAACCAGCCACACGGTGCAATAGTAACATCGCACGTTCATCGTTAATAAAAGCAGAACCAAAACGATGATGTAAATACAACGCAACGGGTATCATTCGCGCCAAAACACTATCTGAATTGGATGCTTCGTCGACACCACCACTAGCTAGTAAATCGCGATTTTTGCTGAAACGAAGCATCGAACTTTGAATAACATCATCAATTGATTGGATAGTTTGTGCTGGTGCATATTGCCGTCTTTTATACCAATTCTGCAACCGTAACATCACATCATTGAATTGATAACCACGTGACAAACTGGATACCGTAGCCAGCGACATACTTGTATTAGCGCCCCACTTTAAAGGATCTGTAAAATTGTCAGGTTGATGAACTAATATCTCTTGTTTGCTACTAGGTAAATACGCTAAACTTTCACCAACTGCCATCGCAAGCAAGGTTCGTTCAATCATTGTTTGTTTTTTTGCCATAATAATATTCTACCATGTCATCGAATCTTGCTAACTATTAATCAGTGAATATTGAAACCTTATTTCGGTTTACTCATTACATTTTTCCAAAAGGCGTTCACGATTTCTGCAGCAATTTTGGTATCTGTACCATCCAAATAATTATTCATCCCTGGGATAGCTAGTGCTAAGGCCATCGGTTGCCCTGGTACATATAAAATAACTGATTCCGTAACTGTAGAGTTACCATTCGTTGTTGTTTCGGCAGTTCCTGTCTTTGCATTCACTTTTGGTGATAATTTGTGCAAGTCTGTGCCACCCGTGTTCCATGGACTAGAACCATTGGCAACCAAGTGCATTCCTTCTTTAATAACGCGCCATTGCTCAGATGTCAATTTTACTTGACCCTGCAATGTTGGTGAAGAAGACCATACGGTTTTTTGTTGATCATTATTGGCGGTTGATTCAGTAATTGAACCAACCAAATGCGGTTGAACGAGGTAACCACCATTTGCGATGGCAGAAACATAACGTGCCATTTGCAAAACGGTATATGAATCAAAGTTACCAAATGATTCATACAATAACTTACCGTCTGAATTACCATCAGTGGGTCCTTTATATCCAGCCGTTTCACCCACAATATCAATCCCTGTTTTTGATCCCAGGCCGAATTGCCCAAATCCATTTCGAATCACTTGGAATGTTCCTGATTTCAATCCCAAGGCTGCACCCGAAACATATTTTTGACCACCAATCATCATAGCCAGCTGTACCATGTATGTGTTAGAAGAAACTTCCAAAGCTGTTTGAGCTGATATGGATTTCGGTGTTCCTGCCTTATTCCAATATGATGTGATAGAAGGCGTTCCAGACAGTTTAATTGCCTGATCTGTTAAAGTATTATTTTCTGGTGTAATCACACCATGCTGCAAACCAGTTGCAAGCATGGCAGGCTTAACTGCTGACCCCATGACAATGGGATGATTAATATTTCCCAATGGATTAGTTGTTTGCTTATTCGTTGTGTGATCTCGATCCACACCTGCCATGGCATAAATACCACCCGTATAAGGATTAATGACAGTTGCATAAGCACCCTCAGTATCGCCATCAGGCATGTTCTTTTCAAGAATTTCTTGAACAGATTTTTGGAATTTAGCATCAATTGTCAGCTTTAAATTATCGCCGGCCTGACCTTTATATTTAATGTTGGAAACAACTGAACTACCATCAGTTGATGATTTAACCACAGTTTGCGAAGCAGAGCCTTTTAAGGTTGCCTCATAAGCTTGTTCCAAACTTGAATTACCCACAGGTTCATTTTGAGAATAACCTTGTGCAAGTAGTGTATTCACACGATTCTCTGGTAGCCCCGTTGCTTCGTTTGTAACATTTCCGATTAATGACTTAAATTCTTCACCTTGTGGATACTGTCGTGTCCAGCTAATACCAATTTTAATACCCGGGAATTGCGATAACCGTTCACCAATTTTAGCTAATTCAACAGATGTTAAATCACTTTCTTTAATAAAGGTTGTAGATAACTGATACGCTCCTGACATCCGTTGGAAAATCATTGCTTCGTTATCATCCTGACCGTTCAACAACGACTTATTGGCTTTTAAGTAAGCGACTTCTTTATTTAAAACGTCACTCGTTGTTAACGTCTCACCTTTTTTATGATCTTTCGTAACAATCTTTTGTATCTTTTCGGCATTTTCTGTATTGGCTAAATAGAAATCAATTCTAGCACGATCTGTTAACCGTTGCGTGTCAACGGTTAAGTATTTACCTAAGCCAACTGCCGTTTTACGCATCGAGGCACTATTCATATTTGTACCACGCGTAAACGTAATCGCTGTTTGTGCTTTATTGCCTGTAATGATTTGACCTTTGGCATCATAAATCAATCCTCTTGGTTGATTCCCCTTCTCAACAGTCTCATCACTACGATTGACTTCCGCTTGAAAATCAGCACCCTGTTTGATTGTCAAAAAAGCCAATTGTAAAATCAAAGCAATCATTAATGTTAAAGTGATTGCTAATAATAGTTTGAGTCTTGCCGGTAAATTAACTCTGGCGTCTTGTTTGCCGTTCTTATCTTTTAAATATGGATTTCGTTGCATCATAATAATAATAGCTTCCCCTAATGCACTTTACACTCAAATTAGTGTACCACAAAGTCATAGCAAATCGCTAAAAAACCCCCATAAGCAATGGCGATTTGTTATGCTTAACTTGTAACTTGAAATAGGAGTTTATTATGCTGAAAATATTAAAAAAAATCATCTTATCGCCGTTAGCACTCTGTTTCTGGATTCCACTTATTGTCATGATAAGTTATTTTGCTTATCGCCATATGGCACCTTTCGGTACTAACTCCATTCTTACTGTTGATTTGGGTCAACAATATATTGATCAATTTGCAATGTTTAGACATACGCTATTAGCACATCCTAGTAGTTTCTTCTATTCATTTAGTAATGCGCTAGGTGGCGATATGCTTAGCGAATGGGCATATTATTTGATGAGCCCCTTTAATCTACTTTTTTTACTTGTCACACCACAACAATTACCATCTATGATCCTAATTGTCACTGTCTTAAAATTTGGTGCTGCTGGCCTTAGTTTTGGCTGGGTTATTCAGAAATTAAAATTCCAAAATGGCTACAGCACGCTACTATTTGCCATTAATTATGCATTATCCGGTTGGTTTATTGCAAACGATCTCAATCTACTCTGGTTGGACGCCGCTATTCTCCTACCGCTGGTAATTTATCATCTTGAACGTTTATTTACACAAAAGAAGTGGTGGCGCTATAGTTTAATATTAGCTGCTACTATTATTAGTAATTATTATATTGGTTATATGATTGCACTCTTTGTTTGCCTATATTTCATCTGGCGCTTAACTTGGACAAATCAGATACAATCCCGTTGGCTAACAATTCGTCATTTTATCATGGGTAGCTTAGTAGCTGGTGGCCTAAGTGCCTGGCTAATTCTACCAACCTTTTATCAACTTCGTCTGGGCAAAGCGCAGTATCAATCAACATGGCACAATGGTTTTGATAACAACCCGCTGCATTTGCTCTTCAAATTAATTCCTGGTAGTTTTAATTTTGATCAAATGCAACAAGGCGTCGCTAATATCTTCGTTAGTAGCCTCATTCTGATTACTGCATTACTTTTCTTTATCAGCCATCGTTTCTCAAAGTCCGTTAAACTAGGCGCCTTATGTCTCTTATCGATTCTGATTTTAGCTACAACATGGGCACCATTGACATTGGTTTTTCATGGTATGCAATATCCCGTCTGGTATCCTTATCGTTTCAGCTTTATGATTAGCTTTTTCTTGATTTGGTTAGGCGCAATGGCTTGGAAAAAAACAGAGTCCTTATCCTATAAAACGGTGTTTGTTTTATTGCTTAGCTATGCTGGTATCATTCTTTATGCTTGGCAACAAGATAAAACCATTAACTATATTAATCACACTAGTATTTTAGTGTTTGCCGCATTAGCTCTTGTCATGCTCTACCAACTCTCACGCAAGCAACACGACCATTTGTGGCTCATCATTATCACTTGCTTAACTATCACTGAATTAAGTGTTAATACTAAGCTTACATTGGATAACTTTTCCTATTTAACCAACACAGAATATAAGCGCACAGTTAACGCACTCCAAGAAGCCACAAATGTCTTAAAACAAGATAAAAACTGGTATCGCGTCGCACAAACATATGAACGAACACGTGGCGATGGGATGATGCTTGACTTCTATGGTGCGGCACATTTCAGCTCAGCCTTATCCAAGAGTACGCCACTATTCTTTAATCATTTCGGACAAGCTGAGGGTGATAATTATGTGCTGTATAGTAACGGTACATTACTCAGTGATAGTCTGCTGGGGATGAAATACATCGTTTCACCTAATGGTAAAGATAAAAATCAGCCTGGTGACCCCACTACACATATTATGGCTAATCGACCAGATACATCTGCCTACAAGCTTAAAAAAGTAACAGCTAAAAATGTCATTTGGCAAAACCCTTATAGTCTGCCCGTTGCCTTCGCCGCACCTAAGGCTGTGACATCAGTTAAAATGCTCTCAAACAGCCCCGTTCAAAATCAAAATAATCTATGGCAATCCATAACGGGAGATTCAATTATACAAGCCGTAAACTTTACTTCAGCGGTTGGCCATAATGTGAACGCCCCTAATGTTATCACTAATGCTGTAATTAGACGTCAAAACAAACAGCAACCAGCAAGTTTAGATTTAACATTTACACCACAGTCTTCTGGTAGTTACTACCTCACGCTCGGTGGTTCAATGAAAATTAGTGATTTTAATATTTTGCTGAACAATCAAGTTATTAAACAGTTCGACTCTTATCGACACACAGTCATTATTAATCTGGCAAGAAATGTAAAAAACAAACCACAAACACTAACCTTTCAGCTCAAAAACCAGCAGCAGTTGAATCTTGAAAATGTGACATTATATGCTCTAAATCAAAAAAAATTCCAAGATAACGTTGCTAACATCAAATCTAACGCGCTGACTATAACGCATCGTAATGAACGCCAAATTTCGGGTACCATTACGACGACGACGCGCAAACCAACTATTTTCACGACAATTCCTGCAGCGCCTGGATGGCACGCTGAAGTCGATGGCAAAGCTATCGCCATTAAGAAGAGTGCAAATTACTTCATTACCATACCTACAAAAGCAGGTCATCACCACATCAAGCTAACTTATACACCACCGTTATTACGTGAAGGTATCATACTTTCTATTATCGCTATTCTGCTATTACTAATAGATATATTCTATCGAAAAAGTCAGCGTCACCTACATTGAAAATATGAAATAATACTTGCAACTCCTTGTTGAGCATGCTATGCTTTGTACGCTATATTTTACGCGTCAATGCGTACTTGAAAGGATAAATAACATGTCTGAAGAAAAAACATTTCCAATGACGCTTGAAGGCAAGACATCATTGGAGCAAGAATTAGACAACCTCATCGCAGTTCAACGCCCAGAAATTACTAAACGCATTCAAATCGCTCGTTCTTACGGCGATTTATCAGAAAATTCAGAATATCAATCTGCTAAAGATGAACAGGCCTTTGTCGAAGGTCGTATTCAAACCATTCGAAAGATGATTGAAAATGCAGAGATTATTGATGTTGCAGATACAGCTAGTGACGAAGTTTCTCTAGGTAAAACTGTTACATTTAAAGAATTACCCGATGAAGAAGCTGAAACATACACGATTGTTGGTTCAGTAGAAGCAGATCCACTATCAGGTAAGATTTCTAACGAATCACCTATGGCTAATGCATTGATCAATCACAAGGTTGGTGATACCGTTGATGTACCATTACCAAATGGAATTAATATCAAAGTAGAAATACTATCTGTTAAGTAATTGAATATAAATAAAAAAGCCGATTAATTAATCGGCTTTTTTATTTATCATAACGTTGTAAATTCCATGTTTCAATCAAATCTGTTAGTAGTTTTGTATAATTGATATCTGTTGCATAATGATTATCATACAAGGCTTGAGCGGCTTGCTTATAATTTTTAGCTTTAATAACATCTTTATACTGGTCAGCATTCCAATCTGTCCCCTTAAGCAACAACTGCGTATGCTGTAACATGCTATCTTTCCAACTATCGTATACTGCGAAACGCGCCTTTTGCGTGGTTTCCTTACCATCTACATATTCTTTCGTTGATAGCACAACACTGTTGTCTTTGTCTTCGGACTTCACGCCATAAAAATTATTGTATTTTGATGATAAATCACTGTCATCCCAATTCGATTCATGAGCGGCTTGCGCAATACTAATAGAAGCTAAAATACCATATTTTTTCTGTAGCTGTTCAGCGTATGGTGCAATCTTTTTAATGAAAGCACGTCGATGTTCGAATTCTGCTTTACCAGATACTGCTAGAATTGCAATAATCCCTGGCGCCTTCAACCCATCCTTCTTCATAACACTATAATAAGGTTGCATCAGTTTATCTGTTCCAGATAGCATTGTGTTCACAACCTCATCTGCTGTTTTATCCTTATTGAGGTTATAAGCTGCTGGGAAAACATAATTCAATAACTTTTCATCGCCAGTGGTCCCGTCAATACCCTTCAATAATTCTGGGTATTGTTTAGACATCTGCTTAATGACTGATTTTTTATCAAAAGCTGCTTTCAATTTTTCAGATGAGATATCTGTTTGCTTATTTATTTTATTAATGATTGTATCGTTAGAATCTCCCACTCTCACTAGAATATACCCTTTGGATAATTTTGGTTCAGCGGTTGGTCCTTCTGATAATTGTGAAACAATCAAAGGAATGGTTTGTGAGGGTGATAGAACATAATCTCCAGCTTGCAAATTTTGCGCACCATGCTTTGACACATACTTATAGAAATAATCGGCATCCTTAATAATTTTAGCCTTTTCTAATTGTTGTCCCATTTGTTGCGGTGTCGAACCTGAAGAGATAGTAACAGATCGGAATCGAGTATCTGAAGGATCTAAAGCCGCATTTTTGTCAGGCAGTAACATTTTACCACCAAAAACGGCTCCACCAATAATCACGATTATGAGTAAGAGTACCAATAAAAGATTGCGCTTTTTTCGGACCCACTTATTCTTATTAGGTCGTTTATTTTTATAATTCTTACCGTCATTCAATTCAGCATTTTTAATTTCATGCTGATGACGTTCTTTTCTAGACTGCATAGTATTTACCTCGTATAACGCAACATCCTAAATCTTATTACTACAACTCATTAAAATATTCCAGTGATTGCGAAAGTGGCTACCGTAATTAAACGATAGCCAACTTCAAAGCACTATTTTAGTTTACTTATTCTTTAATGATTCAACATCACGGGCAATCATCAATTCTTCGTTAGTTGGAATCAATAATCCTGTAATCTTAGAATCAGCTGTTGTAATAACTGTTTCTTTTCCACGAACATCATTCGCTTCGTGATCAATCTTTACACCAACATATGACAATGCCTCTAATACAGCGGCTCTGGTTACTTTATCATTTTCACCAATACCTGCTGTGAATATCAAAGCATCCACTTTACCACCTAATTCAGCCAAATATTGACCAGCATAGCGGATAACACGATCTTTAAAGATTTTAAGTGCCAACTCAGCATGTGGATTTGTATCTTGAACTGCTTCCAAATCTCTCATATCGCTAGAAATGGTTGAGATACCTAGCAAACCTGATTTTTTGTTCAAAACATCCAACATTTGTTCGTTAGATAGTCCCTCATGTTCTTGGATGTAATAAACAAGTGATGGATCAACATCCCCTGAACGTGTAGCCATTGTAATACCAGCTAATGGTGTGAATCCCATAGAAGTATCAAAAGACTTACCGTTCTTAATTGCTGTAATTGATGCGCCAGCGCCCAAATGGAATGAAATCGCATTCAATTCGTCTAATGGCTTCCCCAAAATGGCTGCAGCACGTTCAGTTACATAACGGTGTGATGTACCATGCGCACCATATTTACGCGCACCATAACGTGTGTAATATTCATAAGGTAGGCTGTATAAGAAATTTTCAGCTGGCATTGTTTGGTGGAAAGATGTATCAAATACGGCAACTGAAATAGCATGAGGTAGCAACTTACGGAAAGCGCGAATTCCCATAGCATTAGCAGGGTTATGTAATGGTGCGTAATCAGCCAAACGATCAATCTTTGCCAAAACATCATCATCAACAACAACAGAGTGGTTAAACCATTCACCACCAGCAACAACACGATGACCTACACCTGTGATTTCATTAAAATCACTGATAATGCCTAAATCAGTTAACTTTTGAAGCATTAGGTTAATGGCCTGAGAATGATCTTTAATTGCTGTTACATTCTCATACTTTTTACCTTTACCATCTTTTGAAAGCGTCACTTCATTACTATCATCTGCACCGGTTGCCTGAACATTTGCATCATACTTAATTGTAATGATTGCATCATCCATTCCAATACGTTCAATAACCCCTTGTGCAATTACCTCTTCAGCTGGCATCTCCAATAATTGGAACTTTAATGAAGAACTACCTGCATTGACAGCCATTGTTTTTGCCATGATTTCACTTTTCCTCAACTTCTTATTTCTATTGGTTTAACTCTTTGTCTAGTTTAACCCACGCATCGATTTCTTGCAAAAAATCTTGCAAAGTCTTAATATCTTTCAACGCTGGATATTGTCCCATAAGTACTTCACCCTTAGTGCTAATACCCTTAGGTCGCAATACCAATATTGCTTTTTGCATATCTTTTGTCTTGAAAAATTCAAGTGGTAAACGCAAAAATGCTTTGAGTTGTGCTTTAGATGCTAACATTTTCAACAATGGTTTAGTATGTCCTGTATTGAAAATATTGGCTGGCACAATGAGATATATCCAGCCTTGGGCTGATACTAAATCTAAGCTACGTTCAATCATCAATTCATGAACAAACGGCCGGTCATCAATTTGACTCATGATCAAATCATTGTGTCCGCTTAAAGGATAATAGCCAATCGGTAAATCTCCAATAACAACATCCGCTGATATTTTTTCTTTAGTATCAACAATATCCGTTTGATAAAGATCTATCGTTTCATCTCTTAAAAGCATATTTGTTGCCGAAGCTAATGCCAACTGTGTCTCATCACCATCAAGGCCAATAAAAGTCGCGCTTTTTTTATTTTTCTGTAATAAATTTTTGACTGTCCATAATAAATTTCCACTACCTACAGTCATATCCGCTATTTTAGCGTTATCTACAAAGCCTGTTTTATCGATTAAATCAGCTAATAAATAACCAATGCCATCTGGTGTTATCTGATAGTTGGCTGGTAATTGATCTTCTCTATTAGCATTCAAAACAGCTAATTGTACTGCTTTACGCAAATCTATTGTCGATATATGCTGCCAATCAACTTCTGTCATTGCCATTTCGATTTTTTTGACCACATCCGCTGAAGGCTGACCGTTTTCTTGCCTAACCTTTTGCTGGGAGAAATCTTCCATAATTTCAATTAACGCATCAGTATGCGTCATATCCATATCGGCTACTAATAGCTGTGCTGAATTATTTAATAAATTAAAATATAAAGTTATTTTATCTTGCATCATAATCACTATTTTAACATATTTTGCTTTAAATCATTTCGTTATTAGTTCTCTAACAACCTTTTTATTTTGGGCATTCTCGATTATTATGTCATGACCTTCAACACTAATCTGACAACCATTCATCATAAATTGTTGCCGATGTGTTTTATTATAATAGCAGCTTGATTTTAGTTGAATAATTTCAAGCCTTTTTATTGCTATCAAATTATTTTGAGCTTTTAATTGCGCTTGGAATAATAAATTTTGCAATCCAAAAATTGTAGCTAGCATTCCCAAAATAATCACAGTGTTAATTAAAGTATATGCTTGATTGCGCTTCATCGATTATATCGCTTAAAATAAAGCTCTCCTTCTAAATTTTGCCCTTGAAAACGAGCAGTCAGATGATAGCGAGACTTCACTTTATTTACTGTTAGTTCATCAATATCATGCATTAAAATAATCTGTCCACCATCATAACAACTCAATAATAATTTGCGATTAGCCACCTTCAAGCAAAATTTTTTATGGTGCTTAATCAATTCAATTGAATGATGCGTATGCGATACTACCTGATATCCTGGATTTTGAGCTGTTATTTGAGTCAAAGTTGTCTGCCATGTGATCTCTGGATCATTGGCCATATGATGTTGACATAGTCCAATGGCAAATTGCAGTGTAACCAGGACCAATATACTAATCAGTAGTGTTACCATTGCCTCAATCAAAGTAAACCCCTTATATCTATTAAGGCATACATTCATGCCACTGATCCAATACAACACATTTTTCTTGCTCAACTTGTTGCAATTCTGCTTTTAACTTTGCCTTTGCGATCAGAAATGCATGAACCTGCTGCTGTTCAATCACCAATGCAGCGGCAACTAAACTAAGTGCCAGCATAGCTTCGGCCAAAATAAAGGCACGCTGTCTCTTTTTGACTAACACGATAGTCTCCACCTCCTAAATTAAAAATAAGTGATATAGTCTGTTGACTATTTGACAAATGGACACTTGTCGGTGCAACATAGCCATTTGGTTTTATTTCAACAATCTGTTGTTGAGATTTAGCATAGCCTTGAGGATATTTTATCCTTTGTTGTTGCTGTTTGTTTTGAATGATTAAACCATTTTCTTCAAAATTAAAATAAATTGATCTTTGTTCGCGTTGGGCATTAATGCGAGCTGATTGCCATAGTCCATCAAATGTACTTAACCACTGATTGGGCTGTTGCTTCGCATGTAAAAACGGCGTGCCGATTAAAATGAATAAACTAATAATGCCTAGAACAACAACAGCTTCTAATAATGTAAAGCTACTAGTGCGCTGCATTATTATTAATTGTAATGTTCAATTCTTTAACTTTGGTTACTTGTTTTTCGGTTAAATAGTGGCCACTTTGTAAGTCAGTTAAACTGACATCATGATCTTCAGGATGATCATTTTGGTATAAATCAATTTGAGTCTGTACCGTATTGACCATTGCTGTTTTATGCGTTTCAACCGCATGTTTTCTTTGCGCATTTAAATTAGGCAAAATTAATAGCATTAATAAACTAATGATGAAAAGTACAATAGCTGCCTCAATTAACGTAAAACCGGCATGTTTCTTCTTTAAACGCCGACCAAATTGATAACTTCTTGTTTCTTTTAAAGTAAATGACCCGCTTCTTTTTAACTGTTGCATTAATATAATTCTCCTATTGTTTTATACATGGGTAAGAGCATGCTAATATACATGCCCACAATGGCAATCCCCACGATAGCAAAAAATAATGGTTGTAATAAGCCGATTAATCGATCTGTTTGTTGTATAAATTTCTTGAATTGCGTTTTAGCAAAATAATCTAAGTAATGTGCTAATGTCTTTGGTTCATGACCTCGAATAAAATAGCCAGCTAATGCTGAATTAAGATAACTGGTTTCTAAAATATAACGCTCTACAGCTAGACCCTTATCTAATTTTTTCTTAGCTTGTTGCGCGAGCAATACACCATCATCCAATGTCTTTTCTGAAGCCATAGCGTCAATAATCTCAGGTAGTGATAAACCTGACTTCATCAATAACGCAAGCTGTTGTGCAACTTGGCAAGTGACAATAGTTTGTGTCATTCGCCCAATGACTGGTAAACGTGTTAAATATAATAATCGCTGAATACGGTCTAGTTTATGCCAATAAAAAGCGACTATCGCTATAACGGACACCATCAAAATGATATAAATACTTACTCTGATATGATTATCAACGTGAGAAGTTGGTGTCGTCTGCCATTGTGCAAGTAATGGATATAAAAACAAACGTAATCCCGCGGCCATGGCACCAAGTATAAGTAATAAAATAGCAGGATATCTTAAAATTTGCCTTATTTTATTTTGTTGCACTTGAAATTGCTCAAGATTATCTCCCATAACAATTAAGGTATCAATCAAATCACCATGTTGGTGTGCGAGTCGAAGTTGCAATAAAATATTTGACTTCACAACTTTCGCTAACACATCAGGCAGTGTCTGACCATTAACTAACTTTAAATTCATTTCTTGCAATCTGGTCTGCCAATTCTGATGGGCCAAGGCTAATATATCTAAGCTCTGATTAATGCTATACCCTGACTTGAGTAGTTCCCCTAACTCTTGAAAAAATAATACTTGTTCTTTAGTATTAAAGCGCTCGGTAGATCTGCCAAGTTTTTTCACTAATTTTCCCTTGTTTATAGGTTGCATCTAATACTGATCCCCATTCTTCTGAAAATTTCGATATTTGCCGTTCATTTAAGACACACTCAAGGCGTTCTTGAACCAATAAATCAATTAACGCTGCCTGATCGCCTGACACTAAGGGAATTAACCTTTGATAAGCAACACCACACAATGCTGCTTTTAATTGTTCTTTTTGAACACCTAAATCTAATAAACGTGTCATTACATCCCGTGCTGACAAAGCATGTATTGTACTGACAACAAGATGACCACTTAATGCTGCTTTAATAGCCGCTTCAGCCGTCTCTTTATCACGTATTTCACCGATTAAAAGCACTTCTGGACGATGCCGTAATGCCACTTTAATTAGATCATCATAGTACATCCCAGCTGTTTCATTGACTTGGAGTTGAACAAAGTTTGACTGTTGAATTTCGACTGGATCCTCTATTGTCAATACTGTTTTTTCTAGAGATAGACACGTCAAAAGCCGATACATTGTCGTTGTTTTACCAGATCCTGTTGGTCCGGAAAACAGGAACAGTCCTGACTCTGGCAAATGGAGTTCAAGTTGCTCATATTGCTCTGGCGCCAACCAATGTTGATTGCTAATTTGTGGATAAATAAACCTCAGAACCACAGTTTCTCGACTCAAAAAATCGCCTACTGATGAAACGCGTACCCATACGGTTTCTTCTGAATGCACGATTGGAAATTGGCCTAGCTGCGGTCTGCGTCGTTCAGAAATATTCATTTTGGCCCGATATTTAATAGATGAAATAATGACATGCGCCACTTCATAAGGAATATAATGCTTCGTTTCACCATGCCCTTTAATATGAAATTTCACCTGATAATCTGCTTCATCTGGTATAAAATAAACATCACTCGCTGTGGCTTGAATTGCTTGCTCTAATAACTCTGTTACATCCATACTATTTTTAACGTCCCCCGTTTAAAATATATTACGAACTTAACCTCACAAATGCTTTTTAACGCAAAAAAATGCGTACCTGATTATTCATCAAGTACACATTTAGTTTGGCATGTGAGATGCGTTCTCACGGACGGATAAAAGTTGTCACACTATTATCAAAGTCGCGTCACCTAGTCAAAAACTATTAGTCATGGTGAGATGTCCGGTTCCACAACCAAAACACCACATACCTCTATACGAGAGTTGCAATTAAATGCAGTATGCCGCTTCCGCGCTTCAATTAGCGCTTCGACTCATCGCATAAGTAATATGCTACCATAAATCATTGTCCAAAGCAAATCTTTCTAATTCGTCACTATCCTGGTATGCTATTAAAATAATGATTTATATACAAAATATTACAATTCAAGTCGTGGCTAAAACACCACAACCAAAACAGTATGTCGAGCCACTGATGTATCCAGATAATAAGGCGACTAAGCGAGACATCGCCGAATTTATTATGGATTCTTATGATTTAGGTCTATTAAACACTTTAAATCATCACAGTGCCACTCATGTTTTAAGCTTTACCGCAATCAATCAAAAACAACTTTTTCAGATTACTAGCGACATAACAAAATTGGATTAAATATCCATTTTGTTATTTTTTTTGATTAATTTTGAATTGATGTTTACGTGCATTATCTGATTTTTTATGTGTTGGTTTACGCCGACGAGGTGTCGTTGGCTTTTTTGCTACCGTATTACGTCTCGGATTAATATTTTCTAAGACAAAATATGGTGCACCGAAATTAACGAATTCATACAAATAATCTTGTAGCGTTGAAATTTTATATTCTTGAGCAACATACTGATCATCGGCATAAAAGCCCTTTAGACGTAATTGATCAGCAGAAATATCGCCCACAATATAATCGTATTGCGCCAAAATAGGTGCATAACGTACCGCTAATTTTTGCGGATCGAAGGCTGATTTAAAGTTATCAACTAAGAGCAAAGTTAAACGATCAATTTCAACTTCATTATCGGCAAAATGTACTGTATAAGCAGCTTTCCGCTCTTCTTGTTGTTGCAATGTCCGCTGTTTTAATGTTTCATGATCCATATGTTGTTTTCTCCGGATATCTATGACGATAATATTTTGCCATCAATTCACGTAATAGTATTTCTAAATGAATATTAGCTGGTGCCTGCTGTATAACAGGGAAAAAAGGCAACCACTTATAATGATCCACCGTTGCAAGTTGATAATGCGCAGCTAGATCAATACGCTCGCCAGCATAGTAAACTTTGCCGTCACGGTGCACATCAATACCGTTAAAGCGCATATAACCAAAAATTTTCCCTCGGAAACCACTCCCTTTTACCGGCAAATTAGACAAATAAGCTGTTTGTTCTTGAATACCATGAACTAAATTTAAAAGTTGTTGACCACTTAGCGTAATTTTCATTGGATTAATCGCATGCGGCATACTCTCTAGCAAGCCATATGCATCTAATTCTCCAGCTGGGAAGGTATCCATAAAGAGACCTGTAGATACCATAGCAGCCGGTACATCCAGATAATGCTCTAAAGCTTGCATCGCATCATAAGCTTGCTCGTCAGGTGTAATATCACGGTGTAATTGTGCAACATGATAACGCTTTAAACGCCGTTCACCTTCTAATAACCAATGGCGAATCACTTGATGATCAGTATCATTCTCTGAAAGCGAATAAGTTGGTGTTGTCCGTGCAGACTGTGCCTTTACCACACCATTTTCAAGTGTTAAATGCACTTCTCCGATATTTTCACCATAACGTCCTGCTGCTGCCAATAAAGTACCATTCACATACTCACCTGTTTCTAACAAATGATGTGTATGGGCGCCCAAAATGACATCAATAGGATATTTTTGTGCGATTTTTTTATCAGTCGGTAAGCCTAAATGAGATAGTAAAATAGTAACATCCGCTTGTGCTTGAATGCTTGGCAATAATTGATCCAGAACCGGTTCAACAGCTAACGGCTGCCAACCTAAAGATGGATAAGTTAAATCATATGGTGCTGTTAAACCAATGATCGCAATTTTCGTTTGTTGTTGTGTCGTAAAAATATGATATGGTCGCGTCCAATCAGGATGTTGCATTGTTGATAATTCTTTTAAATTAGCTAACAATACTGGAAATTTAGCATCATCATACAAATGACTTAAATCATCATGCGATAAAACTAAACCTTCATTATTACCAATTGTGACGGCATCATAGTGTGCTTGGTTCAATAGATCTACATTGAATTTACCAAGCGTTGCATCTGTTAGAGGATGTAATCGATCAATAAAGTCACCAATATCTAATGTTAATACTTCATCTCCACTTTTTTGATAAGCAGCACGTTTCTGCGATAAAAAGCGCGTAATACGTGGCCAATTTTCGAAGTGTGAGTGTACGTCATTAGTGTGTAATAAATGAATCATCTCCATCAATACATCCCCCTACCTACTTTAATATTGATCATGCACGATATGCAGGCCATCACTTTATCATTGGCTAACTTTATTTATGATGCACCATCACTCATATTCATTCTACACGATTTCAATAAAAAAGGCGCTGTCATTAACAGGCCATTTTAAACATTAAGGTTGTGTTGTACCAAAGCGATAGATAAAATCAGAAAACGCATCTAAATTAGCTGGAAAGGCATTGATACCCCATATAATTTGTTCTGGTTGCCCTGGCACACGGAACCTAACGCCCCACTCATCATTACGACTAGGATCATCAAATGTAGGACCTGGATATTCAGACATCCATGAATTCAAATAATTAGTCGCTTCCTGTGAGAAATGATCCCAGACATTGGTCATATCAACCCAGGTTTCATGATAATGCCAGTTAAATGGTTCTCCTTGTGCGTTGAAATGTGGGTTATAAAAATCATATTCATCATCTAAAACATCACTTTGTGTCATGTCTTTGGGACGCGCTTGCCAAAAAGCATGCCCTTCATAACGTTTTGTATAAACATAATCAAAACCGTTAACCATATTACCGCGATAAAATACTAAAAAATCTAATCGTGATGCCATGCTATCCCTCAATTACTATTAATTCTTTGGTAAGTTCTCGCGTCAAGTTCTCAAAACCATCTGGCGTTACAATAACATCATCTTCAATACGTACGCCACCTTGACCAACTAAATAAATACCAGGTTCAATAGTGAGTAAATGTCCCGGTACAATCTCATCACTTGAACGTACTGAAAGCATTGGTCCCTCATGGATATTTAACCCCACGCCATGTCCTGTAGAATGATTGTATTCTTGGCCGTACCCATGTGCTGTAATATAATCACGCGCTACCTTATCAATTTCTAATCCAGATATGCCAGGCTTCGTAACCTCAATTGCATTAATATTGGCTTGTTTTACAATTTCATATATTTTTTTGAGCTCATCAGAAACATGGCCGACAGCAATTGTTCTTGTGATATCGGAAGTATAATCATCAACATAATAACCAAAATCAATCGTTACTAATTCACCGGCCTCAATAACCTTGTCGCTTGCTTCACCATGCGGTAAAGCACCACGATAACCGGATGCAACAATGGTATCAAATGAGGCTTTCTGTGCGCCATGTTGTTTAGCAAGTCGATCTAATTCATTTGCCACTTGTCTTTCAGTGACACCTGGTTTAATGAATGGTATTAATTCCTTAAACGCTTGAACTGAAACTTGGGCAGCATGACGTAATGCTGTTAATTCTTTTTCGTCTTTTATTTCACGTAATGTTTCAATGGCGCTTGGCAGCGCATCAAAACTCACATCTGCTGGCAATAAGCTCTCAACATAATCATACAATTCGTAAGGCAAATCTGCTTCGAAGCCCAAATTCTTAATGCCAAATTCATTCACTGCTTTCACTGCTTCTTCATAGTAAGCACGTGTAATAACTAGATCAACACCTTCAGGTAAACGGTCTTTGTAGTCAGCTTCATAACGCGCATCTGTAATCAAGCGCACCTTTTTTTGTCCAACAACCACGATACCATCGCCTGTACCACCAGAAAATCCCGTTAAATATTTGGTATTAAATCCTTGGTACACGAGCATGCCGTCAAGGTTTAACTTTTTTAATAATGCTTGTAATTTCTGTATTCTAGCTAAAAAATATTTCATATTTTTGATCCTTAATCATCAGTTTAGTGTTACCGCTATTATACACCAAAATAATCATGCCAATTTCTATGTAAATAAAAAAGCATACCATTGTATGCTTAAAAATTATTGATTAGCTAGACTAGCTGCTCCGATGACACCGGCATCGTTACCTAATTCAGCCAATTTAACACGCGTTGAAGCACGTACTGTTGGGAACGCATATGTTGTCCAATGTTGTTCCACACGTGAACGTAGGTATTCACCAGCAGCAGCAACACCACCACCAATTACAATAGCAGATGGGTTCAAAATGTTTGAAATCGTTGCTGTAGCATAACCAAGGTAATAAGCCACCTTATTAACCACTTGGTTAGCCAAGAAATCACCTTGCTTAGCTAAATCAAATACGATTTTTGATGTTACCTCATCACCATCATCGATCATCTTTTTCAAAGTTGATACACCGACATATTCCTCTGCCTGATCTTGCGCCAAACGTACTACACCAGTAGCTGAGGCATATTGTTCGAGGCAACCACGATTACCACATGTACATAAGTAACCATTAGGCTCTACGACCATATGTCCGACTTCACCACCAGCACCGGCTGTACCATGAATTAATTTACCATTCGCAACTAATCCGCCACCAACACCAGTTCCCAAAGTAATAAAGGAAACTTCAGCATCATTGTTACCGGCACCACGCCATGCTTCACCCAAAGCGGCAGCATTGGCGTCATTATCAATTGTTAAATTAAAACCAGTTCCGGCTTCAATTGCAGTTTTAACCTGTTGCTCTTTGGTCCAATTTAAATTATAAGCACCAGTCACCGTACCTAATTCACGATTAACCGTACCCGGAGTCCCCATACCAATACCAATAATACGATCACGATCCAATTGGTACATATCCAAACGATGATTAATTGATTCAACAATATCCGGTACGATATTAGCACCATCGTTCAAAACATTTGTTTTGATACTCCACTTTTGTTGAATTTCTCCTGCTTTAGTTAAAATTGCAAATTTAATCGTGGTTCCCCCAAGATCAACGCCAATCAACTTATCCTTTGCCATGATACCTGTATATATGTCACAAACGTACAACGATAACTCTTATTATACGTTGCAGCATGACTCTCCTTTATTAATTTTTACTTTCTTAGTATATCAAAAAGCGCTTACATATTGCAAACGTTTTCAAGGATTTCTGTAACTGCTTTCAAATTTGATTTTGAATCAATTCTAATCGGTGTTCATGCGCTAAAACTAATTTAATTTGAGCATATTGTTTATCATTCAAAAGATCTGCTTGATACAAATTATCAATCTCTAATGCTGCCATTTGAATATCCCACAATCGCTTACCCACGTGAATATAAACATCAAATTCTTTTAATAACTGTAAAACATCATAAAAATTTCTCATTATAAATTACCTCTCAATAACACAAGCCCTACAGTCAATACCATAACTAGAATAGCTGTTAGACGCCATAATATTGGAAATTTTCCAGAACGACCGGCAAAACCAAAGGCAATAGCAAATAACAAGCCACCGACTAGACCACCAACATGTCCTAACATATCAATATCAGGTGACATCAAGCCAGATGCTAAGTTAAGCACAACAAAGACACCTAGTAACATCCCTTGTGAACGAATTTGTGTATCATATTTGAATTGAATAGAATAAATTAATAAACCACCGAATAAAGCGAACAAGGATGATGATGCGCCAACGGAAATACTTAATGGTGAGAAGAGATAAGACAGTATATTACCCATCACACCACCAAACAGATAAAGTAACAAATACTTACGACTGCCAAAATAGCGTTCCGCCAAAGGGCCAATAAACCATAACGTGATCATATTCATAATAATATGCATCATGCCAGCATGTAAGAATATTGGTGTTAATAACCGCCAATATTCATGCTGATATTGAATATATGGTCCCCATTTAGCACCCATTTCCACTAAAAAACGACCGTTTTGTGTATTAGCACCACTTAAGACAACTTCTACCAAATAAATTAAGATTGTAAAAAATAGTAGTATGGTCGTCACTGGTGCAATTTGATATTGTTTCTTTATTTCATTCATAACGTTCATTATAAACTAATCACACGACCAACACTCAATGCAATAATTTGTGGTGCATTAAATGTATAATCTGGATACTGTTGCTTTAACGCTGTTTGATATAAATTTAATTGACCACGGTAACGTAATTTCAATTTTTCTAAATCTTCTTCTACTTGATTGGGTCGTACAAAATCTGTTTTATAATCAAACAACGTTATTGTCCTTTCTTTTATATCAGCAATATAACCATCAATAATACCATGGATCAGCACTGGTGCCGTATCGTTTAACTGTTCATAAATTTGGTTGGCTGGAATAATCATGGCAAAAGTCTGTTCACGTCGTAAATATTGCGCATGTTGCTGAATATAATGCGCAAATTCAGAATCTACAAATCGCATGACATCATCAATATTAATGAGAGAAGCAATATTGGGCATGATGCGCTGCTGATCTACTAACTGATCCAACAATTGTTCAACATCTGTTCTGGTAATCAATTGTTTGAAATCAATCATTTGTAGTACTAAATGTGTTGCCGTACCCACTGCTGAGCGCGAAGGTTTATGGCTGCCGTCTACCATGAATTCTGGTAAATCTAGACTTTCTTTTAATAACACATTTGCCGCGTGTACTTGTCCGGATTCATCGATATTTAACGACTGTAACTGTCCTTGATCAGGATCCTCAAATAAACGTTTTATTTCACTAACTGATTGATATGCAGCCGTTTGACTACTATTCATATTGGCATAGCTAAAATCTAACAAGGCTTCTGCTCTCTGGAAATCATCGGCTGAGTACGTACTTTTTGTGTGGCTTGCTATTGTATCAATGCCCTGAGGTAATTGAATTGTCGCTTGATCTACACATTGAATATTAATTGTCACATCTTGGGGCGTTTCTTGACCAAAAATACGTGGTTTTTGGCCATCCCCTAGCCAGCTATCTAATTGTTCTGGTTGAAATCTTGCTAAGCTAATGAGTAACCAATCAAGATATGCGCTCGCCTTTAAACGCAAACGCTCTGGTAAAAATTGGCCACTGCTCTGACTTGCTTCCTGCCACAATGCCATCAAACGTGCATTGGACGGTACCTGCTGATAAGCATTCTCTGCCTTGTCGTTAATTCTCACAGAACCTACGATGTAAATTTTTTGTTCAGCACGTGTCAAGGCAACATATAATAGTCGCATCTCTTCTGACCAACTTTGCTGGCGCAAAGCATGTCGTACGGCTAACTTTTGCAAGGTCGGAAATGTTACTTGTGCATGTGGCTCTAAGAATTCTAAACCGATACCCGCATCCTTTTGAATTAAGAGATCACCATTTAAATCAGAAGTGTTGAATTTCTTTTCAAATTCCGGCAACATAACAATCGGAAATTCGAGTCCTTTGGAAGCATGAATGGTCATGATGCGTACAGCTTGAACATCACTTTCTTGAGTTGCTTCCCCTAGATCCTCGCCAGCTTGTTGGAGTTGTTCGATATAACGAATAAATCGAAATAAACCAGTATGTGTATTGGTTTGGTAAGTACGTGCATAGTCATATAAAGCGCGCAAATTAGCTTGACGTTGTGCACCACCGGGCATACCAGTGGCATAATCTAGCCAACTCGTATCTTCATATATAGACCAAATTAAACTCACTAAATCATTTTGTAAAGCTAATTCTCGCCATTTTGCAATCAACTGAATAAAGGTACGTAATTGCTTAGCTAGTTCATCGTCTCCGTGAGTTGTTGCTTGTACTGCACGCCAAAAATCATGTTGCTTATCAGCCAACCGAATCTGTGCTAAATCGTTTTCATTTAAGCCAAACATTGGTGAACGCAATACAGCAGCTAGTGGAATATCTTGATGCGGATTATCAATAACACGTAATATATCCAGTATTAGATAAACTTCCATTGTCTGAAAGTAATTGCCAACACCATCGATTTGAACAGGAATTCCCGCTTCTCTTAGAATATTTACTAAATCAACATAGCCTGATTTTGATCGTGTTAATATCGCAATATCACCATATTCAACTGGTCGCATGCCAGCTGGTGTTGCTTTACGATCATATATTTGTGTTTGTCGCAAATCTAAAATACGTTGCGCCAGATGCATGTATTGTGCTTGGCGTGTATCAAATGTTGCGTCATCTTCAGCTTCGTTATCTTCACTCGTTTCTTGATGGTTAGCATTTAACTGATTATTTTGAATAATATCTAAGTGACATTCTGCTTGTAATTGATCTGGATAAGTCGCTTTATCAATTAATTTTGCTTCTCCTAAATATGCAATATCGCCTAATGTTTCATCCATTAACTGTGTAAAAATAAAATTCGTTATCTGTGTAACCTGATGATGTGATCTAAAATTTTCTGCCAAATCAATACGACTATCATGATTATCATCGCGGGAAAATAAACGATACTTGTTAGTAAAAAGTGTTGGTTCTGCTTGTCTAAAGCCATAAATACTTTGCTTAACATCGCCTACCATATACATATTGTGCTGGTTAGATACACGTACTAATAATGTTTCTTGTAATTGATTAATATCTTGATATTCATCTACTAAAATTTCTTGAAACTGACTTGATACGGTCTTTTGTGTATTGTCATCATCTAAAATATCTAAAGCAAGCGCACCCAAATCTGGAAAATCAAGTAATCGCTGATCACGTTTTTTGGCTGTGAATTGCTGGCGGAATGTTTCAGTTACCGTTACTATAATATCAACCAAACGTTCAGTAACAAGTTGAACCTCCTGCCAACCCGCTTCATCTAAAATAAAATATGTTTTTTTAATATTGACTAATTCGGATTCAGCTCCTGTGAGCATTTTTTTAATTTGACTAGCTTGATCAACTAATGCACTCAATTCAACATCTTCTTTAATTGCCTTACTTTTCTTGGTTTCTAATGATAATTTAGGCATATTATCTATTAAAGACTTGATATCATCCCAATTATTATCTGCACTAATTGCTTGAATGAGCTGGTTTAAATACGTTATTGCCTGAGATAGACTATCTTCAGTTTTGGGTAAAGCTTCAACACCCGTGACCTGTTTAAATACAGTATCGGTCTGTGCTAACAAATTTTCTAAAATAGCCAATAATTCTGGCTTAATATGGTGTTGAAACAAATCACTAGACACAATACCATTCTCAAACGGTAAGTATTCTCTAACTAAATTTTTGAGCCACATTGTACCGTCTGGCCGCGCCTCAGCAAAATCAGCTAATCTGAGTATCATTTTTTTAAGATTATCATCTTGATTAGGATTACCAAAATTATTGACTAATCTCAAAAAATCATCATGATGGGCATGCGTTTCTTCATAAAATTGTGCCAAAACATCGTCCAGAACATCTTGTCTCAATAATTCTCGCTCTGCTGTATCAGATAATAATCGAAACTGTGGATCAAGACCAATCACATGATAATATGTCTCAATCAATCTTAGTGCATAGGCATCAATGGTTGAAATATTAGCCACAGGTAATAATAATAATTGTTCTTGTAAAAAGCGTGCTTGTTGTGGGTCTTTAACATCCTGTAGGCGATTTTCAATGGCACGCTCTAGGCGTTCTCGCATCTCTTTAGCAGCAGCATTGGTAAAAGTTACAATTAAAAAATTTTCAACACTAGTACCATTCAAAATTTTCTGTATCAATCGCTCAATTAAAACCGTTGTCTTACCAGATCCCGCTGAAGCAGCAACCAAAATATTATGATTATCTTCTGAAATAGCACGTTGTTGATGTGATGTAAACTGCGTCATAACTCCGCCTCATTTTCTAATAGTTTTAGGATCTGTTGTTTGCTACCAGTGATTAAATTGTCATGATATTTATCGCCTAATGCCCGATCAAACCTCAAAATATCACGATAGGGTGTATATTGCATACTTTTAATTTCTGGTAACAATGGGAAGTCACCATTAAGAATATGTTCACCTGCGGCAATGATATTGGCTTTATTTCGTTGTAGTAATAAATCCAATTGCGCTGAATTTACCATATCAGACATTTTACTCAAACTACCATCACGATTACGACCTAACGCATAATATGTTGCTTTTTCTCCCTCATCAAGATGAGCCAAAGCTTCCAAATAGTCATCGTCATCAATAAACAAGCCACGATATTTAAATAATTCTGCACTGAGTTCACCGTGAATGAGCTGTTCAAAATCACCATCAAATTGACTTAGCTTTGTTTTAGTTGGTGATATTTTAGCAAAGAATGCCCCGCCAACTTTTTGTAACCCAAGTTGGCTTTTAGCTTGCTGTGCTGCTTGCCAGTATGTGAGTAATTGCATTTGTAGCCCATTATAGGCTTGTGCCCAATCAAATTTTTTGTGGTTTGATTTATAATCGATAATCGTGCCAAATGTTTCATGATTATCTTGATAATCTAGACGATCTAATTTACCACGCACATGAACACTTCCTTTAGACAAACTAAAGTCTAAAGCAGGAAGACTGTCTTTAGCAAAACCAAAAAGTTGTTCCACTGCTTTGGGTTTTGCATGACCTGTACGGGCGACTTTTTGCAAGTTAAATAACAGCGTTTGACTCACTTGAATCAGATAAGCTGTAATAGCACGCATTTTAGCAGTTTCTTTTAATAATGCAAATTCTGGTTTCTCTAATTGTTGCGCCATACTATCCAAAACCAATTGTTTTAAATCAGCCGTAGTCAGTTCACGCAAGCTGAGATTTTCTCGAATTAAATTGTGAATCACTGACTCAAAAATGGCATGATAAAGTGTTCCTGTCTGTGCAATATTTAATTCATGTTTAGGCCGCTCTTGTAAGCTTAAACCGTATTGCAAAAAATAAGCCAACGGATTGTGATAGTAACTTTCCAGTTGAGAAATCGATACATTTAAATCGCGACCAAATATTTCGGAAACAAATTCTGGCTTTAAGCGACTGACTGTGTTTTGATAATTCGGTGCAGATAAGACACGCGCTGTTCTTTCTGGTAATCGTTTGCTCAAAGCATTTCTCAGTGCTTGCATAGCTGAACTATCATCTGGTAACAATTTAACCATTTCAGATAATGTCGCACGTGGTGTCCCAATGTATGCCTTCAATAAATGTGCACTATCAGATGGTCGATTGGTTATTTTCTCTGGTTCAACATCAAAAGCATGACTTAATCGTTTAAAATATGGTGAAATTTCCGCAATATTTCCGGTAGCATCAAGTAGCGGGTAAGATAATGTAACATTATTTTGGCTTGCTGCTAACGCACCATAAAACAATAAATTTTCTTCTGCCATTTGTTGCTGAGCTGTGTTTTGTAAATATTTGGGTTGCTCCTGTTGTGCCAAAGCTGGTTGTACCAGCACCCGATCACTGTCATTAATTAACGCAGTCGTTCGCATCTGTGCTGGTAAGTTTTGGCGCGTACCACCAATAAAATATAACTGTTGATAACGTGTACTCTGAACAATACCAGCTTCAGATATTGTAATTTGGTCTAAGCTGTTAGGTATTCCCGAAAACTTAGCACCGACAAAGCCAGCCTTTAGAGCTTCTGTAAATTGGTCAACTTGAAAACGTTCTTCACCAGACAACATCACTAATTCATTGAGTGTCTGCGTTAGCATATCCCATACTTCAATGCCCTGTTGAGAACGCGTTAATTCACCAGATGCCACAAGATGATTTTGCTCTCCAATAATAGCATCCGTCACTTTATGATTCACTAACCAATTGATTAACTGCGTTGCAAATTCGCGGTTTGTCTGGCTCTTTTTAATAATAGCGTCAAAACTATCAAAAATTTGTAGTACATATTGTCTCAATGCCTCTAAGCGCTGATTAATCTTACTATCCGTCTGAAACATTTCAGTTGCTTCTTCGTCTGCTGTTGTTGTAAATAAAGCAAAAGCGCTTTTTTTATCACGCCAAGTACTTTCATAAGGTTGATAAGCAAGTAAATAATTATCTAAATAAGCCACAATATCTAAAAACTCATCACGATCAATTAATATATTATCTTGAACCGGACGTAATAAACTCGTTTTTAGGATTGCTAACACATTTTGATATTGAAAACGTTGTTGTGATGGTAAAAGGAGGTTAAAAATCAGTTCAACCAATGGATGCGTCATCATATCTTGATCTAAGTCTAGGAAATAAGGTAAGTCAAACTGAGACATTACCGCCGGAATATCCGCTTGATAAGCGTTAAGGTCACGGGCTAATATGACAATATCGCGTAAATGCAAATGAGAAGAAGTAGCCAAAGATTGACGAATACGTCGTGCAACTTCCTGCAGTTCAACCATGGGATTTTCTGCAGTGAACATTTGTAAGGCAACATTATTATTTTTTGCAGTGAATGTCCGATATTCACCAATTGACTCCCACGCCTGCAATAACGTATTGCTCGTATTTGAGAGATGACGTGCTGTAGTGGCTGTTACAAGTTGCGTCGCTTGCCCTATTCGTTTAGCATAATATGTCAGTTCTTGTGCTAACTGCATTGGTTTAAAGAAAACATCGCCCTCTTTTTGTTGTCCCAGATATTGGGCATCCCCTAACAATGAAATTGTCACTGACCATTTTTGAATTAATGTTGTCACCACTTGATATTCTGCTGCTGTTAACCCATTAAAGCCTTCAAAATAGAAAGCAACATCTGTCAATGTGATATTTTGCATTTGTGAAGCAAAAAAAGATAATGTTTCCTGTGGTGTGATGAACTGTGCCCCAAGTTTTTCATCCAATGCATCGGCAACAACGGCCAAGTCTAGTAATTTCTGTTGTAATGTTTGCTTAACGAACGTTGAATCAGCCGTTTGTTGATCCAAAATATTAAGAATATCTTCTGGGGTAACGCGACTAGCTCTTAATTCGATTAATTGTTTAACAAGTGCATCCACAAAGCCACTTTTAGACTGCATTCTAGCAAATATTGGCAATTGTTGCGCTTTTTCTTGCAGTATTGACGAAACTATCATAAATAAGCCAGAAGATTGCACTGTTGTTGCTTGCTTCTCCGGCAAATTTTTACCTAAAGCCCATGCTAATCGTGTTAACGAATAGACTTGTAGTTGACTTTGTGCATAAACTTCTTGATTATCATAATGGTTTAATTGTGCAAATCGTTCTAAAACATTAACTTCACTATCAAATTTAATATGATTTGGCACAATGTAATATATCGTTAGCTTAGGATTTTCCTTCAGGCGTTGTTGAATATCTTGTAATAGCTCGCCGCGTAAATCTTGACGGCCATTCCCCATTAGAATTGTAAGCATCATTCGCCTCCTAAATATCGTTATGTTTATTATAAAAGAAAAGATACATTGGCACATGATACGTTCTTAAAAATCATTGGTCAATTTTAAGACAATATTAAAAATCTCTATACATCATGTATAGAGATCTAAATAAATTATAAATTAACGAATTTCAGCACCTAATCCGGATACTAGCGCTTGCTTCACTTTTTCAAAATCAGTATTAACATCTGTTTCAACCAAAGTTTCGTCATCGTCTTGATAAGTTAAGGTATAAGCTAATGAGCGCTTACCTTTTGACAAATTTTCTCCCGTATAAAGATCAAACAAGGTAACATCCACTAATTTACTGTAAGCTGTATCCCAAATAACCGACTCAATTGTCGCATTTGAAATGTTATCATCTACCAATAAAGCAATATCTCGTGATACTTGTGGGAAACGCGATATTTTCTGATATAAAATATCTTCATCAATATTTGAAAATACATGCTCTAAGTTCAATTCAAAGCCAAATACACGAGGTAACTTTTGTGCTTTTAATGTACTTGGATGAATCTGTCCCACAAATCCCAAATGAATATCGCCAGCATAAATATCTGCAGTCTGTCCAGGATGCATATCTGGATATTGGTCTGTTGCAACATAACGAATACTCTTTTCCGAGATACCAATTTCATCAAGATATTGGGCGACAATCCCCTTAATATCGTAGAAATCAACTGTTCTTTCAGCTTTTTCCTTTTGCCAATGACTCTCCGCTAATTCCCCAACTAGAACACCAGCCACATGTTCAACTTCCTGAGGCAATTCGTTTTCATTTTTAGCAAAGAAAACACGCCCCTGCTCATATAACGCAATATCATGAACGGAATGAGCGACATTGTAAGCCACATCATCCAAAAGGCCGGATAGAATATTTTGACGCGCCGTTGTACGATCGCTGCTCATTGGGTAAGATAGTGACACAGTTGGACGCTTTTGCGCCAAAGTAAACTTTTGAGCTTTCTCAGCGGTCGTTAACACATAAGAAATCGCTTGATTCAATCCAAGACTTTCAAAAATTTGACGTGTCGCACGCATTTTACGCTGACGGTGAGACAATTTCCCTAGTGTTGTTGGTCCTACTGGTAAAGTAACTGGTAGATTGTCATAGCCAAATAAACGTGCAACTTCTTCAATAAGATCAGCTTCTATACTGATATCTGGGCGACGAGCTGGCACAGTAACGATCAACGCCGTTCCATTATTTTCATAAGTAAATGCTAGGCGATCAAATATCGTTGCAATATCAGCTAATGTTAACTGTGTTCCCAGCAATTGATTCACCCGTTGTGATGTCAATTGAATTTTAATAATTGGTGGCTGCTTATCCACTGCCACAACACGTCCTTTAGCAACTTGACCTTGGGCTAACTGATCAACTAATGCTGCTGCATGGTCCAATGTATTGAAAGTATTATCTGAATTCACACCGCGTTCAAATCTTGATGATGCCTCTGAATGAAGATTATGACGGCGTGCTGTCGCACGAACCAATGTTGAATTAAATACAGCTGATTCTATTACAATATTTTTAGTATTGGCATCAACTTCAGATGACATACCACCCATCACACCAGCAAGCATCAAAGCGCGCTGATCATCAGCAATGACAATATCTTCTCCTGAACGCAAGTGACGTTCGTTACCATCAAGGGTTGTTAATATTTCATCTTCACCTGCACGGCGGACATGGAGCGTTTGCCCAGTCAGCTTATCCAAATCAAAAGCGTGAATTGGCTGTCCATACATCAACATCATGTAGTTCGTAATATCGACAATGTTATTAATTGGTCGCATACCAGCATTCCACAAGCGTTTTTGTAGCCACAGTGGACTATCTTGTACTGTCACATTATTCATCACACGCACGGCATACTTCGATACTAATGATGGCTCATCTATCACAACATTAATTTGGTCCGCGGCTAACGTCTCATACTCTATTAAATCGAAGTCTGGTTCAGTCACTGTAACATGGCGCATAGCACCAAATTCATAGGCTGTCCCAATCATCGATAACATATCTGCACGATTAGGCGTTAAATCTGTATCCACAACAATATCATGCATACCCAAAACTGCCAATGCGTCATCACCTGTCGAGACATCTTTTATATCTTCTGGGTTAAATACAAAAATACCGGCTTCAAAATCCTTTGGTGCAATTTTGGCGTCAAAACCGATTTCTTGTAAAGCAACTAGCATACCGTTGGACTCAATGCCACGTAGCTTTACCTGAGATAATTCGATTAATTCACCACTTTCATGATTGATAATATGTGCCCCAACTTGGGCCAAAATAACAAACTGTCCAACTGCTACATTAGGTGCACCAGTCACAACTTGAACCTGTTGTGATTGTCCAATATCAAGTTGCGTAATCACCATGTGGTCTGAATCAGGATGGGTTGCAATTGACATCACTTCAGCCACAATCAAGCCATCTTGCTTGTCCGCTAAGGTTTTATAGTCGTCAACTTCAACACTCGTACGTTCGATTTCTTCTACTAAATCGCTAATATCACTTTCTGTTACGGCTAATGGCTGATCTAAATACTCATTAAGCCACTCTAAATTGATTTTCATGTTAATTACCCTTTCGATTGAATTGTGAAATGAAGCGTACATCGTTTAAGTAGAATTGTCGAATATCATCTACACCGTATTTCAACATAGCAAAACGATCCGGTCCCAATCCAAAGGCAAAGGCTGAATACTTAGTACTATCCACACCATCCATCTTCAAAACGTTTGGATGTGTCATACCAGCACCTAGTACTTCAATCCATTCAATATCCTCTGGTCGCGTGTCAGGTGTTACTTCATTCCATGACACATCAACTTCAACACTCGGCTCAGTAAAAGGGAAATATGATGGGCGTAAACGAATTTGATGCTTTTCACCAAACAGTTCTTGAGCAATTGACAAGAGTGTTCCCTTTAAATCAGCCATTGTGATATTTTCACCGACAACCAATCCTTCAATTTGATGGAATTGATGTGAATGCGTCGCATCATCTGTATCACGACGATAAACCTTACCCGGGCTAATCATTTTGAGCGGTCCTTGGCTAAAATCATGCTTTTCTAAAACACGAGATTCAACGGGGGATGTTTGCGTGCGCATTAATATTTCCGGTGTAATATAAAATGTATCTTGCATATCACGTGCTGGATGATCTTTTGGCAAATTCAAACGCTCAAAATTATAATGATCCGTCTCAATTTCGGGTGCATCTACGGTATCATCAACGACTTTAAAACCAAGGCCAATAAAATGATCTTCGATTTCATCAATAATCTGTTGCAAAACATGCGGTTGCCCGACGCGACGTGTACTACCAGGTAATGTGACATCTAATTTTTCAGTTGCTAATTGCTGATTTAGTGTAATAGCCTCTTGCTGTGCTTTTTTTTCGGCTAATAACTGCGTAATAACCTGTCGCACATGATTACCAACTTCACCAACCTTTGGCTTCTGTTCAGGGCTAACATCCTTCATCCCTTTGAGCAATGTTGTGAGTTGACCTTTTTTACCAAGAAAAGAAATTCTTAGCTTTTCTATGTCATTACCACTAGCATTAATATTTTCAATGGCAATTTTTTCTAATTGCTGTAATTCCTCTATTAGGTTCATTGCTTATCTCATCTTTCTAACATTCTAAAATGAATACCGACAAAAAACGTCCCATGTTTCCAATGATGAAAACATGGGACGTTATCTATCGTGGTACCACCCAACTTTTAACCGATAAATGATCGATTTCTTTCACATTCTTAACGCGAATAAACGTCTGGTGTTAACCAAATGACTCCTGGCTGAAATTCAGTAATCATTAGTGTGACTTTTCACCATATCATCACTCTCTGAAACTAATATCATACTTACTAGGCCAATCTTTGTCTCTTAATAACTAGTATATCATTTTTTAATTTCTTCGTCACCATGGCAATCATCCGTAACATGATTCCAATCATCTGACCATTCATGTATTGCTTTCATGATTGGCCGCATTGCTTCCCCACGTTCTGTCAGTTTATACTCAATAAGATTTGAATCATCATATGTAACACGATTGACCAGGTTGTCTGCTTCTAGTGCTTTTAGTCTCTCTACTAATACACGGTCTGAACAACCTGGAATTGCTCTAGAAATCTCCAAAAATCTTCTTGGCCCGCTGACAAGCAATGCCTCAATAATCATACCGTTCCATTTACGCCCCAATATTTCAAAGGTACATAAAAAATTACGACACAATAAATTTTCTGTGTGTTTCGCTAACTTCGCCATTGTATCCTTTTCCCTCATGAATTTGTTTATATCATAACATACACTAAATATGATACGACAAGTAAACGTTTCCATTCGCACAAATTTCTGTATTATATAAAATATAGCTAAGTATTGCAAATTTTAACAGCGCTTGATACACTTAAATCGTTGAATCAAACAAGCTGGGGTGCCGTTATGGCTGAGAAAATACCCATTGAACCTGATCTATTTTATGTTAGCGTAGGAAGCTTAGTTTGTTTACTCGTAAGATAAGTAGACAATACCCGGTACACTAACATGTGTGTCGGGTATTTTATATATCAAGAGACAAAGGCTCTTTGATTCTCCAATATTATAAATGGAGGTTTGTTTTATGCAAACTGTATCAGAAAGTAAGCACACTTGGAGCTTACGAGACGTTATTTTTCTAGCGATTATCGCAATATTCTTTGGTGTGATTTATCAACTTTGGAGCTTTGCCTACTACGCAATAGCCGCAACACCATTAAAACCATATGCTAATGATTTAACTATTGGTGTTTGGTTAATGGCCGGTCCATTAGCTGGTGTCTTGTTAAAAAGAATCGGTGCCACTGTTATTGCTGAAATTTTAGCTGCGGCTGTTGAAATGATGCTATTTTCAAGTTGGGGTGCTGCTAATTTGATTGCTGGTTTTGTACAAGGTATTGGTAACGAACTTGGATTTGCGATGACTGGTTATAAGAATTGGTCAAAACTTGGATTGCTGCTATCTAGTATTATGGCAACAATTGTGACATTTGGCTGGGATTGGTTTCAAAGTGGTTACAGTGCTTATCATTTTGGCATGATTGTGACATTATTCATTATTCGTTTCATTTCGATTGGTTTCTTTGCTGGAATTCTTGTGTATTGGATCAGTCAGCTTGTTGCCAAAACGAATCTATTAAAGCACTAAATCATTATGACAACATTAGCTGTTAATCATCTAAGCTTTGCTTATGAATCCAATCAACCGAATATTTTAAATGATATCACGCTATCTCCAAAACCCAGTACCTTCAATCTCCTCATTGGTCCCTCTGGTAGCGGTAAATCAACATTACTAAAAAGTATGGCTGGTCTGTATCCTAAATATGGTGGCTATGTTACCGGCGGCACAATATTATTAAATAACCATGATATTAGTACCTTAGCACCCTTTGAACGCGCTAAACGTGTGGCATTACTTTTCCAAAACCCTAGCCGTCAGTTTGCGATGCGTACAGTTAAGGAGCAGTTAATTTTTGCTCTTGAAAATATCCAGATGCCAGTAAATGAAATTACACCACGTGTGAATCAAGTCATTGCTACTTTACGCTTAGAGCCATTACTCGAGCGTGATTTAATCACACTTTCCGGTGGTGAACAACAACGCGTAGCATTAGCTACTGTTCTTGCTTTGGATAGTGACATTATTTTGTTAGATGAGCCCTTTGCTAACGTTGATGCTACATCTCGATTAGCCATCCTAAAAGACCTGCATGAATTGCAAAAAAATGAGGGTAAAACAATTTTTATATCTGATCATGATTGGACAGGTTATCATGACATTGTCGATCACTTGTTTGAATTGGATATTGCAACCAAAAATATTGCTGAAATTGATAAACATCATTTACTGCAAGTTGAGACAGCATCATCAATTCATCATCATTTCAACGATACTTATCGTTTGAGCTGGCAACAATTAGCGCTATCTGTCGGTCAACATCAATTGTTGCAGGCAAATGATTTTGCTTTGCCACTGAACCGTTTAGGTTTACTATCAGGCGATAATGGGGTTGGTAAATCAACTTTATTTAACGCTTTAGCACACCAAATAAAATATGACGGTCACATTTATTTTGACCACCAACCCACTAAAAAAATTAAAATTAAGAAATGGGCAAAGCAATTGGGCTTGGTATTTCAAAAGAGTACCGATCAATTTGTCGCCCTTACTGTATCTGATGAAATCAAAATCTCTCAGCGACACAGTTTAGCACCCCATTATTGGAACGATGAACGTATTCAAACTGCAATTGAGGCATTGAATTTAGCGCATGTCACGCAACAAGTAAGTTATCAGCTGTCTGGTGGTCAACAAAAGAAATTACAGGTTCTCGTTATGTTAATTATGGCGCAACCTGTTTTATTATTTGATGAACCTTTGGCAGGCCTAGATATGACTTCCTTAACTGTTGTATTACAACTCATCAAAAAAACCATGGCTGATTTAGAATTGAGTGTATTAATGATTTCACATCAACGGCTTGGTGTAACACCGTTCATAGACTATGAAATCCATTTGAGTGACACGAAATTAACATTATTAGGGGGACAGCAAGATGTCCAAACAACTTAATGCAAGTATTCTAGTTATTATCATGATTGGTGTTGGTCTCCAATTAACATTTGCTAAAAGTGTTATTCTCAATATCATTATTACTTGGATTGGTCTAGGTTATTTAATCTACTGTCGGGTATCATTTAAAATGTTAGCAACCATGTTGTTAGTAGCTTTCCCTCTATCACTTGGTACTTGGTGGTCATTTGTCGCCTTTGGTGTTGCTGATGTTTGGCACAATGCTTGGATATATAGTACCCGTCTATATGCTTATTTATGTTTAGGAGCTGCTGTTACCTTAACCGTCAATGTTAAACAACTATTATTAAGCCTTTCACAACATTTACATCTATCAGCAACATTTGCTTATGGCTTACTGGCTGCTTTTAATCTATCACCACGCGTCAGGCGTCAAGTCAAAACAATCCGATATGCTGCCCAATTACGTGGTGTTACTTATCATCTCTGGCAACCACAATTATATTTCAAATCCGTATTAGCAGCACTGCAATGGTCAGGTGATCTCGCAGAGGCAATGACCTCTCATGGGTTTTCTGAAGGATTTTCACGTTCGACAACCTATCATGATGATTTACCTAAGTGGCAATGGGGCCTCGCTATACTTTGTATTTTAACTTTTGGTATTGTAGCTTTTATAATTAAGCCTTGGTAAGCGGCCACTATTTAATATATGCTAAAAATTGAATGACATGCATCAATGCAAAATAAAAAACGTTTAAGTTTAACTTAAACGTTTTTAGTTTACTTGTGATCGGACTTCTTTCCCAGTTAAAAGACGAACAATTTCTTCAGCTGCGTAAAGACCAACATTTTCATGTGCTTCTTTTGAATTGGCTGCAATATGTGGTGTGACAAAAACATTAGGCAATTGCAATAATTCGCTATCAGCTGGTAATGGTTCTTGTACCGTAACATCTAGACCCGCACCGGCTATTTTATGAGCCTTTAGCGCCTCAATTAATGCAGGTTCATCAATAACAGATCCACGGGCAATATTAACTAACACAGTGTTTGATTTCATTTGATCAAAAGCATCTTGATTAACCATACCAACAGTATTAGCAGTTGCTGGCAATGCCAACACAATAAAATCAGCCTGTTGATAAATTTCATCTAATGATGCCATACGCCCATTAGGCACATCACGATCACGTCTAGCATACGCTAAAATATTCACATTAAATCCTGACAACAATTGGGCAATTGTTTGCCCAATATTTCCAAAGCCAATAATGCCAACAGTTTTACTTGTAATTTCTTGTCCACGATATTGTGCTAGAAAATCATTATCTGCTTGTCCGATCATCTTTTGATGATATTGATAGAATAATCTACCTGCCATTAGCATATGCATTACTGCCGTTTCAGCTACTGACACAGCATTAGCGCCCGGTGCATTAGTTACCGTCACACCATATTTTGTTGCATCATCCAAATTAACATTGTCATAGCCAACACCAAAACGCGCAATAATTTTTAAATTAGGTAATTTTTGAATGATTTTTTCATCTATTTTGTGCATCATCACAATAATGCCATAAAGATCTTTACCATATTGTGTAAAGTCTTCATCAGTGTCTTGACTATTGATAACAACTTCAAAATGAGCGCCTTCAAGATAATCAATTACTTTTTGAGAAATACCATTAAATACTAGAATTTTTTTCATTAGAATAATTCTCCTGTAAATGCATGAGTAGGTGTTGTATGAAAATCATAAGTCACAAGATGCTTAGCATCAGTAAAATATGCTGTGAGCGATTCTGAAAGCATGAGATTAACTGGGAATTGTAACTCGTTCAATACAATAATCGGCTTTTGTTGTACCCAGGCCATCCCCTGTTCAAATGCAGTACCGGAGTCTGCATCGTTATCACGATAATCAATGATAGATAGTAGTATATCTGCATTCGTCACATTTTGTGTATCTCGCTTAAAGACTTCGGCTGCCCACTTTGATGTGAACTGCTCATGTTCTGTTTCTTGATGAAGTCGTGGTGAGTAATAATCTGTCACTGTAGGATTAGCATCCAAGGCTGCTTCCACACGTTTAACGCGATCAATTTGCTCATCACTAAAGAAAGGTGCCGCTAAATAAATTTGTGCCATACTTTCTACCCCTAATATCTATTAAAAAATGTTAAGCCTAACATGACTATCAAACAATTTTAGTATTATGTCAGACTATCAAAAGCACCAGGCATCAATTGAGAAATATCTGTTTGAACAGTTTTGCCTGCCGTATTAGTTAACCAGATTGGCATATCAGGCTTAAAAAATTCCACCATAACTTGACGACAAGCACCACAAGGAGCGATGGGTTCGTTCGTTTCACCAATGATGACCAATGCATCAAACTCCCGTTCCCCTGAAGCTATTGCTGTAAAAATTGCTGTACGTTCTGCACAATTGGTTAAACCAAAAGATATATTTTCAATATTTACACCTGTATAGATTGTGCCACTTGAAGATTTTAGCGCTGCTCCCACTGGAAAATGTGAATAAGGAACATATGCATGCTTTAATGTTTGCCTAGCTTTTTCCAATAAATCGTGTGGTGGTTCCAACATAAAAAATCCTCCTCAGGCTTCTAAATCATCCTGTCATTATTGTAGCAATAATCGCTCTAATTCATTTAATCTTTGTTCAAAAATATTAAACGCTTGATTGAGATAATCTTTCTGACTCATATCTACACCGGCGACTTTCATAACGTCTAAAGGATACTTCGAACTTCCTGATTTTAAGAATTGTTTATACGCTTCAGCTTGATCACTTTCCAAAATACCCTCAGCTAATGTTGTAGCTGCTGCTTCTCCAGTAGCATATTGATAAACATAATAATCATAATAAAAATGCGGTATTCTTGACCACTCATAGGCAATTTCTTCATCTGGAAATAAATCTGCACCATAATATTTTTGGTTCAGCGCCATATAAAAGTCGCTAAGTGTTTCGGCTGTCAATGCTTGACCTGCCGCAGCAGTTTGATGCAACCAATCTTCAAATTCAGCAAATTGTGTTTGTCTAAATACTGTTCCCTTGAATCCGTCTAAGTATTGATTGAGTACATAAGCTCTAAAATTAGGATCATCATTAGTAGATAGTAGATAGTCTGTCAGCAATGATTCGTTGGTTGTCGATGCAATCTCTGCTAAAAATATTGGATAATCACCATAGTGGTAACCTTGATTTGTTCTTGTAAAATACGAATGCACACTGTGCCCCATTTCGTGAGCTAAGGTGTATACATTATTCAAATTATTTTGCCAATTAAGTAGGATGTATGGCACAGTATCATAAGCGCCCCCAGAATAAGCCCCAGAGCGCTTTCCCTTGTTTTCCACAACATCTATCCAGCGCTCATCAAAGGCCTGCTTAACAACCTTAATATAGTCTTCACCCAATGGTGCTAGGGCCCTTAAGACAATTGCCTTTGCTTCTTCAAAATTCACATCAAAATCAACTGATTTAACTAAAGGTGTGTATAAATCATAAGAATGTACATCTTCAACTTGTAGCACTTTCTTACGCAAGGTAACGAAACGATGCAACAATGGTAAGTGATCATGGACACTGTCGATTAACGTCGTAAATACTGATTCCGGTATATGATTCCTTGATACAGCCGCTTGGCGCGCATTATCATATTGACGTACCTTGGCCAAATAATTGTGCCCTTTAATATGTGATGATAATGTCGAAGCTAATGTATTTTGGAAACGTATATAGCTATCATACAGTGTTTCAAACGCTTCACGGCGCACGTCTCTATCCTTTGATTCTAATAATCGACTATATAGACCATTGGTTAACTGAATTTCACGCCCCTTATCATCATGAACAAGGCCAAAAGTCAAATCTGCATTATCAAAAACACTGAATGTTTGTTCTGAAGCACCAAATATATCGCTAGCCCCAGCTAACAAAGCTTCTTGATCTGCCGATAGTATATGTGGTTTTTGTTTCAAAAGCGTATCAAAATAATGCTGATATTGCGCTAATGATTTAGAATCCATATATTCTTGCAGTGTTGATTGAGGTAACGCCAATACTTCAGGTTCAAAAAATGCCTCTGCTGCGCTTACTTCAGCCCAGAGTGATTGCACTCTATCATTATAAGCAGCATACTTTTGGTTACTTGTGTCTTGATCAAATTTTTGATGTGCATAGACATATACTTTTTCCAGACTACGATTAACCGCTAAAATAGCCTCATATGTCGTTTGTAATGTTCGACTACTTTCTCCAACATGTCCGACAAATTGTGTTAAATTTTGGCTTGCTTCTTTAATATGTTTAAGTTCAATTTCCCATTCTTCATCTGAATAAAAAATCTTCTGTAAGTCCCATGTTAACGCTTCAGGTACTTCTTTTCTTGTTGGTATTTCTTCAACCATGCCTGCTACCTCTTTATGATAATTATTCATCATTTTATCATTATTTCGGCGTTTCCGCTAATTTTTCCTCTAAGGAATCATACCACTTAGGCAAATGTAAAATGATAATATACTTTTCTGTAATATTAATTATATTTATTATTTCTAATTCATACAATGTCTGATTTATACAATAATCGATGTAAGTATCATCAAGTGTGTCGTAAAAATATTTTTTTAATTTTTGATTGAATTGACGACGCTGAATAAAATTATGTACGCCAATCTTTGCCAGTAAAAGAATGATGGATATACGCCATTGCCAATTAGAAATACGTAATCCAAATAACGCACCTTGATGTATCCACCACGGCGCCTGAATAAGCTGATATTGTTGCTCATATAACGAAGCTATTAATTTCACATCAATTCTTTTCCCAAAAATTAATGACTGTAACTTCATAAGCTGTTTACCCAAACTAGGTAATTTTTGTTGCTTAAATTTTTTGTCCACTATTTGTCCAAATATTTCATTTCGAAATATTTGATCGTACTGCATAGATGAAAAATCATATTTTCTAAAATTTTCAAATTGAACAAACTTTTGAATTTTTGGTATATAGAATAAAATTTTTTTATGATTCAAAAACTTCATCATCGTTCGTTGTCCCGTTTTAGTCGAAAAGTATTTTTCACCTAAAATCCAATAGTATTCAATATGTTCAGAAATATACCCTTCGTTACGTTCCATGTATCTTTGCCATGATATTGGACTGCATTGATATTCAAACGCATAAGTCTTATTCACGGTTTTTAATAGAATATCAGGACGTTGCGTAATATTTGGGATAACACTCTCTAATAAAACCTCGCCATACTTTTTTAGTGATGCTGCAATGGCCAGTTTACCTACTAAGTGTTCAAAGCTTTCATTTTCAGTAAATGAATGACATTGCGTATCTATCAAATGAGCAAAATGATTTCTTTTAACATCACCATTTTTTAAAACAACCTTTTCTCGACAACCTGGGCAATAATAGTGTGCCTTTTTATTAGCTTGGTCTGCTCGTATATAATGATGATGGGCATCAATCGCAATAAACATTTTTCGTATGTCCCTCTAACGTATCATACGAAAAAGCAGCCAATTAATTTTGGCTGCTTTTAAAATATTTCATTTAATCTTTGAATAGCTGTACGCTCAAAAATTATTTTACCGTGTTCACGTAAAACATCAAAGCTAATTGGACTGACTCGCCCGAACTCCAATGCCATTGAAATGATATCTCTCTTTTTCTCTAAGCTCATTTCTACTGATGGAAATGCCAAGTTTAAATAATATTTATGATTATATGAAACTAAGCTCGATATTGTATTTTCTAATTGATATTCATGTGCAAGACTAATTGCAGATTCAAAGTTATTCAAAACTAAAGTGACATCTTTAATCGCAATATCACTCTTAGCTTGTTCCTGCTGTGCATTTTCTGTATGACCAGCGTCTTTCCCAATTAATGCATCTTTAATCTTATCTGGCACCTCATCCACTGTATCTTCTGTAGATTTAGAATGATTTTCAATAACTTTACCAAATAATTCTTCAACGTCAGTATCTTCATCAACTTTAGAAATAAACAATTCTAGGCCATTCTTGTTGGGTAATATTTGAAAAGTGACTTGCTGTTCGTCTTCAAAATCATGGTTAGTATCAACTTCATCTAAAATACTGTAAAAGAATTTTTCGATATTTTCATGGTTACCTAAAAGGTCCATTACTGTCATCCCACGTTCTTTTAAGTCATCGTTTTCTATCATTACTCGAATTGTGTTTTCATTGATACGTTCCATTTCCATTATCAACACCACCTTTCATAATATTATTTTAAACTGTATAAATAAAAAAGCTGATATGTCAGCTTTCCTCCACTATCAGTGCTTTTCCTATATCCTTGAAATCAGCTTTTACTGTTGCTCTCAGTAATTCTCTTTGTCTAACTTCTCTTGGCAAAAAACGACGAATTTCATCTTCATTATAGCCAACTTGTATACGACGATCGTCCATAATAACAGGACGCTTTAACAGTGAAGGATTTTTAACAATTAATTCTATAAGTGAATTAGTAGAAATACTATCCAAGTCAATATTTAATTTTGAGAACACCTTTGAACGCCGTGATAGAATTTCATCTGTTCCATCTTCAGTAAGACGTAACATAGCTCTAATATCGCTCGCCTTCAGTGGTTCTTTTCCCACATTACGACCAATATATGCCATATTATGACTCTCTAGCCATTGTCTAGCCTTACGACATGAGGTGCAACTAGGAGAAAAATATAAAGTAATCATTGATTGTTGCCCTCCTTAAATCCATATATCTATTATACTAAACTATCATAACAAAGTATATGGAAGGGTATACAAAAAGAGAAATTCCGATTAGAATCTCTCTTTTACTTTATTGCTATGTACGGCATCGCATCGTCCTATCCTCGCAGGAAGCGATCCTCCAACTACTTTTGGCGCTATAGAGCTTAACTTCTGTGTTCGGAATGGGTACAGGTGTATCCTCTATGCTATCAATACGACACCTTGAGTGATCAACACTCAAAACTAAATAGTAACTTATTCTTTTCTCTTTCTTGAACCACTCATTGGACTTTGCTTTGGTTAAGTCCTCGACCTATTAGTACTAGTCCGCTTCACACTTCACAGCGCTGCCACTTCTAGCCTATCTACCTCATCTTCTCTAAGGGGTCTTACTTCTTTCGAATGGGAAATCTCATCTCGAGGCGAGTTTCACACTTAGATGCTTTCAGCGTTTATCTCATCCATACGTAGCTACCCAGCTATGCCCTTGGCAGAACAACTGGTACACCAGCGGTATGTCCATCCCGGTCCTCTCGTACTAAGGACAGCTCCTCTCAAATTTCCTGCGCC